>NZ_BAAAXG010000028.1:373269-746539 GCF_039535475.1 Streptomyces showdoensis | reverse complement strand
CGCGGACGACGAGCTTCTCCTGGGACCCGAGGCCGAGGCTCTTGGCCGTCGCGGCGGAGTCCGCCTGGGCGGCGCGGATCAGCGCGGCGCGCTGGGCCGGCGAGAGGTCGGCCGGCAGCTTGCCGGGGTTCGCCTTGGAGGCGGCCTGCGCCTTCGGGGCGGCACCGAGCTGGTCGGCGGTGGCGGAACCGGTCTGCACACCGACGGCGATCATGGCGGCGGCAGCGATCAGGGCGCCGGTCGCGGTGGCGCGACGGCTGGGCGTGGATCTCACGCAGACTCCTTTTGCGAGGGGGGTACCGGGAGGGCTGGGTGATGCCGCCCGGGCTGAGCAAGCAGAGCTGTGGAGCACGTACGGGTGATGCGCTGAACGTTGGTGCGAAGAGCCGGGGGAGAGAGTGGCAGTTGTGGCCGCCGTCTGTCAGGAGCGCGTCAACAAGTTGGCCGGAAATCGTCCGCTGTTTGAAGGGCTCTGTTCGTTAAGCGGACGTTTCACCGATCATGACCGCGATGCCGTCCAGCGTTCTCCTGAGGCCGAATTCGAAGAGCGACTCCAGGCTCAGCACGAAGTCGCCCTCCATGGTCAGGGCGTGCAGGAAGGGGTACGTGCCCGAGGACTGGATCGCATCGAACCGTGGCTCGTTCTGATCCATCCACTCGTCGTCCGAGATCCCCGAATCCTGCCGCGCCCGCACCTCCAAGTCGTCGGCCATTCCCACCCCTTGGACGTACGCGAAGATCGCCAGATGGCTGTGCAGCTTCTGTTCCGCCGTCATCGGGGTCGACCGCAGCACCGCCAGCACCCACTCCGTGTACGCCATCGCGTGCGGCGCGGCGACCGGACGCAGGAAACCCGCCATCGCGTGCGCCATCCACCCGTGCCGCGTGTACACCCCGCGCAGCCACCGTGCCGCCCGCTCGAGCCCCGTCCGCCAGTCGGCCGGGACCGGGCCCAGCGGCACCTCGGCGCAGACCGCGTCCGTCATCAGCCGCACCAGCTCGCCGCTGCCCGGCACGTGCCGGTGCAGCGCCGTCGTCGACACCGACAGGAGCGTCGCCAGCCGGCGCATCGTCAGCGCGCCCAGCCCCTCCGCGTCGGCCAGGGCCACCGCCGCCGCCACGATCCGCTCCCGCGACAGGCCCGCCGCCGGGCCCGCGCCCTCCGCCGAAGGGCCCACGACCACCGTGCCGACCCCCGGCTCCGGGCGCACCAGGCCCTCCTGGCGCAGCGCCGCCAGCGCCTTCGTCGCCGTCGCCATCGCGACCCCCCACTCGCGGGTGATGGCCCGCGTCGACGGCACCCGCGCGCCCGGCGCGAGCTCCCCGGTGCGGATCCGGCGGCCGATCTCGGCGGCGATGGACAGATAGGGCGGACGGCTGCTCATGGGCGCGGAGTGTACTAGTGCACCCCCGTACGGTGTGCACCCCGTCCACCAGGGGATTCTCCGTCCAGGACGGCAGTGCACTAGGGCGAGGATGGCGGCCCGTCCGTCGCCTTGCTTCCTTGCTCCCATGACGCTCACCACCCCGCCCCGCGCCGCCGGCGAAGCGCTCGCCGGCCGCCGCGAATGGACCGCCCTCGCCGTCCTGATGCTGCCCCTGCTCCTCGTCTCCATGGACGTCTCCGTCCTCTACTTCGCCCTCCCCGCGATCGCCGCCGAACTCCGCCCCGGCGCCACCGCGCAGCTGTGGATCCTCGACATGTACGGCTTCGTCCTCGCCGGACTCCTCATCACCATGGGCGCCCTCGCCGACCGCCTCGGCCGGCGCCGGCTGCTCCTCGGCGGCGCCGCCCTCTTCGGCCTGGCCTCCTGCGCCGCCGCCCTCGCCGACGGCGCCGGCACGCTCATCGCGGCCCGCGCGCTCCTCGGCGTCGGCGGGGCCTGCCTGATGCCCACCACCCTCGCCATGATCCGCACCCTCTTCCGCGACGAGGCCCAGCGCGCCAAGGCCGTCACCACCTGGACCGCGGTCATGGCCGGCGGCATCTCCCTCGGGCCCATCCTCAGCGGAGCGCTCCTCGAACACTTCTGGTGGGGCTCGGTGTTCCTCGTCAACCTGCCCGCCATGGCCCTGCTCCTGCTCCTCGGCCCCGTCCTCCTGCCCGCCGGCCGGGGCACGCCCGGGCCGGGCCGCTTCGACGGGTGGAGCGCGCTGCTCTCCCTCGGCGCGGTGCTGCCGACCGTCTACGGCGTCAAGGAGTTCGCCACGGACGGGTGGTCGCCCCTCGCCGCGCTCGCCGTCGCCGCCGGCCTCTGCGTCGCCGCCGCCTTCCTGCGCCGCCAGTCCCGGCTCGCCCACCCCATGGTCGACCTCGCCCTGCTGCGCCGCCCCGCCTACGGCGGCTCCGTCCTCGTCAACCTGCTCGCCATGGCCGCGACCGTCGGCTTCGCCGTCTTCACCACCCAGTACCTGCAGTCCGTCCTCGGCCAGAGCCCCTTCGAGGCCGCCCTGTGGAGCCTCGTGCCCACCCTCGGCGTCATGGCCGCCGCCCCGGCCGCCGCGGGGCTCGCCCGGCGGACCGACCGGGCGTACGTCATGGCCGGCGGGTTCCTCCTCGCCGCCGCCTGCTTCGGGTGGCTGGCCCTCGTCGACCTCGGCACCCCGCTGTGGGCCGTGCTCACCGCCTGCGCCGGGTACGCGGCCGGGATCGTCTCGGCCATGACCCTCGGCAACGAACTCGCCCTCGGCGCCGCGCCCGTCGAGCGGGCCGGGGCGGCCGCCGCGGTCCTCGAATCGGGCCAGGAACTCGGCGGAGCCCTCGGCATGGCCGTCCTCGGCTCCGTCGGCACCGCCGTCTACACCGCCGCCATGCCCTCCGGGGCGCCCGTCGCCGCCCGCGAGACCCTCGGCGGGGCCCTCGGCGCCCCCGCCCCCGTCCTCGCCGCGGCCCGCGCCGCCTTCACCGAGGCGATCGGCGGGGCGGCGGTCGGCGCGGGGGTGCTGATGCTGGTCGCCGCGGGTCTCTCGTACGGGGTGCTGCGGGGGCGGCGGGTGGGGGACTGAGGGGCGTGTCGGCCGGGTGGCCCGCTGACCGGGGCCCTGGTGGGCCCGGTCGCCGCGTCGCGCGTCGGTCCGGTGGGTCGCAGGGGCCCACCGGGCCCCTCAGCCCACCAGACTGTCGCGCCAGGCCTTGTGCAGCCCCGCGTACCGGCCCTCGCCGCCGACCAGTGCCGCCGGTGAGCCGTCCTCCACGACCCGGCCCGATTCCATCACCAGGACCCGGTCCGCCACCTCCACCGTCGACAGGCGGTGGGCGATGACCACCGCCGTGCGGCCCGCCAGGACCGTGTCCATCGCCCGCTGCACCGCCCGCTCGCCCGGCACGTCCAGCGAGCTGGTCGCCTCGTCCAGGATGAGCACCGCAGGGTCCGCCAGCAACGCCCGCGCGAAGGCGACCAGTTGGCGCTGGCCCGCCGAGATCCGGCCGCCCCGCTTGCGCACGTCCGTGTCGTAGCCGTCCGGCAGCGCCGCGATGAAGTCGTGGGCGCCGATGGCCTTCGCCGCCTGCTCGATCTCCTCGCGGCTCGCCTCCGGGCGGCCGATCGCGATGTTCTCCGCGACCGTCCCCGAGAACAGGAACGCCTCCTGCGTCACCATCACCACGCCCCGCCGCAGCTCCGGCGTCGCCAGCTCGCGCAGGTCCGCCCCGTCCAGCAGCACCCGGCCCTCCGTCGGGTCGTAGAAGCGGGCCAGCAGTTTCGCCAGCGTCGACTTGCCCGCGCCCGTCGAGCCCACGACGGCGACCGTCTGGCCCGCCGGGATCGTCAGGTCGAGGCGCGGCAGCACCTCGCCGCCCGTCCGGTACGCGAACCGGACCCCCTCGAAGACCACCTCGCGGCCCGGGGCGCCGGTGCGCACCGGCAGCTCCCGGGGCGCGGTCGCCTCCGGGACGCCCGGCCGCTGGGCGAGCAGGCCCGCGATCTTCGCGAGCGAGGCCGCCGCCGACTCGTACGAGTTGAGGAACATGCCGAGCCGGTCGATCGGGTCGTACAGCCGGCGTACGTACAGCACCGCCGCCGCCAGCACGCCCAGCTCCAGCGTGCCGCCCGCCACCCGGTACGCGCCCCACAGGCACATGCCGGCCACCGCCGTGTTCGCCACGAGCCGCGAGCCCACCACGTACCGGGCCATCTCCAGGAGCGCGTCGCCGTTGCTGCGCTCGTGCCGCGCGTTCAGGACCGCGAACTCCGCGTCGTTCGCCCGCTCCCGGCGGAAGGCGCGCACCGGCCGGATGCCGTTCAGCGTCTCCGCGAACTTCACGATCACCCCGGCGATCGCCGTCGAGCGGACCGCGAACACCGCGGCGGAGCGCCGGCGGTAGCTCCGGACCAGGAGGTACAGCGGGCCGAACGAGGCCACCGCCACCGCGCCGACGCCCAGGTCCAGCCAGAGCAGCATCAGCGAGATCGACACGAAGGACAGGGCCACGCCCAGGAGTTCCTGCAGGCCCTCGGAGAGCAGCTCGCGCAGCGACTCCACGTCGGTCGTGGAGCGGGAGATCAGCCGGCCCGAGGTGTAGCGCTCGTGGAAGTCGATGCTGAGATCCTGCGCGTGGCGGAAGATCCGGCCGCGCAGGTCCAGCAGGACGGCCTGGTTGATCCGCGCGGCCGTCCGCACGAACGCGTACTGGAGCAGGCCGCCGGCCGCCGCGCAGCCCAGGTAGCCGAGCGCCACGGCGAGGACCGGGGTGTGGTTCCCGGCGCGGAACGCCGGCACGCCCCGGTCGATCGCGTACGCCACCAGGAGCGGGCCCGCCTGGAGGGCCAGCTGCTGGACCAGGAGCAGGAGGACCGCCGTCGCGGCCGTCGCCCGGTGGGCGCTCAGGAGGGAGCGGAGGAGCCGGCCCGTGGCGCCGGGGGCGGTGGGGAGGTCGTCCTGGTCGAAGGGGTCGGCCGGGCCGGCCGGCGGTGCGGTGAGGGGTGCGGGGGCTCCTGGCGTCCCACGGCTGCCGGGCGGGGTCTTCCGTTCCGTGTTCGTGTCCGTCATCGGGGGTCCTCATGCCTTTCGCCGGACATCAGCCATGCGTACTCGGCGCTCTCGCGGAGCAGTTCGTGGTGGGTGCCGACCGCCGCCACCCGGCCGCCGGACAGCAGCGCCACCCGGTCGGCCAGCAGCACCGTCGACGGGCGGTGCGCCACCACCAGGGCGGTCGTGTCGCGCAGCACCTCCCGCAGTGCCGCCTCGACCTTCGCCTCCGTGTGCACGTCCAGCGCCGACAGCGGGTCGTCCAGGACCAGGAAGCGGGGGCGGCCCACGACCGCCCGGGCCAGTGCGAGGCGCTGCCGCTGGCCGCCCGACAGGCTCAGGCCCTGTTCGCCGACCTGGGTGTCCGCGCCCTCGGGCAGCCTCCCCACGAAGTCCTGCGCCTGGGCCACGGACAGGGCCCGGGACAGGTCCTCGTCCGTTCCCCCGGCCGTCCCCATCAGGACGTTCTCGCCGATGCTCGCCGAGAACAGGGTCGGCTCCTCGAACGCCACCGACACCAGGGAGCGCAGCCGTTCCCGGGGCATGAGGGTGATGTCCTCGCCGTCCAGGAGGATCCGGCCGGCGCTCGGCTCGTGCAGCCGGGGGACGAGGGCGGTGAGGGTCGTCTTGCCCGAGCCCGTGCCGCCCACCAGCGCCAGCGTCTCGCCGGGCCGGACGTGCAGGTCCACGCCGTCCAGGACGGGCGGGCTGCCGGGGGGCGCGTCCGGGTAGTGGAAGGTGATGTTCTCGAAGTGGAGGCCGGTGGACCGTTCGCCGGTCCCCCCGGCTTCCTCCCGGAGGGCGTCCTCCTCCTCGGGTTCGTCCATCACCTCGAAGTAGCGCTCGGCCGCCGTCGCCGCCTCCTGGCTCATCGCCAGCAGGAAGCCGATCGACTCCACCGGCCAGCGCAGTGCCAGCGCCGTCGCCAGGAACGCCACCAGCGTGCCCGCCGACAGCTGCCCGTCGGCCACCTGCACCGTGCCCAGCACCAGGGCGGCGCCCACCGCCAGTTCGGGCAGCAGCGTCATCACCGCCCAGATCCAGGCCAGCAGACGGGCCTTGGCCAGTTCCGTGCCCCGGAGCAGCTCCGCCAGGTTCCGGAAGGCGTCCGCCTGGCTGCGGTGCCGGCCGAAGCCCTTCACGATCCGGATGCCGAGCACGCTCTCCTCGACCACCGTGGTCAGGTCGCCCACCTGGTCCTGCGCCCGCCGGGTCACCACCGTGTACTTCCGCTCGAAGAGCGAGCAGAGGATGACCATCGGCGCGACGGGGGCCAGCAGCACCAGGCCCAGCGTCCAGTCCTGGGCGAACAGCACCGCGTAACCCACCAGGATCGTCACGCCGTTGACCAGTAGGAAGGTCAGCGGGAAGGCGAGGAAGAGGCGGATCAGCATGAGGTCCGTGGTGCCGCGCGACAGGAGCTGGCCGGATGCCCAGCGGTCGTGGAAGGCGATCGGCAGCCGCTGGAGGTGCCGGTACAGGTCGGCCCGCATCCCCGCCTCCACCCCCGCGAGCGGGCGCGCCACCAGCCAGCGCCGGACGCCGAAGAGGACCGCCTCGGTGATGCCGAGGAGGAGCAGGTACAGCGCGCCGAACCAGACTCCGGCCCGGTCGCCGGCCGTGACCGGGCCGTCGACCAGCCACTTCAGGACCAGGGGGATCACGAGCGACAGACAGGAGGCCACGATCGCGACGAACGCGGCGGTGAAGAGCCGGGCCCGCACCGGGCGTACGTACGGCCACAGACGCAGCAGCGCGCGCACCGTCGAGCGCCGTCCGGGGGACGATTCCTTGGTGGGTACATGTTCAGTGGGCATCAGGTCCGAGCCTACGGTTCACCCCTGACACGGCTCATGTGGTTTTCCGGCCACCGGGCGGGGCACCTCCCACCGCGAGACCGCTGCCGAGCTCTTCCTCAGCGAAGCCACCGTCAAGACCACCTGACGCACATCCACGCCAAGCTGGGCGCCGAGGACCGCGCGGCGGCCGTCGCCGTCGCCTACCAGCGGGGCATCCTCGGCGGCACCGGCTGACCGCTGCGCCCAGCGTCAACGGGCCCTGCGCTCCCGGACAACGACACCGCCCACCCGGGCGCGGAGACTGGACAGCGCACGGGACGGCTCACGGGGGACGGCGAGCCGCCACGTGCGCCTTCCCCCGCCGGCCACCGCCGTCGCGCCGTGGTGGCCGGCGCGGGGCCCACCGTCCGTCGGCCGCGAGCCGGTCCGTAGGATCCCGCCCGTTCGGCCGCGCGGCCGGAGGAACGGGTGACGAGGGTG
Organism: Streptomyces showdoensis; assembly: GCF_039535475.1. Classification (NCBI taxonomy): domain Bacteria; kingdom Bacillati; phylum Actinomycetota; class Actinomycetes; order Kitasatosporales; family Streptomycetaceae; genus Streptomyces; species Streptomyces showdoensis. Next base: position 739,292 of record NZ_BAAAXG010000028.1, on the reverse strand, counting down.
GGGACCATGAACGACTCCAGGACGCGGCGGCGCGCCGCCGCACTGGTGCTGCCGCTGCTGCTGACGACGGTGGCGGCCTGCCAGTCCGGCGGCCGGGACGGCGAGGCGGCCCCGACGACCCCCTCGCCCACCCCGACCCCCGTCTTCTCGGTACGCCTCGACGACCAGCTCTCCGCCGCGAGCGAGGCCACCAGGGCGGCCGGCTCCGCCGCCTTCACCTGGACGCTCCGCTACGGCTCCGCCAAGGGCACCGCCGTGGAGCGCGTGACCGGCGTGCAGGACTACGCGAAGGACACGGCACGGGCGGAACGGGTGGTCGAGGTCCCGCGCCGCTTCCCGGCGGACGCGGCGCGCGAACTGGGCGGGGAGCCGGTCCGCGAGCGCAGGCCGCAGACCTTCGCCGTCTCGGGCAACCAGGTCTCCTACCGCACCGCGGACGGCGGCTGGCTGCGGTACTCCTCCGCCGCCTCCACCGACGTCGTGGACCGGATGGACGGCGCCCTCCAGCGGGCCGGCGACACCGCCCCGTACGGCCGGACGCTCGCCGAGGTCGTCTCCGTCGCCGACGCGAGCACGCCGCCCGTGAAGGGCGCGGACGGCAGCCGCACGTACCGGCTGGACGTGCCCCTCACCTACGCCACCGGCGCGCTGCCGGAGGCGCTCGACCTCACCCAGGACCTCGCCCGGCAGGCCCCCGGACCGATCCGCATGACCGTCGTGCTCGACGCCCACGGCCTGCTCCTGCGCGCCACCGCCGACTACGCCCCCGCGCTCGCGCTGCTGCACGGCCGGCACCTCCTGAAGGGGGTGACCTCGCTGCGCGCCGACTACGCGCTGTCCGGCCACGGCAGGACCCCCGTGCCGCCGCCGCCCGCCGGCGCGCGGGTCCGGGACGCCGAGAAGGCGCTGACCGACGTGCACCGGGTGAAGCCCGGCGGCTGCGCCTCCGTCGACACCGGGCTCGGCACCCTGGCGCTGGTCCGGGTCGTCCCCTGCGGCTCCGGCGCGGACCTCCGGGTGTTCGGGCAGGTCAGGTTCAAGGAGACCGTCCAGGGCGACCCGGACGGCGTCGCCGCGCGCGAGGGCCAGGACCGGTGCGAGGACGCGTTCGGCACCGCACCGCGCTCCTGGATCGCCGACGGGCGCCCGGCCGGCTCCTTCACCACCTACGGGCAGGGCACCACGTCCTCCGCGTACACCGGCCCCGACGTCGACGTCGAGGGCGACTACACCTGCTTCGTCGAGACCCGCTAGCCGCCCACCCGCAGCAGCACCACCGACCGCCCCGCCACGGTGATCGTCCCCCCGCCCCGGTGCACCGTCCCCGGGGCGCGGGACTGGTCCTCCGTAGCGGTGTCCACGATCAGCTCGTAGGACGCGGCCCACGGCGGGCCGGGCAGCCGGAACTCCACCGGGCGGTGGCCCGCGTGGAGCACCGCCAGGAAGCTGTCGTCGGTGACCTGCCGGCCGCGCGCGTCCCGGCCCGGGATGTCGCGGCCCGACAGGTAGAGGCCGAGCGTCGCCGCCGGGGCGTACCAGTCGGGTTCGGTCATCTCGGTGCCGTCGGCGGTGAACCAGGCCAGGTCCCGCAGCCCGTCGGCGGCGGGCCGGCCCGAGAAGAAGGCCCGGCGGCGCAGCACCGGGTGACGGTGGCGCAGGGCGAGCAGCCGGCGGGTCAGCGCCAGGAGCTGGGCGCGGCCCGGGTCCTCCGGGAGGCTCCAGTCCAGCCAGCCGATCTCGTTGTCCTGGCAGTAGGCGTTGTTGTTGCCGCCCTGGGTGCGGCCCATCTCGTCGCCCGCGACGAGCATCGGCACCCCGGTCGACAGCAGCAGCGTGGTCATCAGGTTGCGCAGCTGGCGCCGGCGCAGGGCGTTGATCCCGGGGTCGTCGGTCTCGCCCTCGGTGCCGCAGTTCCAGGAGCGGTTGTCGTGGGTGCCGTCCCGGTTGCCCTCGCCGTTGGCCTCGTTGTGCTTGCGCTCGTAGGTGACGAGGTCGCGCAGGGTGAAGCCGTCGTGGGCGGTCACGAAGTTGACCGAGGCGTACGGGCGCCGCCCGCCCCAGGCGTACAGGTCGCTGGAGCCGGAGAGCCGGTAGCCGAGGTCCCGGACGTCGGGCAGGGCGCCGCGCCAGAAGTCCCGTACGGCGTCCCGGTAGCGGTCGTTCCACTCCGTCCACAGCGGCGGGAAGGAGCCCACCTGGTAGCCGCCGTTGCCGACGTCCCAGGGCTCGGCGATGAGCTTGACCCGGCGCAGCACCGGGTCCTGGGCGATGACCGCGAGGAAGGGGGAGAGCATGTCGACGTCGTGCATCGAGCGGGCGAGCGCCGCCGCCAGGTCGAAGCGGAAGCCGTCCACGCCCATCTCGGTCACCCAGTAGCGCAGGCTGTCGGTGATGAGCCGCAGCACCTGCGGCTGCACCACGTGCAGGGTGTTGCCGCAGCCGGTGTAGTCGGCGTAGCGCCGGGCGTCCGACTGGAGGCGGTAGTAGCCGCGGTTGTCGATGCCCTTCAGGGACAGGGTGGGGCCGAGCTCGCCGGCCTCGGCGGTGTGGTTGTAGACGACGTCGAGGATGACCTCGATCCCGGCGGCGTGCAGCGCCCGCACCATCCGCTTGAACTCGCCGACCTGCTGCCCGGCCGTCCCGCTCGCCGAGTAGCCGGCGTGCGGGGCGAAGTAGCCGATGGAGTTGTAGCCCCAGTAGTTGGTGAGGCCGCGCCGCAGTAGATGGTCCTCGTGCGCGAACTGGTGCACCGGCAGCAGTTCGACCGCGGTGACGCCGAGCCGCACCAGGTGCTCGATCGCGGCCGGGTGCGCGAGGCCCGCGTAGGTGCCGCGCAGGTGCTCGGGGATGCCGGGGTGCCGGGCGGTGAAGCCCTTGACGTGCAGCTCGTAGATGACCGAGTCCGGCCAGGGCGTCTTGGGCCTGCGGTCGTCGGACCAGTCGTCGTCGTCCTGGACGACGACCCCCTTGGGGACGTACGGGGCGGAGTCCCGCTCGTCGCGGACGGTGTCGGCGACGTGCTGCTGCGGCCAGTCCCGCACGTGCCCGTACGCCTCGGGCGGCAGCGAGCGGTAGTCGTTGCCCGCGGCCCCGTCGACGGCCCGGGCGTACGGGTCGAGGAGCAGCTTCGCCGGGTTCCAGCGGGCCCCGGTCCACGGGTCCCAGCGTCCGTGCACCCGGTAGCCGTACCGCTGTCCGGGGCCGACGCCCGGCACGAAGCCGTGCCAGATCTCATGGGTCGGCTCGGCCAGTTCGAGCCGCGTCTCGGTGCCGTCGGCGTCGAACAGGCACAGCTCGACGGCCTCCGCCCCGCCCGACCACAGCGCGAAGTTGGTGCCCGCGACCCCGTCGGGGCCCACCCGGCAGCGGGCGCCGAGCGGGGTCGGCGCCCCCGGCCACACCACCCGCTCCGGCCCCTTCGGGGCGCGGGCATGCTCGTGTACCGCCTCCTGCTCGGCTGCGCTCGACACCGTCCCGGCCTCCCGCGGCTCTCCCCGTGCGGGAGGGCGGCGGCGTCCCGGCCGCCGCTGTCCGCACGTGGTCCTCCCACCTGTTCTGCCCGCACGGCCCTGCTCCCAACATGACCCGCACGCACGTTTCCCCTGGAGGGTGGCCGTCGTTGGGCCGGTCGTGAGACATGTGATGAAGCGGGCGGGGTACGCGCTCGCCGTGGCGGGACTGTTGGCGGGCCTCGCGGGCTGCACCGGAGCCGACGGTGACGGCGGTGCCGGCGGTGGCGGGGGCCTCGGCACCGGCGTGGCCCTGCCGGGCAAGGCGCGGGCGCCCGGCGACGTGATCCGGGTCAGCCCCGAGGACGGCAGCCGCGGGGTGCCCGCCGACGGGCCCCTGGAGGTGCGGGTGGACAGCGGCCGCCTGGAGCGGGTCACCGTCGTCCAGGTGGAGGACGCGCAGCGCACCCGGGTGGCGGGGGAGATCTCCGCGGACGGGCTGCGCTGGCGCCCGGGCCCGGGCACCCGGCTCGCGCTGGCCGCGAAGTACAGCGTGGACGCGGTCGCGCTCGACGCCCACGGGCGCCGCTCGGCCCGGCACACCACCTTCACCACGGTGGTGCCCGAGCGCCGCTTCATCGGCTACTTCAAGCCGGAGAACCGGTCCACGGTCGGCACCGGCATGATCGTCTCCTTCTCCTTCAACCGGGAGATCGAGAACCGCGCGGAGGTCGAGCGGGCCATCCGGGTCACCTCCGACCCGCCGGTCGACATCGCCGGCCACTGGTTCGGCAAGGACCGCCTCGACTTCCGCCCCGCCGCGTACTGGCAGCCCGGCACCGAGGTCACCGTCGACCTCGACCTGCGCGACGTCGAGGGCGCGCCCGGGGTGTACGGGATCCAGCGCAAGAAGGTCGGCTTCACGGTGGGCCGCTCCCAGGTCTCCCTGGTCGACGCCGAGCGGCACACGATGGAGATCCGCCGGGACGGCGACCTGCTCACCACGCTGCCGATCACGGCCGGGGCGCCGAAGACCACCACGTACAACGGCAAGATGGTGGTCACGGAGCTGTTCGAGGTGACCCGGATGGACGGGCGTACGGTGGGCTTCGGCGGCGAGTACGACATCAAGGACGTGCCGCACGCGATCCGGCTGACCGACTCGGGGACCTTCCTGCACGGCAACTACTGGGCCTCGGCGTCCACCTTCGGCTCGGCCAACGTCAGCCACGGCTGCGTCGGGCTGCGGGACGTGAAGGGCGGCGGCTCGGACACCCCGGCCGGCTGGTTCTTCGACCGGACCCTCATCGGCGACGTGGTCGAGGTGGTCAACTCGCGCGACAAGCAGGTCGCCGCGGACAACGGTCTGGGCGGCTGGAACATGGAGTGGAGCCGCTGGCGGGCGGGTTCCGCGCTGAGCTGATCCGGGACGACGCGGCCCGGGGCCCGCCGGTCGCCGCGCCCCGCGTGAACTGGGACTGAACGGTGACATTCGCGTGGAAGTTTCGTGTCCGGCGGTGTGATTATCTAACGCCGTGTGCGCGGGAGGATGCGCACGGGGGTGGGGCCCGAGCAGTGCCGGGTCGTCCGAGGGGAGAAGAGCATAGTGAACGGGCAGCCGATATCCGGAGGGACCGCCGGACGACGGCGCCGAGGCGCCCGCCTGGGCGCGCTGGCGACGGGGACGCTGCTCCTCGTGCTGACCGCGTGCGGCGGCGGCGGTGCCACCGGCGGGGGCAAGGGGGGCCAGGGCCCGGCGGGCTCCGGCGGCAAGCAGGAGATCGCGGCGTCCACCGCGGTCGTGACGATCGCCCCGAAGGACGGCGCCGACTCGGTCGCCACCAGCGGCGCGCTGAAGGTGACGGCCGATCAGGGCAAGCTGTCGACGGTCACGGTCGCCGACACCAAGGGCACCCCGGTCGAGGGCCGGATCTCCGCGGACGGCGCGAGCTGGGAGCCGCTCGGCCACCTGTCGGCCGGCACCCAGTACAAGGTGCACGCCGTGGCCAAGGACACCGAGGGCCGTGAGTCGGCGAAGGACACCACCTTCAGCACCCTCGTCCCGAAGAACACCTTCATCGGCCACTACACGCCGGAGGACGGCGCGACCGTCGGCGTCGGCATGCCGGTCTCGATCAACTTCACCCGGGGCATCACCAACCCGGAGGCCGTCGAGCGCGCCATCAAGGTGACGGCGGAGCCGGCCGTGGAGATCGAGGGGCACTGGTTCGGCAACGACCGGCTCGACTTCCGTCCCGAGGACTACTGGGCCGCGGGCACCAAGGTGACCGTCAAGCTCAACCTGGACGGCGTCGAGGGCCGCCCGGGCGTGTACGGCAAGCAGAAGAAGACGATCACCTTCACCATCGGGCGCCGCCAGGTCTCCACGGTGGACGCCAGCGCCAAGACGATGAAGATCGAGCGCGACGGCCAGATCATCAAGACCCTGCCGATCACGGCCGGCGCGCCGTCCACGACCACGTACAACGGTCAGATGGTGATCAGCGAGAAGTACAAGGTGACGCGCATGAACGGCGCCACCGTGGGCTTCGGCGGCGAGTACGACATCAAGGACGTGCCGCACGCGATGCGCCTGTCCACCTCGGGCACCTTCGTGCACGGCAACTACTGGGCCTCGGCCTCGACCTTCGGCTCGGCCAACGTCAGCCACGGCTGCGTCGGTCTGCGCGACACCCGCGGCGCCGGCGACAGCTCGACGCCCGCCGCCTGGTTCTTCGACCGCTCGATCATCGGTGACGTCGTCATCGTGAAGAACTCGCGCGACAAGCAGATCAAGCCGGACAACGGCCTCAACGGCTGGAACATGTCCTGGTCGGAGTGGAAGGCCTGACCTTCCGTCCTCCCCTCGCGGGCCCCGGTGCTGTGACCAACGGCACCGGGGCCCGCGCCGTTAACGGCGGCTAACCTTCGGTCCATGACTGTGAACCTCGAAGTCGCCGATGGCGTCGGCACGATCCGTCTCGACCGCCCCCCGATGAACGCCCTGGACGTCGCCACCCAGGACCGGCTGCGCGAGCTGGCCGAGGAGGCGACCGACCGCGACGACGTGCGGGCCGTGATCCTCTACGGCGGCGAGAAGGTGTTCGCGGCCGGCGCGGACATCAAGGAGATGCAGGTCATGGACCACGCGGCCATGGTCAAGCGGTCCCGGGCGCTGCAGGACTCCTTCACCGCGGTCGCCCGCATCCCCAAGCCGGTCGTCGCGGCCGTCACCGGGTACGCGCTGGGCGGCGGCTGCGAGCTCGCGCTCTGCGCCGACTACCGGATCGCCGCGGACAACGCCAAGCTGGGCCAGCCCGAGATCCTGCTCGGCCTCATCCCCGGCGCCGGCGGCACCCAGCGCCTCTCCCGTCTCGTCGGCCCCTCCAAGGCCAAGGACCTCATCTTCACCGGCCGCATGGTGAGGGCGGACGAGGCGCTCCGGCTCGGCCTGGTCGACCGGGTCGTGCCGGCCGCCGAGGTGTACGAGCAGGCGCACGCCTGGGCCGCGCAGCTGGCGAAGGGGCCCGCGATCGCCCTGCGGGCCGCGAAGGAGTCGGTCGACCAGGGTCTGGAGGCGGACATCGACACCGGTCTCGCCATCGAACGCACCTGGTTCGCGGGCCTGTTCGCGACGGAGGACCGGGAGCGCGGGATGCGCAGCTTCGTCGAGGAGGGCCCGGGCAAGGCCACGTTCGCCTGAGCCGGGCCCGCTTCCGCCGACGTCGCGGACCGGCGTCGGCCGCTGTCGGACGGATCCCCCGGAATTGTCGATTCCGGGGGGTCGAATCCCGCGGAACGCCCCCCGCGCCCCGCTCCGTGCGGCCATGATGGGGGCATGGCGGGCCTGGATGGTATGGATCAACCGCGGCAGCGCGGCGGTGCGACCGCCGCACGGTGGGTGCCGGCCGCGGAGGACGGACAGGCCGCGGAAGCACTGGAGTTGTACGGGAACCCGGCCGAGGAGGATGTCCGGCTGCCGTCCCGTCCCGAGTCGGCCGCGGTCGCCCGTCGGCTCACCCAGTGGGTCGTGCTGCGCCAGTGGGCGCTCGGTCCGCAGATCGCCGAGCACGCGGTGCTGCTCGTCTCCGAGCTGGTCGGCAACGCCGTCCGGCACACCGGCGCGCGGGTCTTCGCCCTGCGCATGCTGCGCCGCCGCGGCTGGATCCGGATCGAGGTGCGCGACCCCTCGCGCGGACTGCCCTGTCTGATGCCGGTGCACGAGCTCGACACGAGCGGCCGGGGCCTCTTCCTCGTCGACAAGCTCTCCGACCGCTGGGGCGTGGACCTCGCCCCGCGCGGCAAGACGACCTGGTTCGAGATGCGGGTCGGCGACCGCTAGGCCGTGTCCGGGCGGGCGGCCCCCGGACGCACGAAAGCCCCCGTCCGCCGTGGTGGGGCGCGTGGGGGCTTCCGTGTGATGCGCCGTGGATCGGGGGGGGTGTGTCCACGGCCGCCATGTCGACCTGGCCCGGGTCAATGGGGGTCGTGTCTCCGACTATGGCAGACAGGTGGCCACTCCGCCAAAAGTCCCTACCGGGGCAGAGTCGGACAAAGCGGGACGGTTTACCAATGAATCGTTGGTGACATGCAGCACCGTCCTTATAAACGATGAATAAGTATGGCGTTCATCGGGTGTTTCCTCGCCCCGTCCGCATGGTGGACGCCTGATCCCGTCCCGCAAACGTCCTGAATTGGCTCAATCGTCGCGATTCCGGCATACCAGCCCTTAAATGGTCCCGTGATGCCGACCGACCGCCGCGGTGCCCTCCGGGCGGGCGCGGCCACCGCCCTCGCGGGGGCCCTCGCCACCGCCTGCGGTACGGAGCCGCGCCCCGCACCCCCCAAGGGCCCCGCACCCGCCCCCGCCGCCCCGTCGCCGCGCTGCTATCCCGGCCGCCCCGACGAGATCGCCAACGGCCCCCGCGACCGCCCCGCGGTCGCCCTCACCTTCCACGGACAGGGCGACCCCGCCCTCGCCCGCGCCGTCCTCGGCCACGCCGAACGGGCCGGCGCCCGTGTCACCGTCCTCGCCGTCGGCGACTGGCTCGACCGGTACCCCGAGATGGCCCGCCGCGTCCTCGACGGCGGCCACGACCTCGGCAACCACACCCAGCGCCACGTCGACGTCAACGCCATGACCGAGGCCGACGCCCTCGCCGAGATCCAGGCCTGCGCCACCCGGCTGCGCCGCCTCACCGGCTCCATCGGCACCTGGTTCCGGCCCTCCCGCACCCAGCACGCCGCCGAGACCGTCCGCCGGGCCGCCCGGCGCGCCGGATACCCGCACGTCCTCTCGTACGACGTGGACTCCCTCGACTACACCTCGCCCGGCCCCGCCGCCGTCGTCAGCCACGTCACCGGGCGGATCCGCAACGGATCGGTGGTGAGCCTCCACTTCGGCTACGCCGACACGGTCGCCGCGCTGCCCCTCCTCCTCGCCGACCTCGACCGCCGCGGCCTGCGCGCGGTGACCACCACGGAGCTGCTGACCTGATGCCGACCCACGCCCCCCGTACCAAGGGACTCCTCGCCGCCGCCCTGCTCCTCGCGCTGGCCGGCTGCGGCACCCCGCACCCCGCCGAGAACTCCGGCGGCGTCAAGAAGGCCGCCGTGCTCCCCGCCCTGCCGAAACCGGCCGCAGCCCCCGCCGGACTGCCCGGCATGCCCCCGCTGCTCAAGCCCGACGACGTCTACGCCGCCGACCGGCCGAACCGGCTCTCACCGGTCGTCAAGGACTTCCCCTCGCGGGTGTACGTCCCCAACACCGCCTCCAACACGGTCTCGGTCATCGACCCCGCCACGTACAAGGTCGTCGAGACCATCCCGGTCGGCAACCAGCCGCAACACGTCGTGCCCTCCTGGGACATGAAGACCCTCTGGGTCAACAACAACCGCGGCCACACCCTCACGCCCATCGACCCGGCCACCGGCGTCGCCGGCAAGCCCGTCGAGGTCCACGACCCGTACAACCTCTACTTCACCCCGAACGGCAAGTACGCCGTCGTCATGGCCTCGCTCGACCGCGAACTCGTCTTCCGCGACCCGCACACCATGGAACGCCGCAAGACCGTCCCGGTCTCCTGCTACGGCGTCAACCACGCCGACTTCTCCGCCGACGGGCGCTACTTCGTCGTCTCCTGCGAGTTCTCCGGCGAACTCCTCAAGGTCGACACCGAGAAGATGGAGGTCATCGGCCAGCAGAAGCTGCCCTTCCAGGGCGCCATGCCGCAGGACGTGAAGATCTCCCCGGACGGCAAGACCTTCTACATCGCCGACATGATGGCCCACGGCATGTGGGTGCTCGACGGCGAGAAGTTCACCACCCCGACGCTGCTGCCCACCGGCAAGGGCTGCCACGGCCTCTACGTCTCCCGCGACTCCAAGGAGATGTACGTCTCCAACCGCGGCGAGGGCACGGTCTCCGTCTTCGACTTCGCCCAGAACCGGCTCACCAAGAAGTGGCGGCTCCCGAACGGCGGTTCGCCCGACATGGGCGGGGTCTCCGCCGACGGGAAGGTGCTCTGGCTCTCCGGGCGCTACGACTCCGAGGTGTACGCCATCGACACCGCCACCGGGAAGCAGCTCGCCCGCGTCCCCGTCGGCGGCGGCCCCCACGGCCTGGCGGTCTACCCGCAGCCCGGCCGCTACTCCCTCGGCCACACGGGCATCTTCCGCTAGCCGCTCCCGGGCCCGTCTAGCCCGCGACGAGCAGCACCTCCGCGCCCACCGGGCGGTACCCCGCCGCCTGGAAGGTGCGGACGCTGCGCGCGTTGCCGGGGCTGTTCTGGGCCCACACCACGGGGTCCGGGGTCAGATGACGGGCCGCCGTCGCGAGCGCCCGGCCCAGACCCCGGTGCCGCACCTCCTCGTCCACCTCGACGGCGGCCTCCATGCGGCCCGCCACGCCCCGGCCCAGGATCAGCACGCCGCCGTCCGCCGCCCACACCCGGACCTCGTCCCGGTACTTCAGCGCCCGCGCCACCCGGGGGTGCTCCTGGTCCTCGATCTCCCGCAGTTCGATCTCCGGCTCGCCCGGCAGGGCGCCCGCGACCGTCAGCAGGTCGACCGTGTTCACGTCCCGGCCCGTGCGCGCCATCAGCGCCGAGTGGAACCGCGGGGTCATGCTCGCCACCAGCGGATCCGTCGAGGCCGCCGACAGCTCCGCCCGTATCCACTCCGGGTCCTCGTCCAGGAAGACCACGGAGTGCGCCGTGAAGGACAGCACCCCGGCGTCCCGCGCGTTCGGCTGGGGCAGGATCGTCGTCGACCCGTCCGGCGGCGGGAACTCCCCGTGTGCCGCGGCGGTCAGGATGCGGGCCACTTCGCTGTTCATACCCCCATCATCCGGCACGGGGGCGCCCGCTAATCTGGCCCCCGACATCGAAGCACCATGAAGGGGCGGAAGCAGTGGCCGACATCAACGAGGCGCGTACGGCGTTCGAGCGGTTCGACGTGGACGGGGACGGCTTCATCACGGCCGCCGAGTACAAGAGCGTCATGGCGCAGCTGGGTGACTTCAACGTCACCGAGTCCGTCGCCGAGGCCCTCATCAAGCAGCGCGACGACAACGAGGACGGCGTGCTCTCCTGGGACGAGTTCTGGTCCCACCTCAGCAAGGCCTGAGCCTCGGGGCGAGGACGGGCGGCACCCGGTACGACCACGCGCGCGTACGCGGCACGCCGCCCGTCCGACCTCTCCTTCCCCTCCCGCTCCCCGTTTTCGTCACGCTCCGTGCACGACGAGCGGATTTGCGTGGCGGGGAGGAAGATGGGGAGTGATCCACCCACCCCCTCATCCTCATGATGTCCACTGCCGTGCGACTGGCGCGTCGATTTCTGATGGCGGTGCTTCTGAGCGCAGCGATCAGCGTGGGTCCGGCCGCACTCACCCCCCTGACGGGCCTGCTGCCGCAAGCGGTGGCGGCCTCCCTCACGCTGGCGCCGAACACCGGGCCGCCCGGTACGAGCGTCCAGGTCCACGGTGACGGCTTCTCGTCCTGCAGCCCGGTGACCATCACCTTCGACGGCGGGCACGGGGTGCCGGGCACGGCGAACCTGCCCCAGATCTCCGGCACCATCGCGGTGCCCGCGGACGCCACTCCCGGTGGCCACAAGATCGCGGCGAACTGCAAGCCGCTCGTCGACTCCGGCGGTGACTACTACTACGCCGCGGCCACCTTCACGGTGACCGGCGCCGGCCCCGGCCCCGGCGACACCACCAACCCCGCGGAGAGCCTGAAGACCGCCACGATCAGCCTGGACAAGTCCGAGGGGCCGCCCAAGACGCAGTTCACCGTGAGCGGCTCGGGCTTCGGCAAGTGCTACGCCGACGACGTCGAGCTGTACGCGGGGGAGAAGAAGCTCGTGGACCACCGCATCGACGTCAGCGCGGACGAGGGCAGCTTCAGCCAGCAGGCGGAGGTCTTCGAGGGCACCCCGCCGGGCACGTACCAGATCACGGCCGTCTGCGTCGGCTACCCGAACATCAAGGCGAGTGCCCCCTTCACCGTGACGGAGAAGACGGCCGCGCACCCGGCCCTCGCACTCGACCCCAAGGAGGGCGAGAAGGGGAAGCCCGCACAGGCCGACGGCACCGGCTTCACCTGCCCGGACGTCGAGCTCGATTGGGACGACGGCGGGGTGCTCACCCCCGCGACGGTCACGGACGGCACCTTCAGCACCGGGATCACGATCCCGGCCGACGCCCAGCCGGGCGCCCACACGGTGCGGGCCGCGTGCACGGCCGACGCGGAGCAGTACGCGGACGCGCCGTTCACGGTGAAGGCCGGTCCGACCGAGAACGGCGGGAACCAGAACGGTGGCACCGACCAGAACGGCGGGAACGAGAACGGCGGCGATCACAACGGCGGGAACCAGAACGGGGGCACCGACAACGGTGGTGACCAGAACGGCGGGGGCACCGATAACGGCGGTACCGACAACGGCGGTACCGATAACGGCGGTACCGACAACGGCGGTACCGACAACGGTGGCACCGACAACGGTGGTGACCAGAACGGCGGGGGCACCGACAACGGTGGGAACCAGAACGGTGGCGGTACCGACAACGGTGGGAACCAGAACGGTGGCGGTACCGACAACGGTGGGAACCAGAACACCGGCGGCACCGACAACGGCGGGAACCAGAACACCGGCGGCACCACCGGCGGTGACAGCGGAGGGTCCGCCACCCCCGTCGGCTGGATCGTCGGACCCGCCTCGCTCGGCGGCGTGCTCGCCGTGGCCGTCGCCGCCGGCGCGTACTTCGGGCGGCTGCACCGCGGTCCCCGCTGGGTCCGCGGTCATGTGAAGGCCCGGCTCCGTCCGGTCACCGGCAGTGCCGATCTGACCGAGGCGCGGGCGCCCGGCGAGCCGCCGACCCACTCGACCCGGCTCGACCCGCACCCGGACCCGGGCCGGCAGACGCTCGACGAGGAGGACCGATGACCACCACCATGCCCACGACGGCCCCCACGACCGTCCGCTCGTTCCTGCTCGGGGCGGGGGAGAGGCTCGACGGTCCGCTGCGCGCCCACGGCACGGCGGGCCCGCTGCTCGCGCCGGTGCGGGGCCGGACCCCCGCCGCCGACCGGGCGGTCGAGCACGAGCTGGCGGGGGTCGTGGACGACTTCCTCGGCCTCGACGTGTTCGACCTCGTGGCGGGCGGCTGGTCCGGGCACTCGGCGCTGCAGGCGGCGGCCCGCAGGACCCGGGAGCTGCCGGGCAGCGAGGAGGTCGTGGCGCTGGCGACCCACCGGGTCACCTCGACGCACCGGCCGTACATCGACGTGTACGTGGACGGCGCGAAGCTCGGCACCCTGCAGGTGGAGCTCAACCTGGTCTTCTGGGTGTCGGGGTTCGTGTGCGTGGTCCGGGACGCCTGTCTGACCGGGGTGAACGCGGGGAGCTGCGCGGTCGACGCGAGCCTCGCGGTGCAGGGGGCCGTGCTCGCGGAGCGCAAGGGCGGCCCGCTGGACCTGCCGGGCGGCTTCGCGCTGCGCGGCCCGGTGCCGCTGCTGCGGGACGAGCCGGACCCGTACGGGGCCCGGACCGTCCCGGGAGTCGGCGGCCGCCGCCGGTGATCAGCACTCGATGATGTTCACGGCGAGGCCGCCGCGCGCCGTCTCCTTGTACTTCACGCTCATGTCCGCGCCGGTCTCCTTCATGGTCTTGATGACCTTGTCGAGGGAGACCATGTGGCTGCCGTCGCCGCGCATCGACATCTTCGCCGCCGTGACGGCCTTGACCGCCGCCATGCCGTTGCGCTCGATGCACGGGATCTGGACCAGGCCGCCGACCGGGTCGCAGGTGAGGCCCAGGTTGTGCTCCATGCCGATCTCGGCCGCGTTCTCCACCTGCTCGGGCGAGCCGCCGAGCACCTCGGCGAGGGCGCCGGCCGCCATCGAGCAGGCCGAGCCGACCTCGCCCTGGCAGCCGACCTCGGCGCCGGAGATGGAGGCGTTCTCCTTGAAGAGCATGCCGATCGCGCCGGCCGCGAGGAGGAAGCGGACCACGCCGTCCTCCTTCTCCTCCGGGGTGCAGGAGCCGGTGCCGAAGTTCATGTAGTAGTGCAGGACGGCGGGGATGATGCCGGCCGCGCCGTTGGTCGGGGCGGTGACCACCCGGCCGCCCGCGGCGTTCTCCTCGTTCACGGCCATCGCGTAGAGGGTGATCCACTCCATCGCGTGCGCGGCCGGGTCGCCCTCGGAGCGCAGCTTGCGGGCCGAGGTGGCGGCGCGGCGGCGGACCTTCAGACCGCCGGGCAGGATGCCCTCGCGGGACATGCCGCGGGACACGCAGGCCTGCATGACCCGCCAGATCTCCAGGAGGCCCGCGCGGATCTCGTCCTCGGTGCGCCAGGCCTTCTCGTTCTCCAGCATCAGGGAGGAGATCGACAGGCCGGTCTCCTTGGTCAGGCGGAGCAGCTCGTCACCGGTGCGGAAGGGGTACTTCAGGACGGTGTCCTCGGGGACGATCGGGTTCTCGCCCGCGACCGCGTCCTCGTCCACGACGAAGCCGCCGCCGACCGAGTAGTAGGTCTTCTCCAGGACGAGCGCGCCCTCGGCGTCGTACGCGAAGACCGTCATGCCGTTGGCGTGGTACGGCAGTGCCTTGCGGCGGTGCAGGATCAGGTCGTCGTCGAAGGAGAAGGGGATCTCGTGCATCCCGAGCAGGTTGATCCGGCCGCTCGCCTTGATCCGCTCGAACTCGTCGTCGGCCTTCTCGACGTCGACGGTGCGCGGGGAGTTGCCCTCCAGGCCGAGCAGGACGGCCTTCGGGGTGCCGTGGCCGTGGCCGGTGGCGCCCAGCGAGCCGTAGAGCTCCGCTCGTATCGCCGCCGTGTGGGCGAGCAGGCCCTCGTTCTTCAGGCGGCGGGCGAACATCCGGGCCGCGCGCATGGGGCCCACCGTGTGGGAGCTCGACGGGCCGATGCCGATCGAGAACAGGTCGAAGACCGAGATGGCCACGGGGGAACTCCTTGTGGGGGCTAGACGCCGTTGTCTGCCGGGGTGGAGCAGAAACGAAGGGGGTGGAGCACGGGCCGGGGCACCGCGCTCACTGTCCAGTGTGCGCGGTGCCCCGGAGGTTTCGTACGAACGGACTCGTACGAGCCCGGTAACAAAAGGGTACGAAACTACTTCAGGCCGGGGTACAGCGGGTGCTTGTCGGCGAGCGCCGTCACCCGGGCCTTGAGCGCCTCGGCGTCGAAGCCGGGCTTCAGCGTCTCGGCGATGATGTCGGCGACCTCGGTGAAGTCCTCGGCCTGGAAGCCGCGGGTGGCGAGGGCCGGCGTGCCGATGCGCAGGCCGGAGGTGACCATCGGCGGGCGCGGGTCGTTCGGAACGGCGTTCCGGTTGACCGTGATGCCCACCTCGTGGAGACGGTCCTCGGCCTGCTGGCCGTCGAGCTCCGAGTTGCGCAGGTCGACCAGGAGCAGGTGCACGTCGGTGCCGCCGGAGAGCACGGACACGCCGTGCTCGGTGACGTCGTCCCGGACCAGGCGCTCGGCGATGATGCGGGCGCCGTCCAGGGTGCGCTGCTGGCGCTCCTTGAACTCCTCCGAGGCCGCGACCTTGAAGGAGACGGCCTTGGCCGCGATCACGTGCTCCAGCGGGCCGCCCTGGAAGCCGGGGAAGACCGAGGAGTTCAGCTTCTTGGCGAATTCCTTCTTCGCCAGGATGATGCCGCCGCGCGGGCCGCCGAGCGTCTTGTGCGTGGTCGAGGTGACCACGTCCGCGTACTCGACCGGGTTCGGGTGCAGACCCGCGGCGACCAGGCCCGCGAAGTGGGCCATGTCGACCCACAGGTAGGCCTCGACCTCGTCGGCGATCCGGCGGAACTCGGCGAAGTCCAGCTGGCGCGGGTAGGCGGACCAGCCCGCGATGATCACCTTGGGGCGGTGCTCCTTGGCCAGGCGCTCGACCTCGGCCATGTCGACCAGACCGGCCTCGTCGACGTGGTACGCGACCACGTTGAACTGCTTGCCGGAGAAGTTCAGGCGCATGCCGTGGGTCAGGTGACCGCCGTGCGCCAGGTCCAGGCCGAGGATCGTGTCGCCCGGCTGGGCGATCGCGAAGAGGGCGGCCTGGTTGGCGGAGGCGCCGGAGTGGGGCTGCACGTTGGCGTACTCGGCGCCGAACAGGTCCTTGATCCGGTCGATGGCGATCTGCTCGGCCACGTCGACGTGCTCGCAGCCGCCGTAGTAGCGGCGGCCCGGGTAGCCCTCGGCGTACTTGTTGGTGAGGACCGAGCCCTGGGCCTCCATGACCGCGACCGGAGCGAAGTTCTCCGAGGCGATCATCTCGAGGGTGGACTGCTGGCGGCGGAGCTCGGCGTCGACGGCGGCGGCGACGTCCGGGTCCAGCTCGTGGAGAGGGGTGTTCAGAAGCGACATGAATCGATCCCTAGGGGGTCTCGGTTTAGCCGGCGGTGAAGGCGGTGTACTCGTCGGCGGTGAGCAGGTCGTCCGGCTCGCCCGCGAGGCGCACCTTGAACAGCCAGCCACCCTCGAACGGAGCGGAGTTCACGAGCGACGGGTCGTCGACGACGTCCTGGTTGGCCGCGACGACCTCGCCGGTCACCGGGGCGTACAGGTCGCTGACGGACTTGGTGGACTCCAGCTCGCCGCAGGTCTCGCCCGCGGTCACGGTGTCGCCGACCTCGGGGAGCTGCACGTAGACGATGTCACCGAGCGCGTTGGCGGCGTGCTCCGTGATGCCGATCGTGGCGACGCCGTCCTCGACGGCCGACAGCCACTCGTGCTCCTTGCTGTAGCGCAGCTGCTGGGGGTTGCTCATGACCTGATTCTCCTGGATCGGGGGAGTACTGATGAACGTGGGTCTTGCGGGGTGAGACACGAAGTGAGACGGGGGGTGAGGGAAACGTCACTCCTCACGCCCCAGGACGCCCTCAGGCGCCCCTCGCGTCCCTCACGTCACTTCTGGCGCTTGTAGAACGGCAGCGCCACGACCTCGTACGGCTCGTGCGCGCCGCGGATGTCGACGCCGACGCCCTCGGTGCCGGGCGCGGCGAACTCCGCGTCGACGTACGCCATGGCGATCGGCTTGCCCAGGGTCGGCGACGGGGCGCCGGAGGTCACCTCGCCGATGACCTGGCCGTTCGCCACGACGGAGAAGCCGGCGCGCGGGACCCGGCGGCCCTCGGCGATGAGGCCGACCAGCTTGCGCGGCGGGGCGGACTCGGCGCGCTCGGCGGCCTTCTCCAGCGCCTCGCGGCCGACGAAGCGGCCCTCGTTGGTGGTCTTCTCGAACTTCACGACCCGGCCCAGCCCGGCGTCGAACGGGGTCAGCGCGGTGGTCAGCTCGTGGCCGTACAGCGGCATGCCCGCCTCCAGGCGGAGCGTGTCGCGGCAGGACAGGCCGCAGGGGATCAGGCCGACGCCCTCGCCCGCCTCGGTCAGGGCCTTCCACACGCCCTCGGCGTGCTCGGGCTTCAGGAACAGCTCGAAGCCGTCCTCGCCGGTGTAGCCGGTGCGGGCGATGAGCGCGGGCACGCCGGCGACGGTGCCGGGCAGGCCGGCGTAGTACTTCAGGCCGTCCAGGTCGGCGTCGGTGATCGCCTTCAGGATGCCGGGGGACTCCGGGCCCTGGACGGCGAGCAGCGCGTAGGCGTCGCGGTCGTCGCGGACCTCGGCGTCGAAGCCCTCGGAGCGCGCCACGAGGGCGTCCAGGACGATCTGGGCGTTGGAGGCGTTGGCGACGACCATGTACTCGGGGGCCTCGGGCTCGCCCAGGCGGTACACGATCAGGTCGTCGAGGATGCCGCCGTCCTCCTGGCAGATCATCGTGTAGCGGGCCCGGCCGGTGCCCACGGTGGAGATGTTGCCGACGAGGGCGTGGTCCAGGAGCTCCACGGCCTGCGGGCCGGTGACGGTGATCTCGCCCATGTGGGAGAGGTCGAAGAGACCCGCCTTGGTGCGGACGGCGTTGTGCTCGTCGCGCTCGCTGCCGTAACGCAGCGGCATGTCCCAGCCGGCGAAGTCGGTCATGGTCGCGCCCAGCGAACGATGCAGCGCATCGAGGGCGGTGAGGCGGGGGGCAGTGCTCATCGGGTGGCTCCCGGGTCCCAGGGCGTGCAGGGCACGACATGCATGACGGAGGACGGTCCTCCCCATCTGTCATGGAACCTGAGAGGTTCACCGAGGGCATCCCCGGCTTGCACCTTGGGTGGGGCCACGACAGGCGCGGCCCGCTTTTCAGATCTGCCTCATCCACGCGGTACGGGGCCTGAGAGATTCAAGGGAGGAACTTGCTCCTTCGGCGCCCGGGCGCACCCTGTGACTGCGGTGCGTGACCGGGACTCTCCCGCGCGGATTCGAGCGGCCGGTATGAGGTTGTGGACGCTCGTGCGAGCGCCTGCGCGCACATCATTGCACGGCGGTTCGGCCCGGCAAATCGCTTGCGTCTCATTACCCTTTCTTTACACTTCGTGGGCAAGGGTCTCCGCAGGGCCTACCAGGGGGAGAGACGCGATGCAGATGCCGCCGAGGACGCCGATGCGGCACACCGGTGCCTATGCGACGAGCGCGGGCATACCCGTGCAGAATGCCGGAAGCCGGGCGCGGGCCCGTGCCCGGACCCGCCGCCGCAGCCGCCTGCTGCGCGACCTGCGCGACCGCGGGGCCGACCGCGGCCCCCGCGCCCTCGCGTACGCCATGGGGGACGTCGTGGTCGTCTCCGGACTGCCCGGCAGCGGCAAGTCGACCCTGATGGCCCGCACGGCCGAGGGCCGCGCCATCGACTCCCAGCACACCCGCGAGCGCTGGGAGGCCCGCCTGCCCCGCTTCCTGCCCTACGCCGTCTACCGCCCGCTCGCCCGCCTCGCCCACTACGCGGGGCTCCGCCGCGCCCTGCGCTCCGGCGCGAGCGTCGTCGTCCACGACTGCGGCACCCAGTCCTGGGTGCGCGGCTGGCTCGCCCGCGAGGCCCGGCGCCGCGGCACCGCCCTGCACCTGATCCTGCTCGACGTCGAGCCCGCGACCGCCCGGGAGGGACAGGCCGCCCGCGGCCGCGGCGTCTCGGGCTACGCCTTCGCCCGGCACCGCCGCGCCGTCGGCCGGCTCGTGAGCACCGCCGAGGCCGGGAAGCTGCCCCCGGGCTGCGCCTCGGTCACCCTGCTCGACCGGGACGCCGCCGACACCCTGCGGAAGATCGGCTTCCGCGACGTGTCCTGAAGCACTCCACGGGCTTTCCGCCCCCTTTTCGGTCACAGCGGCGCCGACGCGCCGTTAAGGTGCTGAACCGCACCGTGTGTGCCGGACGCACCGGGTGCCGGAAGGGGAAAGCGAGAACCGTGGACGTGACGTGGCCGGGCAATGAGCTCGAAGAAGTGCTGGCCGCCTCGCTCGGCAACCCCGCGGCCGGCGGCCGACTGGTCGAGGTGCTCGGGCGCAGCCCCGTGTGGGTCCCGCTGCCCAACGGCGGCGGCCCCGACAGCAGCGACCTCGACCTGCCCACCCTGGAGCTGGACGGCTACGCCTACGTGCCCGTCTTCAGCTCCGAGCAGCAGTTCCTCGCCTGCGTCGGCTCCCACATGTCCTTCACCGTGGCCCCCGCCCGCGACTTCGCCCGCGGTCTGCCCCCGCAGCTCGGCATCGCCGTGAACCCCGGCGGCACCGTCGGCGTCCCGCTGCCGCCGCCCGCCGTCGCCGAGCTCTGCCGGGCCGGCCGCACCCCGCTCGACGGGCCCGCCAGCGGCGGCCGCGTCCGCCTCTTCGAGCCCGACTGGCAGGACGACCCCGTCGACTTCCTCGCCGCCGCCTCCGCCGAGTTCGAGGCCGCCGGAACCGTCGTCACCGCCCGCCGCGTCCTCGCCAGCGTCGAGGGCACCGAACCGGCCCTCTTCATCGGCGTCCAGCTGCTCGGCCCCGACGCCGACCGCAACGGGCCGCTCGACGCCCTCGGGCGCGCCCTCGGCCGGGTCGAGGTGGCCTGGCCGGTCAACCTCATCCTGCTCGACGTGGCCCAGGACCCGGTCGGCGACTGGATGCTGGCGAAGGTGCGCCCCTTCTACCAGCGCGCCGCCGTGTGAGCGTCCCCCTGTTTAAGCTGAACTGATTCAAGCCGATCCACACCGCGATGCGGACGACGAGGGGCGGGACCCAAAGGTGAGCGCGTCAGGCACCGCTGCGACCGAACAGGTCGAGCACATGCTGCGCCAGGTGGCACCCGGGCGCCACGACGCCTACGAGCAGCTGCTGCACGCCCTCGCCGCCGCCGACGTCCGGATGCTGCTCTGGCAGGGCTCGCCCGGCTCGCCCGACGCCCAGTACGGGAACATGGAGGTCGACGGCTTCGGCTACGCGCCCTGCGTCACCTCCGACCAGGAGCTCGCCGCCTCCGGCTGGAACCGCGGCCACGAGCTCGCCTCCGGTCTGGAGATCGCCCGCGCCCTCTACCCCGACCGCTGGGGGATCTGGCTGAATCCGCACGCCCCCGGCGGCGGCGTCGGCATCCCCTGGGCCGATCTGCGCCGCATCGCCACCGGCCTGGACCGGATGCCCGCCGGACCCCTGCGGCTCTCCGAGCCCGCCGTGGAGATCCCGCAGTTCTACGCCCTGCTCACGCAGAACGCCCACCGCACGCCCGCCGTGCGCTCGCTGCGTCGCGCCTGGGTGCAGCCCGCGCTGGGCTCCCCGTACCTCGCCATCGGTCTGGACCTCTACGACTCCTCGCCGGGCTCCGTCGAGGCGGTGCGCACGATGATGCGCCAGACCGTCGGGGCCGTCCCCGAGGGGCTGCCGGTCTCCACGGTCGCGATGTCCGACGGGTACGACCCGGTCGCGATGTGGCTGCACGCCCACGCCCGGCCCTTCTACGACCGTGACGCGCACGCCGCCCCCGCGGCTCCGCACGCCCCGGCTTACGGCTATCCTCCGGCCGCGCCCCGCCCGTACTGATACGTCCGTTCCGTCACCCGCGTCACCTCCGTCCCCCCAAATCACGCCCGCGCGGCATGAGTTGAGCAGGATGTCCGGTCTGGTCGAATAGCGGCCGAGTTGGTCCGCTCACGCGATCACGACGTCCGGATAACGGAAGACAACGCACCGCATCACGTTTACGCAAACATTCCCCTTGGGGGCTGGCGGGTGATCGCGGGCACATTGAAGACTCCCCGGAACACCAGGCGTTCGGCTCCCCCCGAGCCGGTGCCCAGCAGTTGTTCCACCGAGCCGCTACCCGCGGCGGGCAAGGGCCGGCGACCCGGCGGCCGAGAGGGGTCCTCACCACGATGACGGCACCACTGCACGAGACGAATGCGGCCGAGCAGGCCGCGGCCGTCGACGCCGTGCCCGACGCGCCGGCCAAGGCGATCGAGGGCCGTTCCCCCTGGAAGATCGCCTGGACCAGGCTGAAGCGCGACAAACTCGCCCTCGCGGGCGCCTTCGTGGTCGTCTTCCTGATCCTGGTCGCGATCTTCGCCCCGGTCATCGTCTCGCTCCTCGGCCACCCGCCGGACGAGTTCCACGAGGACCAGATCGACCCGCTCTTCGGCACCCCGATCGGCTCCTGGGGCGGCGTGAGCTCGGACTTCCTCTTCGGCGTCGAGCCGGTCAACGGCCGCGACGTCTTCAGCCGCATCGTCTACGGCGCCCGGATCTCGCTGCTCGTCGCCTTCGCCGCCGCGCTCTTCGCGGTCCTGCTCGGCACCGTCCTCGGTGTCGTCGCCGGCTACTTCGGCGGCTGGATCGACGCGGCCCTCAGCCGGGTCATGGACGTCATGCTCGCCTTCCCGCAGCTGCTGTTCACCATCGCCCTGGTCTCCGTCCTGCCGAACCAGTTCCTCGGACTCGACGGTTCGGGCGTCCGCATCGCCGCCCTGGTCGTCGTGATCGGCTTCTTCGGCTGGCCCTACGTGGGCCGCATCGTCCGAGGCCAGACGCTCAGCCTGCGCAACCGCGAGTACGTGGAGGCGGCCCAGAGCCTGGGCGCCGGCCGGCTGTACATCCTGCGCCGCGAGCTGCTGCCCAACCTGATCGCCCCGATCATGGTCTACGCAACCCTCATGATCCCCACCAACATCCTCACCGAAGCGGCGCTCAGCTTCCTCGGTGCGGGTGTGAAGCCCCCGACCGCTTCCTGGGGGCAGATGCTGTCGACGGCCATCACCACCTACGAGGCCGACCCGCTCTTCATGGTGATCCCCGGCCTCGCCATCTTCATCACCGTTCTGGCGTTCAACCTCTTCGGCGACGGCGTGCGTGACGCGCTCGACCCGAAGAGCTCCCGCTGACACACGCCGTTCACCGAAAGACCAGCCCCTGCCGCTGTCGACAGAGGCACATCCCCCAAAGGCGGACCATCCGTGACAACGGCCGCCATGACTTCGGAGGTTGCTCGACCATGACTCTGAACAGCTCCCAGAGGCGCAGAATCGCCGCCGGCGCGCTGCTCGCCGCGGCCACGATGGTCGCGACCACCGCGTGTGGCGGCGGCAAGGGCGGCGAGAGCGGCGGCAAGGGCGGCAAGGCGGGCGCGGCCGGCTTCAACGCCGCGGTGAACCAGGTCGCCAACCCCTCGGACAAGAAGGGCGGCGAGCTGAAGTTCATCGGCTCGCAGGAGGCCGACTCGTGGGACCCGCAGCGCGGTTACTACGGCTTCGTCTGGGACTTCCAGCGCTACTACACGCGCCAGCTGGTCTCCTTCAAGTCCGAGCCGGGCGCCGCCTCCACCGAGCTGGTCCCGGACCTCGCGACCGACGCGGGCAAGGTCTCGGCCGACGGCCTCACCTACACGTTCACGCTGAAGGACGGCGTGAAGTGGGAGGACGGCAAGCCGATCACCTCCAAGGACGTCAAGTACGGCATCGAGCGCATCTGGGCGCAGGACGTCATCTCCGGCGGCCCGATCTACCTTCAGCAGGTCCTCGACCCCAAGAAGACCTACGCCGGTCCGTACAAGGACACCTCCGCGGACAAGCTCGGCCTGAAGGCGATCGAGACCCCGGACGACAAGACCATCGTCTTCAAGCTGCCGGTCGCCAACGGCGACTTCCTGCAGATGCTGGCGATGCCCGCCGCCTCCCCGGTCCGCCAGGACAAGGACACCAAGGCCAAGTACGGCCTGGGCGTCTTCTCCTCCGGCCCGTACAAGTGGCAGTCGTACACGCCGAACAAGTCCATGAAGCTCGTGCGCAACGAGAACTGGGACGCCAAGTCGGACACCATCCGCAAGGCCCTCCCGGACACCATCAGCGTCACGTTCACCACGAACGCCGACGACATGGACAACCGCCTGATCGAGGGCGAGTACGACCTCGACATCAACGCGACCGGTGTCGGCGCCGCCGCCCGCGCGAAGGTGCTCCAGCAGAACAAGGCGAACGCGGACAACCCGCAGACCGGCTTCATCCGTTACGCCGTGTTCCCGCAGACGGTCATCTCCAACATCGAGTGCCGCAAGGCGATCATCTACGCGGCCGACTCCAAGTCGCTGCAGACCGCCCGTGGCGGCCCGCAGGCCGGTGGCGACATCGCCGCCAACATGCTGCCGCCGGCGATCAAGGGTGCCGACCCGAAGTACGACCCGTACGGCAAGCTGGGCGGCGCTCCGGACCTCGCCAAGGCGAAGGACGCGCTGAAGAAGTGCGGCAAGCCGAACGGCTTCAAGACCACCATCGCGGTCCGCAACAACAAGAAGATCGAGATCGCGACCGCCGAGTCCCTCCAGCAGTCGCTGAAGGCCGTCGGCATCGACGCCCAGATCGACCAGTTCGACGGCGCCCAGACCTCCGGCATCATCGGTTCGCCGAAGGTGGTCAAGGAGAAGGGCTACGGCATCATCATCATGGGCTGGGGCGCCGACTTCCCGACCGGCCAGGGCTTCCTGCAGCCGCTCGTGGACGGCCGGTTCATCCTGCAGTCCGGCAACAACAACTTCTCCGAGCTGAACGACCCGGCCGTCAACGGCCTGTTCGACCAGGCGCTGAAGGAGACCGACCCGACCAAGGCCGGCGAGCTCTACAAGCAGATCAACACCAAGGTCTCCGAGGCCGCGGTCTACCTGCCCTTCACCCACGAGAAGAACATCATCTGGCGTGGCTCGCGCCTGACCAACGTCTACACGGCCGACGCCTACAACGGCCGCTACGACTACGCGTCGCTCGGCGTCGTCAAGTAAGTCGCCACACCAGCCGAGTCTGAAACCAACTCGCTCCAACGGCGCACCCGCCGCTAGGTCCGAAGGGCAGGTGAGGGCCGTGCGCGGCGGCCGGGGAATCCGATCGGGTTCCCCGGCCGCCGACCGGCCGACCGCATGCTTGCATACATAATCCGACGGCTCTTCGCCGTCGTCATGATGCTGCTCGTCGTCACCCTGGTGACGCTCAGCATCTTCTTCCTCATCCCCAAGCTGACCGGCAGTGACCCTGCCGCGATGTTCGTCGGCAAGCAGGCGGATCCGGCTGCCATCGAGGGCGTCCGTCAGAAGCTGGGCCTCGGCGATCCGATCCTGGTGCAGTTCTGGCACTTCGTCTCCGGAATCTTCGTCGGCCGCGACTACGTGGGCGGCGGCGACTCCATCCACTGCGCCGCGCCCTGCTTCGGCTACTCGTTCAAGACCGAGCAGGACGTCTGGACGATGCTGCTCGACGCCTTCCCGATCACCCTCTCCATGGTCATCGGCGCGGCCGTGCTGTGGCTGGTCCTCGGCGTCTCCACCGGCGTCCTCTCCGCGCTCAAGCGGGGCACGGTCGTCGACCGCGCGGCGATGATCACCGCGCTCGCCGGCGTCTCGCTCCCCATCTTCTTCACGGCCATGCTGGCGATGCTCGTCTTCCGCACCCAGCTCGGCTGGCTCGACGCCACGTACGTGCCGCTCGGCGAGTCCTTCGGCGGCTGGTTCGGCGGTCTGATCCTCCCGTGGGTCACCCTCGCCTTCCTGTACGCGGCGATGTACGCCCGCCTCACCCGCGCCACCATGCTGGAGGTCCTCGGCGAGGACTACATCCGCACCGCGCGGGCCAAGGGCCTGACGGAGCCGGTCGTGCTCGGCAAGCACGCCATGCGCTCCACGATGACCCCCATCCTGACCATCTTCGGCATGGACCTCGGCGCCCTCGTCGGCGGCGCGATCCTCACCGAGACCGCGTTCAACCTCCAGGGCCTCGGCTGGATGGCCATCAAGGGAGTGAGCGACCGCGACCTGCCCCTGATCATGGCCGTCACGCTCATCACCGCCGCCTGTGTGGTCATCGCCAACCTCGTGGTGGACCTTCTGTACGCAGTGATCGACCCCCGAGTGAGGCTGGCATGACCGACAAGCTCGTGAAGACCGGCGCCGCCGTCGGCGAGCCGGTCGCCACCGGGAACGCGCCCTCCGACGCCTTCCTCGACGTCCGCGACCTGAAGATCCACTTCCCGACCGACGACGGTCTGGTGAAGTCGGTCGACGGCCTCACCTTCCAGCTGGAGAAGGGCAAGACCCTCGGCATCGTCGGCGAGTCCGGCTCCGGTAAGTCGGTCACCTCGCTCGGCATCATGGGCCTGCACACCGTCGGCCAGTACGGCCGGCAGAAGGCCCGCATCTCCGGCGAGATCTGGCTCAACGGCCGGGAGCTGCTCACCGCCGACGCGGACACCGTGCGCAAGATGCGCGGCCGCGAGATGGCGATGATCTTCCAGGATCCGCTGTCCGCGATGCACCCGTACTACACGGTCGGCAACCAGATCGTGGAGGCCTACCGGGTCCACCACGACGTCGACAAGAAGACCGCCCGCAAGCGGGCCGTCGAACTCCTCGACCGGGTGGGCATCCCCGAGCCGGCCAAGCGCTTCGACAACTACCCGCACGAGTTCTCCGGCGGCATGCGCCAGCGCGCGATGATCGCGATGGCGCTGGTCAACAACCCCGAGCTGCTCATCGCGGACGAGCCGACCACCGCGCTCGACGTGACCGTCCAGGCGCAGATCCTCGACCTGATGCGCGACCTGCAGAAGGAGTTCGGCTCCGCGGTCATCATCATCACGCACGACCTCGGCGTGGTCGCCGAGATCGCCGACGACATCCTCGTGATGTACGGCGGCCGCTGCGTGGAGCGCGGCTCGGCCGAGGACGTCTTCTACGAGCCGAAGCACCCCTACACCTGGGGTCTGCTCGGTTCCATGCCGCGCATCGACCGGGAGCAGACCGAGCGCCTCATCCCGGTCAAGGGCAACCCGCCCAGCCTCATCAACGTCCCCAGCGGCTGCGCCTTCAACCCGCGCTGCCCGTACGCGGACGTCCCCAAGGGCGGCATCACCCGGACCGTACGCCCCGAGCTGACGGAGACCGGTTCCCGACACTTCTCGGCCTGTCACATGGCGCCGGAGGAGCGGAACCGGATCTGGACCGAAGAGATTGCGCCGAAGCTGTGAGCGAGACGACGGAACCCCTGCTGAAGGTCACCGGCCTGCAGAAGCACTTCCCCATCAAGAAGGGGCTGCTGCAGCGCCAGACCGGCGCCGTGAAGGCGGTCGACGGCATCGACTTCGAGGTCTACCCAGGTGAGACCCTCGGCGTCGTCGGCGAGTCCGGCTGCGGCAAGTCCACGATGGGCCGCCTGATCACCCGGCTCCTGGAGCCGACCGGCGGGACGATCGAGTTCGAGGGCACGGACATCTCGCACCTCGGCGTCGCGAAGATGCGTCCGCTGCGCCGCGACGTGCAGATGATCTTCCAGGACCCGTACGGCTCGCTGAACCCGCGCCACACGGTCGGCGCGATCGTCTCGGCGCCCTTCAAGCTCCAGGGCGTGGAGCCCGAGGGCGGCGTGAAGAAGGAGGTCCAGCGCCTGCTGGGCCTGGTCGGCCTGAACCCCGAGCACTACAACCGCTACCCGCACGAGTTCTCCGGCGGCCAGCGCCAGCGCATCGGCATCGCCCGCGCCCTGGCCCTGAAGCCGAAGCTGGTCGTCGCGGACGAGCCCGTCTCGGCCCTGGACGTCTCGATCCAGGCGCAGGTGGTCAACCTCCTGGACGACCTCCAGGAGGAGCTCGGCCTCACGTACGTGATCATCGCGCACGACCTGTCGGTCATCCGGCACGTGTCGGACCGCATCGCCGTCATGTACCTGGGCAAGGTCGTCGAGCTGGCCGACCGCAAGTCCCTGTACGAGTCGCCGATGCACCCGTACACCCGCGCGCTGATGTCCGCGGTCCCGATCCCGGACCCGCGCCGCCGGGGCCAGAAGAACGACCGCATCCTGCTGACCGGTGACGTCCCGTCGCCGATCGCGCCCCCGCCGGGCTGCCGCTTCCACACCCGCTGCTGGAAGGCGACGGAGCTGTGCAAGACCCAGGAGCCCCCGCTCCTGGAGCTGCGCCCAGGCCAGCGCGTGGCCTGCCACCACCCGGAGAACGCCGAGAACGCCGCGGGCCTGACGGTCCCGGCGGCCCGCGAGTCGGTGGAGGTCGCCCTCACGAAGAAGCCGGAGCCGGAGGCCCCGGCACAGGACACGACGGACGAGCCGGCACCCGAGGCCTCGCCCGAGGCGACCCCCGAGTCCTGACCGCCCGCCGGGGCCCCCGTTCGCCGAAAGGCGGCGGGGGCCCCGTGCCATGTCGGCGCACCCGGGCGGAACCGGCACAATTGGTCGGTGCTCCACGATCTGTTCAACCCCTCCGTCCAGCACGCCCTGGATCTCATCGGCATCTTCGTCTTCGCGATCTCCGGTGCGCTCCTGGCCGTGCGCAAGAACTTCGACGTCTTCGGCATCGCGGTCCTCGCCGAGGCCACGGCGCTGGGCGGCGGTATCGTCCGCGACCTGATCATCGGCGCGGTGCCCCCGGCCGCCTTCACGGACCTGGGCTACTTCCTGATGCCGCTGGTCGCGTCCGTCCTGGTCTTCTTCCTCCACCCCGAGGTGGAGCGCACCCAGACCGCGGTCAACGTCTTCGACGCGGCGGGTCTCGGCCTCTTCTGCGTGACGGGCACGACCAAGGCGTACGACTACGGCCTCGGCCTGACCTCCTCGGCGGCGCTCGGCCTGGCGACCGCGGTCGGCGGCGGTGTGCTGCGCGACGTGCTGGCCAACGAGGTGCCGTCGCTGCTGCGCTGGGACCGCGACCTGTACGCCGTGCCGGCGATCGTGGGCGCCACGATGGTGGTCCTCTGCATCCGCTTCGACGTCCTCAACGCGTACACGAGCGGCGCGGCGGTGCTGACCGCCTTCGTCCTGCGACTCCTGGCGATGCACTACCACTGGCGGGCGCCGCGCGCGTGGAACCGCCGCTCCTCCGCCCGCGAGGAATCCGAAAAAGCTACCGCTCAGTAGCTAAATCCGGTACGGTCGCCGCCATGAGCACGAGCAGCATCGAGGCGACGAGCGAGTTCGACCGCGACACCGCCGTCACCCTCCGCGCCCCGGGCGTCTACGACGCCGAACTCTCCGCGGGCTGGACGATCATCCAGGCGGTCAACGGCGGCTACCTCCTCGCCCTCCTCGGCCGCGCCCTCGGCGACCACCTGCCCCACCCGGACCCGTTCACGATCTCGGCGCACTACCTGACGCCGTCCGTGCCGGGCCCGGCGGTCATCCGCACGGAGACGGTCCGCACCGGCCGCACCCTCTCCACCGGCCAGGCCTCCCTCTTCCAGTACGCGGAGGACGGCACCGAGGTGGAGCGCATCCGCGTCCTGGCCTCCTACGGCCACCTGGACACGCTCCCCGACGACGTCCGCACCACGGCGACCCCGCCCGCGATGGCCCCCGTCGACCAGTGCTTCGGAGCCTCGGACGGCCCGACCCCGCAGATCCCCGGCTCCTCGGCGATCACGGAGCGCCTGGACATCCGCCTGGACCCGGCCTGCGTGGGCTGGGCGGTCGGCGCGCCCTCCGGCAAGGGCGAGATGCGCGCCTGGTTCGGCCTGGCCGACGCCCGCGACCCGGACCCGCTCTCGCTCCTCCTCACGGTCGACGCCCTCCCGCCGACCTCCTTCGAGCTGGGCCTCAAGGGCTGGACCCCGACCGTCGAGCTCACCACCCACGTCCGCTGCCGCCCGGCCCCCGGCCCGCTGCGCGTCTCCATCACGACCCGCAACCTCGCGGGCGGCTTCCTGGAGGAGGACGCGGAGGTCTGGGACTCGGCCGACCGCCTGGTGGCCCAGTCCCGCCAGCTGGCCCGGGCTCCACGGGGCTGACCCGGGGGCCGCACCCGACGACGGCGGGGAGGGGGCCGGGACCGGGGCGGGGGTGGGGGTGTCCGGACGTGGCGGCGCCCGTGACGGGCGAAGCGAAGTGAAGGTCGCGGTCCGGACACCCCCACCCCCGCGGAGGTCCCGCCCCCCGTGGGCGACGGGTCCGAAGGGGCGCACGAGGTCGACGCCCCGCGGCCCGATCCACCCCCCACAAACAGGCCACACGACGACCCCCCGCCCCCGGCCTCGTAGAATCAACCCACCATGGCTTACCTCGACCACGCCGCGACCACGCCCATGCTCCCCGAGGCGATCGAGGCGATGACCGCCCAGCTCGCCGTCACGGGCAACGCCTCCTCGCTGCACGCCGCCGGCCGGCGCGCCCGGCGGACCGTCGAGGAGGCCCGTGAGACGCTCGCGAGCGCGCTCGGGGCCCGCCCCAGCGAGGTCGTCTTCACCTCCGGCGGCACCGAGGCCGACAACCTCGCCGTCAAGGGCCTCTACTGGGCCCGCCGCGCCGCCGACCCGCGCCGCACCCGCGTCCTGGCCAGCCCCGTCGAGCACCACGCGGTGCTGGACGCCGTCGACTGGCTGGCCACCCATGAGGGCGCCGCGGTCGAGTACCTCCCGGTGGACGCGTACGGCCGGGTGCACCCCGAGGCCCTGCGCGAGGCGATCGCCCGCGACCCCGGCTCCGTGGCCCTCGCCACCGTGATGTGGGCGAACAACGAGATCGGCACGATCATGCCGGTCCGCGAACTGGCGGACGTGGCGGCGGAGTTCGACGTCCCGCTGCACGCCGACGCGGTCCAGGCCTTCGGACAGGTCCCGGTCGGCTTCGCGGCCTCGGGCCTCGCGGCGATGACCGTCTCGGGCCACAAGATCGGCGGCCCGTACGGCATCGGCGCCCTGCTCCTGGGCCGCGAGTACACCCCGGTCCCGGTCCTGCACGGCGGCGGCCAGGAGCGCCACGTCCGCTCGGGCACGCTCGACGTGCCCGCGATCGCCGCGTTCGCGGTGGCGGGACGCCTCGCCGCCGAGGGTCGGGAGGAGTTCGCGGGCACCGTGGGCAGCCTCCGCGACGAGCTGGTCGAGGCCGTCCGCGCCGCGGTCCCGGACGCGCTGCTCGGCGGCGACCCGGTCGACCGCCTCCCGGCCAACGCGCACTTCACCTTCCCCGGCTGCGAGGGCGACTCGCTGCTCCTCCTCCTCGACGCCGCCGGCATCGAGTGCTCGACGGGCTCCGCCTGCACCGCGGGGATCGCGCAGCCGAGCCACGTGCTGCTCGCGACGGGCGCGGACCCGGACCTGGCCCGCGGCACCCTCCGCTTCACGCTGGGCCACACCTCCACGAAGGAGGACGTGGCGGCGGTGGCGGAGGCGATCGGCCCCGCCGTGGAACGCGCGCGGACGGCCGGCCTCAGCTGACCGGGGCGGCCTTGGCCGACGGACCGGCCTTGGCCGACGGACCGGCCTTAGCCGACGGACCGGCCTCGGCCGACGGACCGGCCTCGGCCGACGGACCGGCCTCAGCTGACCGGCCGGCCTCAGCCGACCGATCGGCCTCAGCCGACCGGGGCGGCCCGGTCCAGCCGGGCCCGCTCCTTGCGCACGAGCCCCATGTAGCGCTCCCAGTCCCAGTGCGGCCCGGGATCGGTGTGGTCGGTGCCCGGCACCTCCACGTGCCCGATGATGTGCTCCCGGTCCACGGGTATCCCGTACCGCCGGCATATGTCGGCGGTCAGTCGCGCCGAGCCCGCGTACATCGCCGCCGTGAAGTCCTGGGGCCGGTCGACGAAGCCCTCGTGCTCGATGCCGATGCTGCGCTGGTTCATGTCCCGGTTGCCCGCGTGGTAGGCGACGTCGAGCTCGCGGACCATCTGCGCGACGTGCCCGTCCTTGCGCACGACGTAGTGGGTGGCGGCCTCGTGCGCGGGGTCCTTGAAGACCTTCAGGGCCGAGGCGTAGCTGCCCTGCACGACATGGATCACGACCCGGTCGACGGCGTAGTCGTCCGGCCGGTCGGCCCGCCGCCAGTTGTAGTCGGACGCCGCCGTCCACTCGGCGCCCTTGTGGTCGAGCTCGCCCTCGGTCCGCTTCCGCTCGGTCCCGGGCAGCCGCCACCACAGCCGGGCCAGCTCGTCCCGGGCGAGCACGGCGGTGCCGGCGACGGCGACCCCGCCCCCGATCAGGAACGCCCGCCGCCCGGGCCCGCTCCCGGACGACCGCTTCCCGCTCTTCTCACGCTTCTTGCTCCCCATGTGATCGAGAACGCTTACTCCGGCGACCACGGTTCCCGGGCCCCGTACCCTGGTAGGGCTATGACTCAGACCTCGCAGCAGCGCCCCCTCCGTGTCCTCGCCGCCATGTCCGGCGGGGTCGACTCCGCCGTCGCCGCGGCCCGTGCCGTGGAGGCCGGCCACGACGTCACCGGCGTGCACCTCGCCCTGTCCGCGAACCCGCAGTCCTTCCGCACCGGAGCGCGGGGCTGTTGCACCATCGAGGACTCGCGCGACGCCCGGCGGGCGGCGGACGTCATCGGCATCCCGTTCTACGTGTGGGACCTGGCCGAGCGGTTCCGCGAGGACGTCGTGGACGACTTCGTCGCGGAGTACGAGGCGGGCCGCACTCCCAACCCGTGCCTGCGCTGCAACGAGAAGATCAAGTTCGCGGCGCTGCTGGACAAGGCCCTCGCCCTGGGCTTCGACGCCGTGTGCACCGGCCACTACGCCACCGTCGTGCTGAACGAGGACGGCACCCGCGAGCTGCACCGCGCCTCCGACATGGCCAAGGACCAGTCGTACGTGCTGGGCGTCCTCGACGAGAAGCAGCTGGCGCACGCCATGTTCCCGCTCGGCGACACCCTGACCACCAAGGAGGAGATCCGCGCGGAGGCGGAGCGGCGCGACCTCGCGGTCGCCAAGAAGCCCGACAGCCACGACATCTGCTTCATCGCGGACGGCGACACCCAGGGCTTCCTCGCGACCCGCCTGGGCAGGGCCGAGGGCGACATCGTCGACGAGTCCGGCACCAAGCTCGGCACCCACGAGGGGGCCTACGGCTTCACCATCGGCCAGCGCAAGGGTCTCCGCATCGGCCACCCCGCCGCCGACGGCAAGCCGCGCTACGTGCTCGACATCTCCCCGGTGAACAACACGGTCACCGTCGGCCCCGCCGAGGCGCTCGACGTCACCGGCCTCACCGCGATCAAGCCCCGCTGGTGCGGCACGGCCCCCGAGGGCCCCGGCCGCTACACCGCCCAGCTGCGCGCGCACGGCGGCGAGACGCCGGTGGACGCGGCGATGCGGGACGGCGAGCTGGTCGTCACCTTCGACGAGCCGGTCAGGGGCGTGGCGCCGGGCCAGGCGATCGTCCTCTACGACGGCACCCGCGTGGTCGGCTCGGCGACGATCGCGACGACGGTCCGCCGGACGGCGCCCCAGCCGGCCTGACGCCCTTCCCCCGGGGAAGGGGGCCGGGAGCCGGACAGGGGGCCGGGAGCCGGACGCCGGCCCCCGGCCGTACGGTGGTGCCCATGAACATCTGCGTCTTCCTCTCCGCCGCCGACCTCGACGAGCGCTACACGTCCGCCGCCCGCGACTTCGCCACCCGCCTCGGCAAGGCCGGCCACACCCTGGTCTGGGGCGGCTCGGACACGGGCCTGATGAAGGTCGTCGCGGACGGCGCCGAGGAGGCGGGCGGACGGCTGGTCGGCGTCTCCGTCGACTTCCTCTCGGCCAAGGCCCGCCCGGTCGCGGACGAGATGGTCGTCGCGAAGGACCTCGCCGAGCGCAAGGCGCTGCTGCTCGCCAAGTCCGACGCGGTCGTCATCATGGTCGGCGGCACCGGCACCCTCGACGAGGCCACCGAGATCCTGGAACTGAAGAAGCACGGCAAGCACGCCAAGCCGGTCGTCCTGCTCAACACCGCGGGCTTCTACGACGGCCTGAAGGCCCAGTTCCGCCGCATGGAGGAGGAGGGCTTCCTCCCGCTCCCGCTGTCCGACCTGGTCTTCTTCGCGGAGGACGGGGCGGCGGCGCTGGCGTATCTGGAGGAGGCCGTCGGCTGAGCGGACGGACTCACCCGCTGCTCCCGCAATCCACGTACGGACGCTCTTGTGCCGGGTCGAGCGCCCCTGTTATGGAGCGGAGCACATGATCTCCCGATCCCGCTTCACGATCGCATACGGCGGCATGAACTGCGTTAGCCTCTCGGGGGCGTGAAGCGGAACGCAGAGACACTCGGGGGAGCCGTGTCCTATTCGGAACGTTGGCAGGAGCTGTTCGGGGCGGCCGGCGAAGGCCCGGCCATGCGCCTCGCCTCCACCGCCCCGGAACCCGGCACGGGCGGCAGCGGCGACCTCAAGCACAGCGGGGGCCCCTGGACCAGCGCCTCCGGCACCGCCGCCGAGCTGCGCACCAGCACGGAGACCAGCCGCTCGGCGCTCGGCCCCGGCCACGAGGGCGTCGAGACCGGTGCGGCCGGTCTCGCCTCGGTCGCGGCGCTCAAGAGCGTCCTGACCTCCTGGGAGGAGCGCCTCCAGGCGGTCCGGGACGAATGCGAGCAGCTCACGGGCCCGCTGCTGACCGTCGCGAAGGAGATGGGCGAGACCGAGACGGCGATCGAGAAGTCCTTCAAGGGCGTCGACGGCGGCGGCGCGGGTGAGCGGCGATGACCGGGACCCTCACCTGGCGCATGCTGCGCGACCTGAAGAGCTCCGAGTTCACGGAGGCGGGCGACACCTGGCACGCCGTCTCGAACCGCTCCGACGCCGACCGCGTACGGGTCGACCGCGCGATGTCCGCGAAGCTCCGCGAGACCCAGGAGAGCGAGTCGGCGGAGGCGGCGCTCGGCCGGCTCCAGCGCCTCAGCCGCAACTTCCAGTACCTGCACACCGAGTGCGGGCTCGTCCGCACGGCGCTCAACGGACTCGCGGCCGACCTCGCCGAGCCGCAGAACCGGTTGAAGCAGGCCCTCGCCGACGCCGCCGCCCTGAACTTCACCGTCCACGACGACGGTTCCGTGAGCTATCCCGCGGCCGAGGTGCAGGACCTGACCGGGGCGAAGAAGCAGGCCCCGGGCAGCAGCGTCCAGGGCAGCTCCCGCCTCCCGCTGGAGCCGCCCGGCCTCGGCACCGGCGGACGGTCCCCGCTCTACCCGGGTTACCAGGGCTTCCAGCCGCTCAACCCGAACGCGGCGAAGGCACAGGACGTGGCCGACCGCATCGCCCGGGCGGTGCGGTCCGCGCAGGAGATCGACGCCCGGTACGCCAAGACCCTCGGCGGCCTCAAGGCGGAGAAGGGCCTCGACGTCACCGAGGCCACGCTGAAGGACGTCCGCCGCGACACCGCCGACGTCCGCTCCACCGCCGGCGCACGCCTCGGCGCGGCCGTCCCCGAGGACAAGAGCCCCGCCGAACGCAAGCAGTGGTGGGACGGCCTCACCGACGAACAGCGCCAGGAGTACCTGGAGGTCGCGCCGGACCTGATCGGCGACCTCGACGGCATCCCCGCCACCGTCCGCGACGAGGCCAACCGCACGTACCTGCCGGTCCTCATGGACGAGCTGTCCCGCCGGGGCGGGGACGACGCGGGGACCAAGCTGGACGCGCTCAAGGTGATCCAGGAGAAGCTGGGCAGGCCGAGCGACCCGCCGATGTTCCTGCTGGGCATCGGCGACGAGGGCAACGGGCGCGCGATCGTCTCGTACGGCAACCCGGACACGTCGAAGAACGTCTCGGCGTACGTCCCGGGTCTCGGCACCAAGCTGGACGCCGATTTCGCCGAGGACACGATGAAGCGGGCGCAGGACACGGCGAGGGGTGCCCGGCGCTTCGACCCCTCCAGCGCCTCGATCGTCTGGCTCGGCTACGACGCTCCGCAGAACGTGGACGTCATGTCCAAGGGCGACGCACAGCGCGGGGCCCCCGCGTACAACCAGTTCATGGCCGGCCTGTCGGCGACGAACGAGAACGCGGACCCGCACGTGACGGCGATCGGGCACTCCTACGGCTCGCTCACGGTCGGCACCGCGGCCAAGCAGTCCGGCGGGATCCCGGGCGTGGACGACGTCATCCTGCTCGGCAGCCCCGGCGTGGACGCGCAGAAGGCGACCGAGCTCGGTGTGGGCAAGGACCACGTCTTCGTCGGCGCGGCGGACAACGACCCGGTCACCCACCTGCCGACCAAGGGCGAGACGGCGTTGGGCTGGCTGACCGGGGGTCCGCTCGGCCCCGTCGTCGGGCGGGACCTCTTCGACATCGGCAACGACGACGTGTACTTCGGCAAGGACCCGGCGAGCGAGGCCTTCGGGGCACGCCGCTTCAAGGTCGACGACGGGCCGAGGATGATCATGGACGGCGGGGGATTCGACGCCCACTCCCAGTACTTCACTCCGGAACTGGACGCGGAGTCCGCGAACAACATCTCCAGGATCGTCGCAGGCCGGTCCGGGCAGATCACGACGGAGGAACACCGATGACGCGAACGGGACGGGCGGTTCGGCGGGTCGCTCCCGCCATCCTGGCGGGCGTCCTGCTCGCCGGGTGCGGAGGTACCGGGAACGAAGGGGCGAAGACGGACATGAACATGCAGGAGGCGGCGGAGCGGGTCGACGCGCTGCTGGACGCGACCCTGGGCGCGGTCGCCCCGGAGGTCCAGTGGGCCCACGACACCTGGACCAGCGGCAGCTGCACGGTGACCCGGCGCCGCACCGTCACGACCGTGATCTCAGAGCAGCGGCGCGGCGCCTTCCTCGGGGTGATCGAGCGCTTCTGGAAGAAGAGCGGGTACGAGATCACCGGCGTGAACAAGGACGCGGAGATGCCGTCCGTCTTCGCCAGGACACCCGACGGCTTCGAGTTCGACCTCACCATCGGGCACGCGGGGCAGGCGTTCTTCGACGCGACCACCCCGTGCGTCGGAAAGTCCGCGGTCGCCGAACCGGCCGCCAGGCCGAACGGCCCCGCCTATCCCTACGGCGCCGTCCCCACCCCCAACGTCCGCTCCGACTTCTGGTCCGCAGCAACGCCCCTGCCCTGAGTCCGGGAGCTGAGAGCATGGGCCCCATGGCAACTCATGTGATCACCGGAGCGGGCTCCGGCATCGGTGCCGCCGTCGCGCGGCGGCTGCACGCGCGCGGGGACGAACTCGTGCTGCACGCGCGGGACGCGGGGCGGGCGAAGGAGCTGGCGGCCGAGTTCCCGGGCGCGCGGACGCTCGTCGGGGACCTCGCGGACCCGGACCGGCTGTCCTGGGCCTTCTCGCACCAGAGCCTGCCCGAGCGGATCGACACCCTGCTGCACATCGCGGGCGTCGTCGACCTCGGCCCGGTCGGTGACCTCACCCCCAAGACCTGGCACCACCAGCTGAACGTCAACCTGATCGCCCCCGCCGAGCTGACCCGGCACTTCCTGCCCCAACTCCGGCTCACCAAGGGCCACGTGGTCTTCGTGAACTCGGGCGCCGGACTCCACGCGCACGCCGAGTGGAGCGCGTACGCCGCCTCCAAGCACGGCCTCAGGGCGCTCGCCGACTCGCTGCGGCACGAGGAGCACGGCAACGGGGTGCGGGTGACCTCCGTCTACCCGGGCCGGACGGCCAGCCCCATGCAGGCGAAGGTGCACCAGCAGGAGGGCAAGGCGTACGACCCCGCGCACTGGATCGACCCCGAGTCGGTGGCCACCACCATCGTCATGGCGATCGACCTGCCGCGCGACGCCGAGGTCAACGACCTGTCGGTCCGGCCGGGGCGCTGAGCCGGTGACGGGGGGCGGCGGCACGGCGGGGAGCGCCCCGGCCGCCGGGGGCGGGACGGCGGCGCACAACTCGGTCACCGGCGGCACGCACGGCACCGTCGTCCAGGCCGGGCACATCGAACACCTCGTCGTGCACCAGGCCCCGCCGCCGCCCGACGAGGTGACCGTCGCCCCGCCCTGGGGACGCCGGGGCACCCCGCTCCGCGGGCGGGGCGCCCTGCTCGCGCGGCTCCGCGCGGCCACCGGGACGCACGTGCTGTACGGCCTCGGGGGCGTCGGCAAGACCAGCCTCGCCCTGGAGACCGCGAGCGCCTTCGCGGCCGGGGGCGCGCCCGTGTGGTGGGTCGCCGCCCAGGACTCGGGCCGGCTCGCGGGCGGCCTGCGCGCGGTCGCCCGCCGGGTGGGCCTGCGCGAGGACGAACCGGCCGCCGGCCAGACCGCCGACCTGCTGTGGGAACGCCTGGCCGCCCTTCCCGGGCCCTGGCTCCTCGTCGTCGACAACGCGGACGAACTCGCCCTGCTCGACGGGCCGGGCTCCCTCGCCGCCGGTACGGGCTGGGTGCGCGCCCCGGCGGCCGTCGGCGGCCTCGTGCTCGTCACCACCCGGGACGGCGACCCGGCCGCCTGGGGCACCGGACCCGAGCTGCACCCGCTCGGCGCGCTCTCGGGGGCGGAGGGCGCCCGGGTCCTCGCCGACCGGGCGGGGGAGGGGGCCGGGCCCGTCACGGACGCCGAACTCCTCGCCGTACGGCTCGGCGGGCTCCCGCTCGCCCTGGACGGCGCCGGGCGCTACCTCACCTCCGTCGCCGAACGCCCCGCGTTCCTCCGCACCCCCGGCGAACCCGCCACGTACGGCGCCTATCTCGCCGCCCTGGGAGCCGGGGACGTCTCCCTGGACGGGGACGGCACCCTCGCCCGCATCTGGGCCGTCGTCGAGGCCCGGGGCCGTCGCTTCGGCCCCGACCATCCGGACACCCTCGCCGCCCGCTTCAACCTCGCCACCCTGCTCGAACCCGCCGCCGCCCGCGCCGAACTCACCGCCGTCCTCGAAGCCCGCACCCGCGTCCTCGGCCCCGGCCACCCCGTCACCGCCGCCACGCGCGCGGCGCTGACACGTACGCTTCCCGGGTGAGCGAGAAGAGCGACAAGAACGCATTCCCCTGGGCCCCCGCCACCGGCGTCGGGTCCATGCCCGGCGGCGACGCCCGTGAGGCCGCCAAGACCGTCACCGGCTCCTTCGAGGACTTCCCGTTCCTGGCGGAGCTGCCCGCGCGCGGGCCCGGCGCCGACATGATCGGGCGGACGGCGGGGCTGCTCGTCGAGCTGTACGCGCACGTGGAGCCCAGCGGCTGGCGGATCAGCGACCGGCCGGGGCGGGACACCCGGCGGGCCAGGTCCTGGCTGGGGGAGGACCTGGACGCCCTGGAGGAGTTCACCCAGGGGTACGAGGGGCCGCTCAAGGTACAGGTCGTGGGGCCGTGGACGCTCGCCGCGGCGCTGGAGCTGCGCGGCGGCGAGGCGATGCTCGGCGACGCGGGGGCCGTTCGGGACCTGGCGGGCTCGCTCGCGGAGGGACTGCGCGGGCACCTCGCGGAGCTGCGCAGGCGCGTCCCGGGCGCGCGGCCGGTGCTCCAGCTCGACGAGCCCTCGTTGACCTCGGTCCTGCTCGGGCAGGTCCGCACCGCCAGCGGCTACCGCACCCACCGGGCCGTCGACCGGCAGGTGGTGGAGGGGACGCTGCGCGACGTGATGGCGGCGCACGACGGGCCGGTGGTGGTGCACTCCTGCGCGCCCGGCGTGCCGTTCGGGCTGCTCCGGCGGGCCGGGGCGGCCGGTGTCTCGTTCGACTTCGGGCTGCTCACCGAGCGTGACGAGGAGCCGATCGGCGAGGCGGTGGAGGGCGGGACCGTGCTCTTCGCCGGTGTGGTGCCGTCGACGGACCCGGCCTCGGGGGCATTGTCGGACCCGGGCGGTAGCGTCATGGGTGTCAGGACGCTGTGGCGCAGGCTGGGGCTGAATCCGGGGACTCTCGCGAAGTCCGTGGTGGTCACCCCCGCCTGTGGTCTGGCGGGCGCCTCCCCGGAGTACGCCCGCAAGGCGCTCGCCCACTGCGCCCGGGCGGCGAGATCGCTCGCGGACAACCCAGAGTGACCGGGGTGACCGGGTTTCAGGCATCGGGAGGACGAGGAACGGTGGCAGTCGAACAGGGGGCCCCCGCCGAGGCGCGGGAGCAGCACGCCGAGCTGGCGGAGCAGGTCGAGGAGCACCGCTTCCGGTACTACGTGAAGGACCAGCCGGTCGTCAGCGACGCGGAGTTCGACCGGCTCCTGCGGGCCCTGGAGGCCCTGGAGGAGCGGTATCCGGAGCTGCGGACGCCGGACTCGCCGACCCAGAAGGTCGCCGGGTCGTACGAGACGGAGTTCACCTCCGTGGAGCACCGCGAGCGGATGCTCTCGCTGGACAACGCGTTCGACGACGAGGAGCTGGCCGCCTGGGCCGAGCGCGTCTCGCGGGACGTCGGCACCTCCGACTTCCACTACCTGTGCGAGCTGAAGGTCGACGGCCTGGCCGTGAACCTGACGTACGAGCACGGGCGGCTGACCCGCGCGGCGACCCGCGGCGACGGGCGCACGGGCGAGGACATCACGCCGAACGTGCGGACCATCGCGGACGTCCCGGACCGGCTGCGCGGCGACCGCGTCCCGGAGCTGGTGGAGATCCGCGGCGAGGTGTACTTCCCGATGGACGCCTTCGAGGGGCTGAACGCGCGGCTGGTCGAGGCGGGCGACAAGCCCTTCGCCAACCCGCGGAACGCGGCGGCGGGTTCGCTGCGCCAGAAGGACCCGAAGGTGACGGCGACCCGCCCGCTGCACATGGTGGTGCACGGC
The DNA here is from genome assembly GCF_039535475.1 of Streptomyces showdoensis. NCBI lineage: Bacteria > Bacillati > Actinomycetota > Actinomycetes > Kitasatosporales > Streptomycetaceae > Streptomyces > Streptomyces showdoensis. The sequence continues at coordinate 699,563 of NZ_BAAAXG010000028.1, read as the reverse complement.
ATCGGCGCCCGCGAGGGCTTCGACATCGACAACCTGTCGCACGCCTACGAGCTGCTGCGCGAGTGGGGCCTGCCCACCGCCCGGCACAACCGGGTGGTCGACTCCCTCGACGGCGTGCGGGAGTTCATCGCGTACTTCGGCGAGAACCGGCACTCGGTGGAGCACGAGATCGACGGCGTCGTCGTCAAGCTGGACGAGATCCCGCTCCAGGGCCGGCTCGGCTCGACGGCGCGCGCCCCGCGCTGGGCGATCGCGTGGAAGTACGCGCCGGAGGAGGTCAACACCAAGCTGGTCGACATCAAGGTCGGCGTCGGCCGCACCGGGCGCGTCACGCCGTACGCGCAGGTGGAGCCGGTGACGGTGGCCGGTTCGGAGGTCGAGTTCGCCACCCTGCACAACCAGGAGGTGGTGAAGGCCAAGGGCGTGCTGATCGGCGACACGGTCGTGCTGCGCAAGGCCGGTGACGTCATCCCGGAGATCCTGGGACCGGTGGCGGACCTGCGGGACGGCAGCGAGCGGGAGTTCGTGATGCCGGCCGAGTGCCCGGAGTGCGGGACGCCGCTGAAGCCGATGAAGGAGGGGGACATCGATCTGCGCTGTCCCAACGCGCGGACCTGTCCCGCCCAGCTGCGCGAGCGGCTGTTCTTCCTGGCCGGCCGCCAGTGCCTGGACATCGAGAACTTCGGCGCGGTGGCGGCGGCGGCGCTCACCCGCCCGCTGGAGCCGGCCGAGCCGCCGCTGCTCGACGAGGGCGACCTCTTCGACCTGACGATCGAGCGGCTGCTGCCGATCAAGGCGTACGTGCTGGATCCGGACAGCGGGCTGCCCAAGCGGGACCCGAAGACCGGCGAGGAGAAGATCGTCACGGTCTTCGCCAACCAGAAGGGCGAGCCGAAGAAGAACGCGCTGGCGATGCTGGAGAACATCGCGGCGGCGAAGACGCGCCCGCTGGCCCGCTTCATCAACGGTCTGTCGATCCGTCACGTCGGCCCGGTCGCCGCGGAGGCGCTGGCCCGCGAGTTCCGTTCCCTGGAGCGGATCGAGCAGGCGACGGAAGAGGAGCTGGCGGCGGTCGACGGGGTCGGCGGGATCATCGCGACCGCGGTGAAGCAGTGGTTCGCCGAGGAGTGGCACCAGGAGATCGTGCGCAAGTGGCGCGCGGCCGGGGTGGCCCTGGAGGACGAGGGCGCCGGCGAGGAGACCGGGCCGCGACCGCTGGACGGTCTGACGGTGGTCGTGACGGGCACCCTGCAGGACTTCACCAGGGATGGCGCAAAAGAGTCGCTGCAAGCCCGTGGAGCGAAGGTGACAGGTTCCGTTTCGAAGAAGACCGCCTTTGTCGTTGTCGGTGACAACCCGGGATCGAAGTACGACAAGGCGATGCAGCTGAAGGTTCCGGTTCTGAACGAGGAAGGCTTCGCCGTCCTGCTCGAACAGGGTCCCGACGCAGCTCGGGAGGTGGCCCTCCCGGTCGCCGAGTAGTCCCTCGACGGGCCGCGGAAGCTCACCCGTTCGGCGCATACCAGATCGTTACGGGTGGCCGGGTCGCATTCGGGCAAGAGATGGAGAGCGCTGCCCGTCGGAGCCCTCCGCGGCCTAGTGTGGTGACCGTGCGTCCGCCGCGCACGGCTGTGTGAGGGCCCTGCCGGGTGCAGGAGCAGGACACGCGGTACGACGAGCGGCGGCACGACGGCCCAGTGGCATGACGACGGCCCCCGCGTTGCGACGGCACCGCCGGTTGTGAGAGGGACGGGAATGAAACCGACCGAGAGTGCCGCCCCGGTAGCACGGCCCCAGGGCCGTGCGGCGTTCGTGGGCATCACCTCCGGGCTGCCCGGAGCGCTGGTGGGCATCGCCGCCGTCGTGCTCGCGGCCGGGCTGTACCGGACGCTCAGCACCGGCCAGGGGCTCTTCCCCGGCGGCGCCGCCGGCTGGTCCCTCGCCGTCCTCACCGGCCTGATCGTCGGCCACCTGGTCGCACTCGGCCGCGACCGCTGGTGGGGCGGCACCGGCTCCGGCGCCGCCCTCACCCTGGCCGTCCTGCTGCTGTACGGCTGGGTGCCGGCCTGTCTGGTCTCCCTCTCCGTCGTCGTGCTCGTCGCCGCCGCCCGTCGGCACCGCTGGCGGCACGGCCTGCTGCACGGCGCCGTGGACGTGATCGGCGCCTGCGCCGCCGCCCTCGTCCTCGCCACCTTCGGCGACGTGCCGACCGTCGCGGAACCCTGGCAGCCCCTCGACTGGGGGATCGCCGACGTACCGGAAGTCGTGCTCGCCGCCCTCGCCTATCTCGTGGTGACCCGGCTGCTCCTGTGGTACGCGCTCGCCCCCCAGGGCGGCGCCCTGCCCACCGCGGCCCGCACCGCCCTGCTCCGCCAGGGCCTCGTCGCCGTCGCCCTCCTCGGCATCGCCCCCCTCATCTGCGTCGTCGCCGTCGCCCGCCCCCCGCTGCTGCCGCTCTTCGTCGTCCCGCTGATCGCCCTCGACTCCACCCTGTGGATCGCCCGGGCCCGCGCCGAGGAGCAGCTGCGCGACCCGCTCACCGGCCTGCCCAACCGCCAGTGGCTCCTGGAACGCACCTGGACGGCCCTGGAGGAGGCCGAGGGGGAGGGCGTCCGCTCCGCGCTCGTCCTCATCGACCTCGACCGCTTCCGCTCGGTCAACGACACCCTCGGGCACCTCGCCGGCGACCGGCTGCTCCTCCAGATCGCCGAACGGCTCCGGCTCGCCCTGCCCCGCGGGGCCGAGGCCGCGCGGCTCGGCGGCGACGAGTTCGCCGTCCTGCTGCCCACCGCCGACTCCACCACCAGCGCCCAGCGCGTCGCCCGCCACCTCGTCGCCGAGCTCTCCTCCCCGCTCGACCTCGACGGACTCACCCTGGTCCTGGAGGCCAGCGCCGGCGTCGCCGTCTTCCCCGAGCACGCCCTGGACGCCGAGGGGCTGCTGCGCCGGGCCGACGTGGCGATGTACCAGGCCAAGCGCGACCGCACGGGCGTCGAGGTCTACGAGTCGAAGCGCGACTCCAACACCCCCGACCGCCTGGGCCTCCTCGGCGACCTGCGGCGCGCCCTGGACGCCGGCGAGGTCGAGCTGCACTACCAGCCCAAGGTCCGCTTCGACGGCCAGGTCGCCGGACTGGAGGCCCTGGTCCGCTGGGTCCACCCCGAGCGCGGCAAGGTCCCGCCGGACGAGTTCATCGCCATCGCCGAGTCCTCCGGGCTGATGCCCCACCTCACCGAGTACGTCCTGGAGACCGCCCTCGCCCAGGTGGCCCGCTGGCGCGCCCAGGGACTCAACGTGCCGGTCGCGGTCAACGTCTCCCCGCGCGACGTCCACACCCCCGGCTTCGCGGGCGCCGTGGCCGCCCGGCTCGCCCGGCACGGCGTACCGGCCGGGGCGCTCCAGCTGGAGATAACGGAGCACGTGCTCCTGGAGGACCCGCAGCGGGCCGCCGACACCATGGCCGGGCTCACCGGCCACGGCGTCAAGATGTCGCTCGACGACTTCGGCACCGGCTACTCCTCCCTCGTCCACCTGCGCCGCCTCCCGGTGAGCGAGCTGAAGATCGACCGCTCCTTCGTCGCCCGGCTCGCCGTCGACAACGAGGACGCCGAGATCGTCCGCTGCACGGTGGACCTGGCGCACTCCCTCGGCCTGCTGGTGGTCGCCGAGGGCGTCGAGGACGACGAGACCTGGGAGCGGCTGCGCGACCTGGGCTGCGACGCGGTCCAGGGCTGGCTGGTCGCGGCCGCCATGCCGCCCGGCGAGACCACTGCCTGGCTGCGCGCCCGCGGCGAGCACGGCTGGCGCCGCCCCTCGGAGATCGCGGCGAGCGCCGCCGCCGCGAACGCGATGACCCCCATGAACCCCATGAACCCCGTGAACCCCGTGAACACGGCGACGGCGGTGAACTCCGTGAACGCGGTGAACACCGCCGCGGTGGACTTCGACCGCCCGTCGGGGCACGTCGTGCAGTGACGCCCGGACCCGGCCGGGGAGCACCGGCCGGGGGCCGTCGGGGAGCCGCCACGGGCCCGCGGACGGAGGCCCGTGGGCCCGGCGCGGGCAAACCGTTTCACGGGCAGCGGTGCGGGCCCCCTAGGATTGGGCCAACACCATCAAGCACCCCTGAGGATCCGCATGCCTGGCATCACGCGCGAGGAGGTCGCCCACCTCGCCCGGCTGGCGCGTCTGGAACTCGCCGACGAAGAACTCGATCACTTCGCCGGCCAGCTCGACGACATCATCGGCGCGGTCGCCCGCGTCTCCGAGGTCGCCGACCAAGACGTACCGCCGACCTCCCACCCGCTGCCGCTGACCAACGTCATGCGCGCGGACGAGGTCCGTCCGTCGCTCACCCCCGAGCAGGCGCTCTCCGGCGCCCCGGCCCAGGAGCAGCAGCGTTTCAAGGTGCCGCAGATCCTGGGGGAGGACTAAGAAGTCATGACGGACAACAGCACCATCATCAAGCTCACCGCCGCCGAGATCGCGGCGAAGATCGCCTCCGGCGAGCTCACCGCCGTCCAGGTCACCGAGGCCCACCTGGCCCGGATCGAGGCCGTGGACGAGAAGGTCCACGCCTTCCTGCACGTCGACCGCGAGGGCGCGCTCGCGCAGGCCCGCGCCGTGGACGAGAAGCGTGCCCGCGGCGAGGAGCTGGGTCCGCTCGCCGGCGTCCCGCTCGCGCTGAAGGACATCTTCACCACCCAGGGCATCCCGACCACGGTCGGCTCCAAGATGCTCGAGGGCTGGATCCCGCCCTACGACGCGACCCTCGTGAAGCGGCTCAAGGCCGCCGACGTGGTCATCCTGGGCAAGACCAACATGGACGAGTTCGCCATGGGCTCCTCCACGGAGAACAGCGCGTACGGCCCGACCGGCAACCCCTGGGACCTCACCCGGATCCCCGGCGGCTCCGGCGGTGGCTCCTCGGCCGCCCTCGCCGCGTACCAGGCCCCGCTCGCCATCGGCACGGACACCGGCGGTTCCATCCGCCAGCCCGCCGCCGTCACCGGCACGGTCGGCGTCAAGCCGACCTACGGCGCGGTCTCCCGCTACGGCATGGTGGCCTTCTCGTCCTCGCTCGACCAGGGCGGCCCCTGTGCCCGTACGGTCCTCGACGCGGCCCTGCTGCACGAGGCCATCGCCGGCCACGACCCGCTCGACTCGACCTCCATCGACGCGCCGGTCCCGCCGGTCGTCGAGGCGGCCCGCAACGGCTCGGTCGCCGGGATGCGCGTCGGCGTCGTCAAGCAGTTCCGCGGCGAGGGCTACCAGGCCGGCGTCGTGCAGCGCTTCGACGAGTCCGTCGAGCTGCTGAAGTCGCTGGGCGCCGAGATCGTGGAGCTGGACTGCCCCACCTTCGACCTCGCGCTCTCCGCGTACTACCTGATCGCCCCGTCGGAGTGCTCCTCCAACCTGGCCCGCTTCGACGGTCTGCGCTACGGCCTGCGGGCCGGCGACGACGGTTCCCGGTCCGCCGAGGACGTCACCGCGCTCACCCGCGAGGCCGGCTTCGGCCCCGAGGTCAAGCGCCGCATCATCCTCGGTACGTACGCGCTGAGCTCGGGCTACTACGACGCCTGGTTCGGCTCGGCCCAGAAGGTCCGCACGCTCATCACCCGCGAGTTCGAGGCCGCCTTCGAGCAGGTCGACGTGATCGTCTCCCCGACGACCCCGACCACCGCCTTCGCGATCGGCGAGCGCGCCGACGACCCGATGGCGATGTACCTCGCGGACCTGTGCACCATCCCGACCAACCTGGCGGGCAACGCCGCCATGTCGCTGCCCTGCGGCCTCGCGCCGGAGGACGGCCTGCCGGTCGGTCTGCAGATCATCGCCCCCGCACTGAAGGACGACCGGCTGTACAAGGTCGGTGCCGCCGTCGAGGCCGCCTTCGTGGAAAAGTGGGGTCACCCGCTGCTCGAGGAGGCTCCGTCGCTGTGAGTACCAGTGCACTGCAGAAGGCCAAGGGCTTCAAGAAGTCCAAGACCGGCACGTACGTGTCGATGGGCACCACCGCCTTCGGCGCGCTCAGCGTGGCGAAGCAGGTCAAGAAGGCGCGCGCCGAGCACGACACGCTGAAGCTGGTCGACGCCGTCGTCTCCGCCGCCGCCATCGTCACCGGCCTCGCGATCCTGTACCGCGAGCTGAAGCGCCTCGGCGACGACGACGTCCTGCTGGGCTGAGAGGGAAGTTCCACCGTGACTGTCACTGAACTGCTGTCGTACGAAGCGGCGCTCGCCGCGTACGACCCCGTCATGGGCCTCGAGGTCCATGTCGAGCTGGGCACCAAGACCAAGATGTTCTGCGGCTGCTCGACCGAGCTCGGCCAGGACGCGAACACGCAGACCTGCCCGACCTGCCTCGGCCTGCCGGGCGCGCTCCCGGTCGTCAACGCGATCGGCGTCGAGTCCGCCGTCAAGATCGGTCTCGCGCTGAACTGCGAGATCGCCGAGTGGTGCCGCTTCGCCCGGAAGAACTACTTCTATCCGGACATGCCGAAGAACTTCCAGACCTCGCAGTACGACGAGCCGATCGCCTTCAACGGCTATCTGGACGTCCAGCTGGAGGACGGCGAGATCTTCCGCGTGGAGATCGAGCGCGCCCACATGGAGGAGGACACCGGCAAGTCCACCCACATCGGTGGCGCGACCGGCCGCATCCACGGCGCCTCGCACTCGCTGCTCGACTACAACCGGGCCGGCATCCCGCTCATCGAGATCGTCACCAAGCCGATCGTCGGTGCGGGCGAGCGCGCTCCCGAGGTCGCCAAGGCGTACGTGGCGGAGCTGCGCGAGCTGATCAAGGCCCTGGGCGTCTCCGAGGCGCGCATGGACAAGGGCCAGATGCGCTGCGACGTCAACCTGTCCCTGATGCCGAAGGGTTCGAGCACCTTCGGCACGCGTTCGGAGACGAAGAACGTCAACTCGCTGCGCTCCGTGGAGCGTGCGGCGCGCTTCGAGATCCAGCGCCACGCGGCGGTCCTGACCTCCGGCGGCTCGATCCTGCAGGAGACCCGTCACTTCCACGAGGACGACGGCAGCACCACCTCCGGCCGGATCAAGGACAACGCCGAGGACTACCGCTACTTCCCGGAGCCGGACCTGGTCCCGGTCGCCCCGGCCCGCGCGTGGGTCGAGGAGCTGCGGGCGGCCCTGCCGGAGCTCCCCCGGGTGCGCCGCAACCGGCTGCGCGAGGAGTGGGGCGTGTCCGAGCTGGACATGCAGGCCATCCTCAACGCGGGCGCGGTCGACCCGATCGTCGCCACGACCGAGGCGGGCGCCGACGCGGCGTCGGCCCGCAAGTGGTGGATGGGCGAGCTCGCCCGTAACGCCAACGAGCAGGGCGTCGCGCTCGACGAGCTCCCGATCACCCCGGCGGACGTCGCCCGCGTGTCGGCTCTGGTCGCCTCCGGCGACCTGAACGACAAGCTGGCCCGCCAGGTCATCGAGGGCGTCCTCGCGGGCGAGGGCACCCCGGACGAGGTCGTCGAGAAGCGCGGCCTGAAGGTCGTCTCGGACGACGGCGCGCTCGGCGCGGCGGTCGACGAGGCCATCGCGGGCAACGCGGCCATCGCGGACAAGATCCGCGGCGGCAAGGTCGCCGCGGTCGGCGCCCTGGTCGGCGCGGTCATGAAGGCCACCCGCGGTCAGGCCGACGCGGCGCGCGTGAAGGACCTGATCCTGGAGAAGCTGGGCGTCAGCGAGGGCTGATCCCCGGCATCGCACGCGAGCGGCCCCGCACCGGAGTTCCGGTGCGGGGCCGTCGTCATGCGGGGGTGGTCATCAGAAGCAGGGCACCGAGGTGGTCGGCAGGACCTGGAGGGAGCTGGCCTCGTCGCGCTGGCCCTGGCCGTTGCCGTCGACGAAGTCGTCCGACAGGCGGTCGTGGGTCACGTAGCTGCCCGGGTTCACGCAGAAGACGCGGTTCTGGTAGTTCACGTCGTAGTAGTAGTGGCTCTCGTAGCCGCTGTTGCTGGAGTTGCTGGCGGACCACGAGTTGTCGTTCACCAGGTGCCCGCTGGGGGAGAACGCGTCGTCCGTGAAGTTGGGGTCGCTGTTGAAGTAGTTGTGCGAGGCGGTCCCGATGCTGCCCTCGAACAGGCAGTGGTAGCCCGAGGGACAGTTGGGGCCGGCCGCGGCGGTCGAGGCCGTCGCGATGCCGCCGCCCACCAGGAGCGCGGTCGCGCCGGCGACGGCCGCGAACTTGGCGCGGAGCCCGGACTTCATTTCAAGCATGGACATGCCAATCTCTCATTCGTGTCGGTGTGTCGGTGTGTCGGTGTGTTCGGGAAACATCCGCTCCCGGTTCAGGGGCGGAAGACCGTGGTGGCCAGGACCTCGCCGGCCGCCTCGTCCTGGCGGGCCGACAGCTTCCTCCAGTCCCGGCCGATGTCGGGGTGCTCGTCCAGCCAGCGCTGCTGCACGGCGGCGAGCCGCCGGTACGCCGTGGTCAGGTACCCCGTCTCCGCCTTGCAGCGCAGATCCGCCGCGGCGACCGGACCGCTCCGCCGCTCCTCCTCCGAGCGCAGCGAACGCTGGACCTGTACGGGATCCTGGGCCTTGACCCGGGCCCGGTCCATGCACGCCCGCCAGCGGGCGGTCGCCGCGCGGAACGCGGAGTCCTCCTCCACCTTCCGGCGGGCGTCCTCCTGCGCCTCGAACAGCCTGATCCGTACCTGGAGCCAGCGCATCCGGCCCTCGCCGAGCAGCCGCTCCTCCGCCTCGGCCAGGCAGCCCTCGCCCGGCCGGGAGACGCTCAGCCGCAGGCCCCTGGCGGTGACCCGCCGGGCCTCGTCGCCGAAGAGCGCCCGCGCGTACGCGTCGGTGCTCTCCGGGCTGCCGGGCGCGGGCGGAGCCTCGGGGGACGGCGTGGGGGAGGCCGTGCGGGGCGGTGCCGCGGACTCCAGACCGAAGGGCCGCGGGCGCTCGTCGGCGCCCGGATCCTCCGCGGAGCCGTCCGGAGCCCGGGGCGGCGGGACCGGGGCGTACCGGAACCCCCGCCCGGCCATGCAGGCGACGGCGATCCTCTGCTGGGCCACGGCGGCGCGCGGCTGCGGGGTGTAGAGCAGGCCGGTGACGGGCGGCAGCCGGTGCAGCGCGGTCAGCCCGGCGGGGTCCGCGCCCCGGTGCGCGCCGGGATCGGCGGCCCCCGCCCCGGTGCCCGTGCCCGCGCACCCGGCGGCCGCGGCGACGACCATCCCGGCGGCCACCGCGCGGATCAGCTTCGTCAGGGCCTCGGGCATTTTTCGGTCCACCGTCCTGTTGGAGAGTCGTGCTGATCAGCACCGGACGGGGCAGAGTCTGCGCGGACGGGGGGAGTGCCGTGTACATGTGTGCGCTGGAGCGCAATGTCCCAGGTGGGAGGGGCTGAGGTGTTACGCATTCACTTCACCGGCGAGGATCTCGCCCGGATGCGGATCGCGGCCGAGCCGGACCCGATGTGGGAGATGCAGCTCAGCCTCCACCGGCTGCAGAGGCGGGACGCGGGCGTGGTGTTCGGCCCCTGGCTGCGGGAGTCGCTGGCCCGGGTGCCCCCGGCCACCCGGCTGCTGACGACGCTCGTGCCGGCCACCGGGTACGCCCCCGACTTCCTGACGCCCGCGGTCGGCGGGGGCCTCGCCGCCCAGGTGGAGGCCCTGCGGTCCACGCCCAGGCAGCGACTGCTGCGGGACCTGCGGCAGTTCGCCCGGCAGGACGTCGCCCGGCGGCTGCCGGCATGGGTCCGGGAGCTCGCGGAGGGGGAGCCCGCGGGGCTGGGCCCGGTCGCGGACGCGGCGCAGGCGTACATCGACGCCGTGCTCGGTCCCTTCTGGGAGCGCATGCGCGCGCAGGTGGGCCGGGACCGGGCGCGCCGCTCGGCGGTGCTGGCCGAGGGGGGCTGGGACGCGGTCCTCAGCACGCTCCACCCGTCGGTGCGCTGGGAGTATCCGGTGCTCCGGGTGGAGGGCGCGGCCGACGGCGACCTCCACCTCGGCGGACGCGGTCTGCGGCTCCAGCCGGCCTTCTTCCGCCGCTGCGGGCCGCTCGCCCCCGGCGATCCGGCGCTCCCCCCGGTCCTCGTCCACCCGATCGAGCACGACGTCCGCTGGGCGACCCCGGACGCGGGCCCGGCGGACGGGCAGGCGCTCGCGGCCCTGATCGGCCCCACCCGGGCCAGCCTGCTGTCCGCGCTCGCCGACGGCGTGGCCAACACGGGCGAACTCGCCCGCCTCGCCGGCACCACCGCTCCCAACGCCAGCCGGCACATCACGGCCCTGCGCGAGGCGGCACTCGTCTCCAGCCAGCGGCACCGCAACGCGACGCTCCACACGGTCACCGAACTCGGCCTCGCCCTCCTGGAGGGCGGGAACCCGCGCGACCCGGCCTAGGCCGGAAAGGCCCCACGGGCCCGCGACGGACCGTCGCCGGGCGCCGCCGGTCGAGCTGTCCCGTGCGGACTGCCTGCGGATACGATCGCGACCGATCGGCAGACGATCTTCACCACGACCCGACGGGGGAACGCATGTCCACCTCTCGCAGAGCCCTGGCCTTCATGGCCGCGGGCTGTCTGTCCCTGATAGGCCTCCAGGCCGGACCGCTCGCCGCGGAGGCCGCCGCGGCCACGGACAGCGGCCGGTTCCAGGGCGTCAACTGGGCCGACCCGAGGGACAACTACGCGAGCGACGAGCTGGTCCTGTCGGGCCTGTCGAAGACCGACGACTTCCCGACGACCTACGCCAAGTCCTCGGCGATCATCGGCCAGTTCCAGAGCAAGTTCGGCGTGAACACCGTCCGGCTGCCGGTCAACCCGGCCACCGTCAACGGCGCGTACTGGCAGTCGTACACGGGCGCCATCGACGCCGCCGTGCACAAGGGCGCCAAGGTCCTGCTGGGCTACTGGGAGGCCCCGGAGACCAAGGACGGGCGGATCGACAACCAGGCGTCCTACGACGCCATGTGGTCGACGATCCTCGCCAAGTACGGCGACAACCGGCAGGTGTACTTCGAGCCGATGAACGAGCCGTTCGGCTACACCGCCGCGCAGTGGACCGACGTGGCCGCCCGCTGGCTGACCGACCACGGCCAGAACATCGCCCGCGAGCGCGTCTTCGTCGGCGGCACCGGCTACAGCGAGGACGTGCGCCCGGTGTGCGCCGACTCCCGCCTGGCCGGCACCCACCTCTCCCTGCACCACTACGGCTTCTGGCACGGTGACTGGAAGGACCGGGCCCAGTGGTCGGCCGACCTGCGCACCAAGGTCGGCGGCTGCGCCTCCCGCACGGTCCTCACCGAGTTCGGCGCGAACCTGGCCGGCGGCCTCGACTACAACGGCCCGACCAACGGCTCCCACGAGATCGCCTACCTCCAGGGCGACACGGACACCCTGCGCGAGCTCGGCATGGGCTCGGTCTACTGGCCCGGTCTGCGCAACGGCGACTGGTACAGCCTGACCGAGCTCCAGGGCACCGGAACGAACCTCACCCTGCGCACCGTCAACCAGTCCGCCGCCGACCGGCTCGCCTGGGCCTGGTTCGGCACCGGCCGGCCGTCCGTCCAGAACGGCGTGCTGCGCGGCGTCGGCTCCGGCCACTGCCTGGACGTGCCCGGCGCCTCGAAGGAGGCCGGCAGCTCGCTGATCATCTGGTGGTGCACCGCGGGCTCGGCCAACCAGCAGTGGGCCTACACGCCGGAGAAGGAGCTGCGCGTCTACGGGAACATGTGCCTGGACGCCGACCACGGCGGGCGCGGACTGATCATCTGGTACTGCAACGGCGGCGACAACCAGAAGTGGAACCTCAACGCCGACGGCACGGTGACCAACCAGCAGAACGGCTTCAACCTGGACGTCTCGGGTGCGGCCACCGCCCCGGGCAGCTCGGTCGCCCTGTGGTACGGCAACGGCGCGCCGAACCAGCGGTGGCAGCGCTCCTGACGCCTCCTAGTGCATGAACGCGGGCTTCTCCGCGGGCCTCAGCCCGCGGCGGAGCCCGCGTCTCATGAGGCGGCCCACCGGGCGCTCGATCCAGCGGTGGATGCCGTACGAGAGCAGCAGCACGAAGGTGGTGGTGACGGCCAGGGTGCCCCAGTGCCCGAGTGCCGGGACGTGGTGGGTGAGGCCCTTGGCGAACGGGATGCCGATGCTCACGTGCAGCAGGTAGAACGGGTAGGTGAGCGCGCCGGCGGTGATCAGCCACCGGTGGCGCACGTGCCGCAGCGGGCCGAGCGTGGCCAGCACCAGCACGCCGAGGAACGCGGTGAGGAGCAGGGCGCTCAGCGTCCAGGAGACCGTGTTCGTGGTGCCGGACGTGGCGAGGTGCCAGTTCACCCGGACCTGGAGCACGCTGAGCTGGTAGGCCCAGGCGAGGCCCATCACGGTCCACAGCATCAGGTTCTGCCCGAAACGGCACATCAGATAGAGCACGATCCCGGCGACGAAGAGCCCCGCGTAGGTGCTCAGGACGAACTGGTCGAGCAGGGTGAGCCGCTGGGAGTACGTGACGAAGGCGGCCACCAGCCACACGGTGCAGAAGCCGAGCATCCGCTGGTACGTGGCGCCGAACTTCAGCACCAGCACCATCAGCAGGTAGAAACGGGCCTCCACGTCGAGCGTCCAGGCGACCCCGTTGAGCAGGTCGGACCGGAGCGGCCCGGGGAACATCGTCAGGTTCGCGACGAGCTCCCGGGGGTGGAGCAGGCTGGCGGGGTCCTCGTTCCGCAGGGGGATCACCGCCACGCGCACGACGATCAGCAGCAGCACGAACCAGTACGCCGGGAAGAGCCGGGAGATCCGGGAGACGGCGAACTCGCCGGGGGTGCGGCCCCAGGCGCTCATGCAGATGACGAAGCCGCTGATGAGGAAGAACATCTCGACGCCGAGCCAGCCGTACATGGCCGCCCGGTGCACGAGGTACGCGAAGACCTTGGGCGACTCGCCCCAGGTGGCGAGCATCGGCGTGCCGAGGAAGTGGAACGCGGCGACGACGAGCGCCGCGACCAGGCGCAGCCCGTCGACCACGGCCAGCCGGGGCGGCCCCGCGGGCGCTCCGACCGACGCTCCGGCGGCGGGCCCGGCGGGGCGTGCCGAGCCCTGCGCCGGAGCCTGTTCGTCCGGGGGCGTCGGTCGTTCGGTCGTACGCGTGGCGTTCATGTGTTCCTCACGGATCGGTTGCCCCCGTACGACCCGTGACCCCGCCGGATGGTTGTCCCTCCGCCATGAGTGGCCGGAAATCGCTTGGACTCGCGGGCTGATCCGTTGGACGTTCACCGCCGTGTCCTCGTCGGGTCTTCTCTCCGTCATCCGGTCTCACTACCGTCCTCGCCGTAACCCCCCAATGGCTCGACGGAGAACCATTGGTCGTCGACTGGAGGTCGGTCTTGTCCACGGAGATGAACCGGGAGCTCTCCCGCAGGAAGCTCTTCGCCCTGGGGGGCGGCGCTCTCGGCGTCGCCGCCGCGGGATCGCTGCTGCCGCCGTCGTTGCAGGCCGCGATGGCCGCGGAGCCGCCCGCCGGGGGGCTGAACGCGGTCCGGCACGTCGTGATCCTGATGCAGGAGAACCGTTCCTTCGACCACTACTTCGGCACCCTGCGCGGCGTCCGCGGATTCGGCGACCGGAATGCCATTGAACTGCCCTCCGGCGCCTCCGTGTTCGAGCAGCCCGGCCCGGCCGGGCAGTCGGCGCGGACCGTGCTGCCCTTCCCGGTGCGGGGCGCGGCCGAGACGCAGAAGAAGGACCTCCAGTACATCGGCGACCTCGACCACTCCTGGGGCGGTGGCGGGAAGGCCTGGCACGGCGGGTGGATGGACGGTTGGGTTTCGGCCAAGACCGCGGCCACCATGGCGTACTACGACCGGCGGGACATCCCCCTGCACTACGAGCTCGCCGACACCTTCACCGTCTGCGACGCCTACCACTCCTCCATCCACACCTCCACCAGCCCCAACCGCAACCACCTCTGGTCCGGCTGGACCGGCCACGAGGCCGACGGCAGCCGTGCCGTCACCAACGCCGCCTACGCGGAGGGCACCCACCCCGGCTACGGCTGGTCCACCTACGCCGAGCGGCTCGAAGCCGCCGGGCGGAGCTGGAAGACGTACACCGAGTGGGAGAACTTCACCGACAACAACATCGAGTTCTTCACCAGCTTCAAGAAGATCGCCCGCAAGGCCCTCGCCGGCACCGGCGGGCACACCTTCATGGAGTCCTTCTACGCCGCCGTCCGCGACACCGACGACCTCGCCGAGCGGACCCGCCTGCTCGGCCTCCTGGAGCGGGGCGTCGCGACCCTCACCGCCGCCGAGCGCTCCCTGTTCGAGCGCGGTCTGCGCCGGGTCGAGACCGGCACCCTCGCCGACGCCTTCCGCGCCGACGTCGCCGCCGGGACCCTTCCCGAGGTCTCCTACCTGGTGCCCTCCGCCATCGACTCCGAGCACCCCGGCTCCTCCTCGCCGGTCGCCTCCGCCTCCCTCGTCTACAAGGTCCTCGACGCCCTCGGCGCGCATCCCGAGGTCTGGCGGCACACCGTCGTCCTGATCAACTACGACGAGAACGACGGCTTCTTCGACCACGTGCCGCCGCCCGTCCCGGCCGCCGACGACCCGGCCGGCGACGCCGAGCGCTGGAAGGGCCAGCCCACCGGCCTCGGCATCCGGGTCCCGCTGCTCGTGGTCTCCCCCTGGTCGGTCGGCGGCTACGTCTGCTCCGAGACCTTCGACCACACCTCCGTGATCCGCTTCCTGGAGAAGCTGACCGGGATCCGGGAGCCCAACATCACCCCCTGGCGCCGGGCCGTCACCGGCGACCTCACCTCCGCCTTCGACTTCACGCGCACCCGCCGCCGGCCGCCCGTCGAGCAGCCCGGGCCCGTCCCGCCCTTCACCGGTCGCTGGCGCCCCCAGCCCCCGGCGGTGCAGTCCATGCCCGTCCAGGAGCCCGGCACCCGCCCGGCGCGACCGCTGCCGTACCAGCCGGACGCCTCGGCCACGGTCGGCGACGGCGTCGTCACCGTGGCGCTGCGGAACACCGGCCGGGCCGGCGCGCACTTCGCCCTCTACCCGTACGCGGGCGAGTTCCCGGTCCCGCAGCACCGGGACGTGCGGGGCACCGGGGAGTGGACCGTCCCCCTGACCCGGGACCACTACCGCTTCACGGTCACCGGCCCCAACGGCTTCCGCCGCGAGTTCGAGGGGCCCGCCGCGGGCGGCGCCCAGCTCGCCTCGCGCGTCGACCACCACGACCGCGACCTGCACCTCACCGTCCGCAACGACTCGGACGCCAAGATCTCCTTCACGGTCCGGCCGCTCGGCTACGTGGACGAGCGCGACCTGGCCGACTGGACCCGCACCGTCACGGTCAAGCCCGGCCGGACCCGTACCGTCGTGCACTCCGCGGCCGACGCCCACGGCTGGTACGACGTCGAGGTGACCGGCCCCGACGGCTTCCGCCGGCGCCTGATGGGCCACATCGAGAACGGGCGGCCCAGCGTCTCCGGCTAGTCCGGGCTGCTCGTCCCGGAGGGGTCGGGACCTCGGTCCCGACCCGCTCCGGACACTCTGTGAGGATCGCCACGAAACGGGCAAACGATCACGTTTGGCTGTAACAGTGGGGCCAGTACCGATCCACCCAGGGAGCGCGTCCGTTGGCAGCCATCGCACGGTGGTGCATCAAGCACCGCCTCGTCGCCGTTCTCCTCTGGCTCCTCGCCCTCGGCGGGGCCGCGACCGGAGCGGCGATCGCCGGCAACGCGTACTCCAACGACTACGAGGTCCCCGGCACCGAGTCCGGCCGGGCCACCGCCCTGCTCGAACAGGGCTTCCGCGGCGCCGGCGGGGACAGCGACACCATCGTCTGGCACACCGACCGCGGCAGCGTCCGCGCCGCCGGCGTCGAGCAGCGGATGACCGCCATGCTCGACAAGGTCGCCGAGCTCCCCGGCATCGCCTCCGTCACCTCCCCGTACGGCCCCGCCCAGGGCCAGATCAGCGAGGACGGGCGCACCGCCTACGCCACCGTCGCCTTCGACGCGCAGGCCGACGACATACCCGAGAGCCAGGCCGAGGCCCTCGTCGACACCGCCACAGCAGCCGCCGGCGACGACGTGCAGGTCGCCCTCGGCGGCAGCGCCGTCGCCCTCACCGAGGCCCCCGGCGGACACATCGCCGAGGCCGTCGGCGTGGTCGTCGCGGCCGTCGTCCTCTTCGTCGCCTTCGGCTCGCTCGCCGCCTCCGCGCTCCCCATCGCGACCGCCCTGGTCAGCGTGGGCACCGCCTACTCCGGCATCGTGCTCCTCGGCCACGTCATGACCGTCGCCGACTTCGCCCCCATGCTCGGCATGCTCATCGGCCTCGGCGTCGGCATCGACTACGCGCTGTTCATCGTCACCCGGCACCGCAAGGGCCTCAAACGCGGCCTGTCCGTGCCCGAGGCCGCGCGGACCGCGGTCGCCACCACCGGCCGCGCCGTCGTCTTCGCGGGCGCCACCGTCTGCATCGCCCTGCTCGGCATGCTGATCCTGCGGCTCAGCTTCCTCAACGGCGTCGCCATCGCCGCCTCCCTCACCGTCGTGCTCACGGTCGCCGCCTCCGTCACCCTGCTGCCCGCGCTGCTCTCCCTCATCGGGATGCGCGCCCTCAGCCGCAGGGAGCGCCGCCACCTGGCCGAGCACGGCCCGCAGCCCGAGCTGCCCACCGGCTTCGCCGCCCGCTGGTCCGCCTTCGTGGAGCGCCACCCCAAGCTGCTCGGCGCGGTCGCCGCCGTCGTCATGCTGGTGCTCGCGCTGCCGACCTTCTCCCTCCACCTCGGCACCTCCGACCAGGGCAACAACCCGGCCACCGCCACCACCCGGCAGGCCTACGACCTGCTCGCCGACGGCTTCGGGCCCGGCGTCAACGGGCCGCTGACCCTGGTCGCCTCGCTCGACGGCGGAGCCGACAAGGTGGCCCTCAACGAGCTGCCCGCCACCCTCGCGCACACCCGCGGCGTCGCGTCGGTCTCCCCGGTCACGTACAACAGCACCGGCGACACCGCCGTGCTCACCGTGGTGCCCGACTCCTCGCCCCAGTCGAAGGCCACCAGCGAGCTGGTCGACCGGCTCCGCGAGGACGTCCTGCCGAAGACCGTGGACGGCACCTCGCTCCAGGTCCACGTCGGCGGCGTCACGGCCTCCTACGACGACTTCGCCGAGATCATCGTCGGCAAGCTGCCGCTCTTCGTCGGCGTCGTCATCGCCCTCGGCTGCGTCCTGCTGCTGCTCGCCTTCCGCTCGATCGGCATCCCCCTCAAGGCCGCCGCGATGAACGTCGCGGCCGTCGCCTCCGCCTTCGGCATCGTCGTCGCGATCTTCCAGTGGGGCTGGGGCAGCGAGCTCCTGGGCCTCGGCAGCGCCGGGCCGATCGAACCCTTCCTGCCCGTGATCATGGTCTCGGTGCTCTTCGGGCTCTCCATGGACTACCAGGTCTTCCTGGTCAGCCGGATGTACGAGGAGTGGCTGGAGACCGGTGACAACCGCCGGGCGGTCCGGGTCGGCCTCGCCGAGACCAGCCGCGTGATCAACTCCGCGGCGGTCATCATGATCTCCGTCTTCCTCGCTTTCGTCCTCTCCGGCGACCGCGTCATCGCGATGTTCGGCATCGCGCTCGCCGCCGCCGTCGCCCTCGACGCCTTCGTCCTGCGCACCCTCCTCGTCCCCGCCCTCATGCACATGCTCGGCGGCGCGAACTGGTGGCTGCCCCGCTGGCTCGACCGCAGGCTGCCCCGGATCAGCATCGAACCCCCGGAGTGCCGGGCCGCCGCCGACGCCCGCGACGCCGACGCCGGCCATGCGAAGATCCCCTCGCAACGAGTGACCGTGCAGCAGACCGGGGAGAAGGACGATGTTCGCGATATCGCTGGGTGACGACGGTGCGGAACTGACCCCGCTGGAGCCGTGGCAGGCCGAGGAGCTCCTCGACCACATGGACCGCGGCCGGGAGTTCATCGGTGCCCACGTCGGCCTGCCCGACATCGTCACCGACCTCGACTCGGCCCGCTCCTACCTCCAGGGCTACGCCGACAAGGCCGCCCGCGACGCCGGCCGGCTCTACGCCATCCGCGTCGACGGCAAGCTGGTCGGCGGCGTCATGTTCCGCATCTTCGACACCGAGAGCGAGCTGGCCGAGGCCGGCTGCTGGGTCGAGCCCGGATACGCCGGCCGGGGCCTGGTCACCCGCGCCTGCCGGGTCATCCTCGACTGGGCGATCGAGGAGCGCGGCATCCACCGCGTCGAGTGGCACGTCTCCTCCGCGAACGCCCCCAGCATCGCCGTCGCCCGCCGCCTCGGCATGAGCCGCGACGGGGTCATGCGGCAGAGCTACCCCTACCGCGGCGAGCGCGCCGACATGGAGGTCTGGTCCGTCCTGGCCCCCGAATGGCGGGCCGCCAAGGCGGCCTAGGGCCAACCGGATCCGAGCCTGGGCGGTGCCCCGGGGCGCCTAAGGACCCCCGGGCGCCGCCTAAGGCCCCCCCGTACGCCGAACATGCGGCACCCGCCCGATGTGGCCGCCCCCTCTGGCCGAGGAGAGTAGAGGCATCGCAAGGAGCGATACCGAAACCGAGAAGCCAGGGAGCACCCCATGTTCGAGTACGAACTCCACCGCATCCACCACGCCGAGCTCCTCCGCGAGGCCGCCGCCGAGCGCCTGGCCCACGAGGCCGCCCGCACCGCCAAGGGCCGCCGCTGGGCCAGGAAGCAGGATCCCGAGGGGCGGGTGAACGCCGACCAGCACCGCTTCGCCCGGGCCGCGTGACCCCCGTATGGGTGTGAACGCGGACGCCTGTGCGATGCTCGGCGCCGTGGAGACCAAGTCAGTGAGCCCCGTGTTCGTCGGCCGGGCCGGCGAACTCACCGCCCTCACCGAGGCGCTCTCCCGCGCGACCGCGGGAGAGCCCCAGGCCCTGCTCGTCGGAGGTGAGGCGGGAGTCGGGAAGACCCGCCTCATCGAGGAGTTCACCGCACTCGCCCGCACCCAGGGCGCCGTCGTCGCCCTCGGCGGCTGCGTCGAGATCGGCGCCGACGGACTGCCCTTCGCCCCCTTCTCCACCGCCCTGCGCGCGCTGCACCGGCTGCTCCCCGAGGAACTCGCCGCCGCCGCCGACGGGCAGGAGGGCGAACTCGCCCGGCTCCTCCCCGAGTTCGGCGACCTCGCCCACCACGAGCCGGCCGCCGAGGACGCCACCGCCCGCCTCTTCGAGCTGACCGTACGGCTCCTGGAGCGCATCGCCGCCGACCGCACCGTCGTCCTCGTCCTGGAGGACCTGCACTGGGCCGACGCCTCCACCCGGCACCTGCTCGCCTACCTCTTCCGCACCCTGCACCGCGGCCGCATCGTGGTCGTCGCCACCTACCGCGCCGACGACATCCACCGCCGCCACCCGCTGCGCCCCCTGCTCGCCGAACTGGACCGGCTGCGCTCGGTCCGGCGCATCGAACTCTCCCGGTTCACCCGCACCGAGGTGCACCGCCAGCTCACCGGCATCCTCGCCGAGGAGCCCAGCCCCGCCCTCCTCGACGAGGTCTTCGAACGCTCCGACGGCAACGCCTTCTTCGTCGAGGAGCTCATCGCCTCCCACGGCTGCGGCACCGCCCTCGGCTCCCTCAGCGAGTCCCTCCGCGACCTCCTCCTGGTCCGCGTCGAGGCCCTCCCGGACGACGCCCAGCGCGTCGTCCGGATCGTCGCCGAGGGCGGCTCCACCGTCGAGTTCGACCTGCTCGCCGCCGTCGCCCGGCTCGCCGAGGACGAGCTCATCGAGGCCCTGCGGGCCGCCGTCGGCGCCAACATCCTGCTCGCCGCGCCCGACGGCGACGGCTACCGCTTCCGGCACTCCCTGGTCCGCGAGGCGGTCAGCGACGACCTGCTGCCCGGCGAGCGCTCCCGGCTCAACCGCCGCTACGCCGAAGCCCTGGAGGACGAGCCCGGCCTGGTCCGCGCCGACGCCCGGGCCAACCGGCTCGCGACCTACTGGTACCACGCCCACGACGCCGCCCGCGCCCTGCCGGCCGTGCTGCGCGCCTCCGTCGAGACCCGCAAGCGCTACGCCTACGCCGAGCAACTGCGGCTCCTCGAACGCGCCATGGAGCTGTGGGACGACGCCCCCGCCGAGGTCCGCCGCGGCCTGCGCCCCATGGACTACGCCGAGGCCTACCCGTCCTGTGGCTGCGACCCCGACACCCCGCTGAGCTATCTCGACCTGCTCGCCGAGGCCACCGTCGCCGCCCGGCTCTGCGGCGAACGCGAACGCGCCCTGAAGATAGGCAAGATGGCCCACCGGCTGCTGGACGCCGCCGAGGACGAGGACCCGCTGCGCTCCGCCTGGTTCTGGGTCGAGCGGGCCCGGCTCCAGTCCAACCTCGCCCGCGGCGACGGCTGGGACGAGATCGCCCGCGCCCAGGACCTGGTCCGCGGCCTGCCGCCCTCCGCCGTGCACGCCGTGGTGCTCGCCTTCGCCGCGAGCTGGGGCATGCTCCGCAAGCCCGGCGCCGACGCCCTCGCCGCCGCCGAACGGGCCGTCGAGTACGCCCGGCTGGTCAAGGCCGAGGGCACCGAACTCGCCGCCCGGCTCACCCTCGGCACCATCATGGTGTCCGCCGGCGACACCGAGAACGGGCTCGCCGCGATGCGCGAGGTCGGCGAACGCACCCTGGCGCTCGGCCACTTCCACGAGGCCTCCCGCGCCGCGGTGAACATCTCCTCCGCCCTGGAGGGGCTCGGCCGCTCCCGCGAGGCCGTCGAGGTCGCCGCCACCGGCATCGCCATGGCCCGCTCGCACGGCCTGGTCGACAGCGCCGGCTGGGTCCGCGCCAACCTCGCCGAGTCGCTGCTCTCGCTCGGCGAGTGGGACCGGGTCCAGGAGGAGTGCGAGCTGCTGCTCCGCACCGGGGCAGCCGGTTCCAAACCGGGCGGCACCGCCCTCCTCCAGCTCGCCCACCTCGCCATCGGCCGCGGCGAGCCGGCCGCGGCCGCCGCCCGCCTCGCCGAGGCCGCGGCCCGCTACGGCACCCGCGACCCGATCCCGCAGTACACGCTGCCGATGACGCACGTGACCGCCGCCGTGGCCGCCGCCGAGGGCCGGCTCGCCGACGTCCGCGCGCAGCTCGCCGCGGTGGCCGGCTCCGGCTTCCCGGCCGGCACCCACCGCTACGGCTGGCCGCTGGTCCTCGTCGCCGTCACCGCCGAGGCCGACGCCCACGGGCTGCCGGCCGCCGCCGAGGGCCGGGCCGCCGCCCTGGACGCGGTGCGCCGCTCCGTACGGTCCCTGGCCGCCCAGGCGCCCGTGTGGCAGGCCTACGCGCTCCAGGTCTCCGCCGAGCTGGCCCGCGCCGAGGCCCGGGACACCGCCGAGCGCTGGGCCGAGGTCGTCGCCGCCTTCGAGCCGCTGGACCGCCCCCACGAGCTGGCCCGGGCCCGGCACCGGCTCGCCGACGCGCTCCTCGCCGAGGGCGGCCGGCGCGAGGAGGCCGCCGCCCTGATGCGCGAGGCCCACGCCACCGCCGTACGCCTGGGGGCCCACCCGCTGCGCGAGGACGTGGAGCTGCTCGCCGCCCGTGCCCGTCTCCCGCTGCACGCCCCGGAGGGGGCGGCCGCCGCGGAGCCGGAGCCGGAGGACCCGGCCGCCGACGCCTTCGGGCTGACCCCGCGCGAGCAGGACGTGCTGCGGCTGGTCGCCGAGGGGCGCACCAACCGCCAGATCGCCGAGGAGCTGTTCATCTCGCCGAAGACGGCGAGCGTCCACGTCTCCAACATCCTGGCCAAGCTGGGCGTCGCCGGGCGCGGCGAGGCCGCCGCCCTGGCGCACCGGCTGCGGCTCCTGGAGCCGGCCTCCTAGGAGGCCGGCTCGTCCCGGTCGTCCGCCGCGGGGGAGGGCTCCCCGGCGGCGCCGGGCAGGCGTATCACGACCTTGCCCGAGGTGAGGTCTATCGGGCCCTTGTGCGGGTCGCCGTCGCCCATGTCCTCCCGGGTCAGGGCGAGCCGCTGCCGCTCGTCGTCGGTGTGCTTGCGGCCCGGCGCGAACAGCTCTTCCATCAGGTTGAACATCCGCCTCGCCCTCCTACCCGACCTCCAGCCGGAGGATCTTGTCGTCACCGGGCCCGGGGGTGCCCCGGGTGTCGGTCTCACTGGTCACGAGCCAGAGCCGGGAGCCGCCCGCGGTCGCCAGGACCGTGCGCAGCCGCCCGTACCCACCTGTCAGGAACGCCTGGGGCTCTCCGGAACGTTCCGCTCCGGAGAGCGGCACGCGCCACAGTCTCTCGCCCCGCAGGCCGGCCATCCAGACCGCCCCCCGGGCGTACGCGATCCCGCTCGGCGAGGCCTCGGCCGGCGCCCACTGGGCCACCGGGTCCGTGAACCCGGCCCGGCCCGCCCGTCCCTCGACGACCGGCCAGCCGTAGTTCCGCCCGGGCCGGACGAGGTTCAGCTCGTCCCAGGTGTCCTGCCCGAACTCGGCGGCCCACAGCCGCCCGGCCGGGTCCCAGGTCAGTCCCTGGACGTTCCGGTGCCCGTACGAGTAGACCACGGAGCCCGGGAAGGGGTTCCCGGGGGCGGGGCGGCCCTCCGGGGTCATGCGCAGGATCTTCCCGCCGAGCGAGCCCCGGTCCTGGGCGAGCCCGGTCCGGCCGGTCTCGCCGGTCCCGGCGTACAGCATCCCGTCCGGGCCGAAGGCGATCCGGCCGCCGTTGTGGATCACGCCCTTCGGGATGCCGGTGAGCACGGGCTCGGGGGCGCCGAGCCGGTCGCCCGCCCCGCCCCCGTAGCGCATGCGGACGATCCGGTTGTCCGTCGCCGAGGTCAGGTACGCGTACACCCAGCCGTCCCGCACGGCCAGCCCGAGCAGCCCGCCCTCGCCGCCCGGCACCACCCCGGGCACCTCGCCGAGCGGGGTCTTCCGACCGGTCCCGGCGTCGATCCGGGTGACGGTCCGCTCGTCGCGCGAGGAGACGAGCAGGTCCCCGCCGGGCAGCTCGGCGAGCCCCCACGGGGAGCGCAGGTCCTGGGCGAGCACGCCGGCGACGCGCACGCCCGGGGGCGCCGAGGACGCCGTCGGCTTCGCGGAGGCGGTGGCGGACGCGCCGGCCGTGGGCGAGGAGCGGCCCTCGTCCCCGTCCGGCGGGGAGGAGCACCCGGCGGTCAGCAGCAGCACGGCGACGGCACCGGCCGCGCCTCCCACGACGAATCGGCCTCGGCCCATGGTCCCGGTCCCTTCCCGGCGGTGGTCCCCCCTCCTGAATACACCTCGGGGCCCGCCGGAGTTCCCGGTTCCGCGCCGGGCGGTCCGGTGCGTCAGTCCCAGGAGCCGCGGGCCGCCGGCAGCGCGGCGATCTCCGCCAGGTCCGCCGCGTCGAGCGTGAGACCGGCCGCCCGCGCGTTCTCCACGGCCCAGCGCTCCCGCTTCGCGCCCGGGATCGGCACCACGTGCCGCCCGCGCCCGAGCACCCAGGCCAGCGCCACCTGCGCCGGGGTGACCCCGTCGCCGTGCCGGGCCGCCACCCGCCGCAGCCCCGCGATCAGCGGCTGGTTGGCCGCCATCATCTCGGCCGTGAAGCGCGGGTGCCGGGCCCGCAGGTCGTCCTCCTCGAAGCCGCCGCCCGGCGTGAGCGTCCCGGTCAGGTACCCGCTGCCCAGCGGCATCGCGGCGAGGAAGCCCACGCCCCGGGCCTCGCACCAGGGCAGCAGCCGCTCCAGGGCCTCCGGCGACCAGACCGACAGCTCGGCCTCGACCGTCGCCACCGGGAAGACCTGCTGGACCCGCTCCAGCTGCCGGATCGTTCCCTCATAGCCGCCGCCCGTGCGGCCCCGGCGGGTCGCCCGGGCGCCCACCGCGCACAGCCCGAGCGCCCGCACCTTGCCGGCCCGCACCAGCTCGGCCATCGCGCCCCAGGTCTCCTCCACCGGGACCTCCGGGTCGGCCCGGTGCAGCTGGTAGAGGTCGATGACGTCGGTCTGGAGCCGCCGCAGCGAGGCGTCGCAGGCCCTGCGCACGTACCCGGGGCGCCCGTTGGCCACGACGTGCTGGTCGCCGCCGACGAGCAGTCCGCACTTCGTCGACACGAAGACGTCCGCCCGGCGCTCCTTCAACACCCGCCCCAGCAGCAGCTCGTTGGTGAAGGGGCCGTACATGTCGGCGGTGTCGAGCAGGCTGGTCCCGGCGTCCAGCGCCGCGTGCACCGTCCGCAGCGAGCGGTCGCCCCGCCGCTGCGAACCGCTGTACGCCCAGCTCATCGGCATGCATCCGAGGCCCACCGCACCCACACCGAGCGCCGCCGCCCCCGATCGTCCTGCGCTCCACCTGCCGGTACCCCTCCCTGTGCCGCCCCCCAAAGTAACCAATCGCGCGCGGGATTCTTCGCATAGCCTCCCGGTCATGACGTTCGATGACACCGCCGCTGACGTGTGGCTTCCGATTCCCGCGGACGAGATCGAGGGACTTCCCGCGCCGGGCGCGTCGGGCCTGAACTACCGTTTCTGGGACGGCGGGCCGGAATTCCCGGCCGATCCCGCGCGCTGCGCCTTCTACGTCGTGCCGTACATGAAGGGCGAGGAGATCGCGGTGCGCCCGCTCGCCGGGATGCGCGCGGTCCGCGTGGTGCAGACGCTCTCGGCCGGCATCGACCACGTGACGCCCGGCCTCGGCGAACTGCCGCCCGGCGTCCGGCTGTGCAACGCCAAGGGCGTCCACGAGGCCAGCACCGCCGAGCTGACCCTCGCGCTGATCCTCGCCTCGCTGCGCGGCATCCCCGGCTTCGTGCGCGGCCAGGACGCGGAGGAGTGGCGGGCCGGCTTCTACCCGGCGCTCGCCGACAAGTCGGTGCTGATCGTCGGGTACGGATCGATCGGCGCGGCCATCGAGGACCGGCTCGCCCCCTTCGAGTGCGCGCGGGTCGTGCGCGTCGCGCGCTCCGCGCGTGCCACCGAGCGCGGTCCCGTGCACCCGCTCACCGACCTGCCCGCACTGCTGCCCGAGGCCGATGTGGTCGTGCTCTCCACGCCGCTCACCCCGCAGACCCGGCACCTGGCCGACGCAGGCTTCCTCGCCCGGATGAAGGACGGCGCCCTGCTGGTCAACGTGGCCCGCGGTCCGGTGGTGGACACGGCGGCGCTCCTGAAGGAGGCGGAGAGCGGCCGGATCACCGCCGCGCTCGACGTCACCGACCCGGAGCCGCTGCCCGCCGGCCACCCGCTGTGGCACGCCCCCGGCGTCCTGGTCAGCCCCCATGTCGGCGGCTCCACCTCGGCGTTCATGCCGCGCGCCAAGCGCCTGCTGGCCGCGCAGCTGACCCGGTTCGCGGCCGGGGAGGAGCCGGCGAACCTCGTCCTCACCACCTGATCCGGCCGCCCGATCCGCGCGCCCCCGGAGCGCGCCGCACACGAGCCCCCCACCCGTCACGGAGAGTACTGCGACCCTGTCCCTGAGTGACGATCCTGGTGTATCGTCCCGGAGCGGGGGACTGCGTCGAGAACGGGCAGACGCTGGGGAGCGAAGTGACGGGTCATCAGATTCCGAGGGGGGTGACGGGTGGAGCACGGCCGAGCGAGCGACGATCCGACGCGGCGGGGCCTTCGACTCCCCTCCCGCGCCCCGCGGCAGCCCTGCCGGAGCAGCCGGGCCAGTCGTACCGTCCGGGCCCCGAGCGGTCCGCCACGGCAGGTCCCGGCGCGGCAGGTTCCGCCATGGCAGGTCCCGGCAGGAGCGGTCCCGGCGGGGACGCCCCCGCCCCGCCCGGCGCCCGCGCGCCCGCCGTCCCCGTCCCCCGCGCCTCCCGCGCGGGGGACGAGCCGGCCCCGCCGCCCGGCGCCGGTCCCGACGGGGGCCCCGGCCTCGGCGAAGGGTCCGGCCTCGGCGAAGGGTCCGGCCGGGTCTCCTGCGCCGCCCGCCCGGAGGACTCCGCGGCCTTCTGCGGCCACGCCGTGCCCCGTGCCGACGGGGAGACCGAGAGCCTCTGCGGGCCCGGTGCGCAGGGACACCCCGGCGAGGACCCGGAGGGCGCGGTGAGCACCCCCGGAGCGCTCGTCCGGAACCGGCCCGTGAGCGAGGGGGCCGGGGTCCACTCCGCCGGGCTCGGCCGCCCCGCCCCCGGACCGGGGCGCCAGGGGCCCGGGGTCGGGGGAGTGCTCACCCAGATCGGCCTCGGCCTGGTCTGCGGGGGGTACGCGACCGGCGCCGCCCTCGGCTGGGGCTCCGAGGAGCTCGCCCTCGTCATGGGCGACTTCGGACTGAGCGCCGCGGCGCTCGCCGCCGCCGTCTCCTGCTTCCTCTACGCCCGCGGCCACCGCGGCAGCTTCCGCCCCGCCTGGCTGCTCTTCGCCTTCTCCTCCTTCATGGCCTCGGCCGGCAACGCCGTCTGGGGCTGGTACGAGGTCGTGCTCGCCCGCGAGGTGCCCACCCCCTCGCTGGCCGACCTCTGCTTCCTGCTCTTCGCCCCGCCCGCCATCGTCGGCCTGCTGGTCCTCGCCAAGAAACCGGTGACCCGGGCCGGCTGGGTCTGCCTCGCGCTCGACGCCTGGCTCATCGGCGGCTCCCTGCTCACCCTCTCGTGGAGCCTCGCCCTCGCGCACACCGCGCGCGTCGAGGTCGCCGAGGGCGAGAGCGTGGCCCGCTCCGCGCTCTCCCTCGCCTACCCGCTGCTCGACATCGTGCTCGTCAGCATGGTGCTCGCCCTGCACTTCCGCCGCTCCCACATCAACCGCTCGGCGATCAACACCGCCATCGCCGCCCTCGCGCTCACCGTGCTGTGCGACGCCCTGTTCACCTCGCCGCTGCTGCGCGAGCACTACAGCTCCGGCCAGCTGCTCGACGCCGGCTGGTTCGCCGGCTCGCTGCTGCTCGCCTACGCGCCCTGGGGCGCCCGCCGCACCGTGGACCCGGCCGCCGCCCGCGCCCGGCACCCGCACAGCCGGCCCCTCGCCGGGTCGCTCGCCGCCCTCACCCCGTACCTCGCGGCGGCGGTCTGCACGCTCGGCATCCTGTACAACGTCGTCGAGGGACGCAGAGTGGACCGCGTGGTCGTCCTCACCGGCTGCACGGTCGTGCTCGCCCTGGTCCTCCGGCAGGGCATCATGCTGCTGGACAACATCGCCCTCACCCACGAACTGGCCCAGAAGGAGAACCACTTCAGGTCCCTCGTGCAGGGCTCCAGCGACGTCATCATGATCGCCGCGCCCACCGGGATACTCCGCTACGTCAGCCCCGCCGCCTCCGGGGTGTACGGGCGCGAGGCGGAGGACCTGATCGGCTCCGAGCTGGCCTCGATCATCCACCCCGAGGACCTCGGCGGCGTCGTCCACGAAGTGCGCCGCTTCCTCGCCGCGGCCCCTTCCGAGGAGCCCACCACCCGGATCGAGTGCCGCTTCCGCTCCGGCCGCGGCGAGTGGCTCAACGTCGAGTCCACCGTCAACCGCCACCAGGGCGGCCTGATCTTCAACAGCCGGGACGTCACCGAGCGCGTCCGCCTCCAGGCCCAGCTCCGGCACAACGCCGAGCACGACCCGCTCACCGACCTGCCCAACCGGGCGCTGTTCACCGAGCGGGTCCGGGGCGCCCTCGGCGGCCGCCGCTCCTCCGACCCCGGCACCGCCGTGCTCTTCATCGACCTCGACGGCTTCAAGGGCGTCAACGACCGCCTGGGCCACCAGGCGGGCGACGAGCTGCTGGTCCAGGCCGCCCGCCGCCTCCAGGACTCCGTACGGGCCGGGGACACCGCCGCGCGGCTCGGCGGCGACGAGTTCGCCGCGCTCATCCTCGGCGACGGCAACCGGGACCGGGCCGCCCGCGAGTGCCAGGTGTACGAGATCGCCGACCGGCTGCGCGTGACCCTCTCCCAGCCGTACCGCATCGACGCCGCCAACGAGGTGCGGGTCGCCGCCTCCATCGGCGTCGCCTTCGCCGAGCCCGGCATCAGCGCCGGGGACCTGCTGCGCAACGCCGACCTCGCCATGTACCGGGCCAAGGCCGCCGGCAAGGACCGCGTCGAGCTCTACGCCCCGCAGATGCAGGCCGAGATCGTCCGCCGCACCGAGCTCGCCGCCCGGCTGCGCACCGCGCTCCACGACGGCGAGTTCGCGCTGCTGCACCAGCCGGTCGTGGACCTGAGCACCGGCCGGATCAGCGCCGTGGCCGCCCAGGCCCGCTGGCGCTCCGCCCAGGGCATCCTCTTCACCCCGGCCGAGTTCCTGCGGGTCACCGACGACAGCGAGCGCATCGCCGAGCTGGGCCGCTGGCTGCTCGAAGAGGCGGTCGAGCAGGCCGCCGAGCGGGCCGGCATCGGGCATCGCACCCCGGTCACCATCCGGCTCTCCGCGCGCCGGCTGCTCGACCGCTCCCTGCCGCCGGGTTCCATCGAGTCCCTGCTGACCCGGCACGGCCTGCCCTCCGGCTCCCTCGTCATCGAGCTGGCGGAGAGCGACCCCCGCGACCCCCGGGTCAACTTCGACGAGCTGGAGCAGCGGCTGGCCGCCCTGCGGCGGCTCGGCGTGAAGATCGCCCTGGACGGATTCGGCAGCGGACACGCCGCCATCAGCGCCCTGCGGCGGCTCCCCGTCGACATACTGAAGCTGGACCGGGGTCTGGTCGAGGGCGTCGTGGAATCGGCCAGACTGCGCAAGATCACCAGCGGTCTGCTGCGCATCGCCGGCGACCTCGGCATGCAGTCCGTGGCCGACGGGGTGGACGTGCCCGAGCAGGTGCTCGCCCTGCGTTCCATGGGCTGCACCCATGGTCAGGGCATGGCCTTCGCCGGCCCGTTGGACGAGTACCGGCTGCGCCGGGCGCTGGTGCGGGACGAGTACCCGCTGCCCGGACCCGTCCGCGTGAGCGCCGGAAACCGTCCCTCGATCCGCTCAAATAATGAGACGCCCGTCCCACCCACTTGACAGTGACCGCGCCGCGGGGGGAGGGTCAGTGCCATGCGCACCCGAATTCTCGTACTTGGAAAGCGCGTCGGCTGAGGCAGGGCCAGAGAAGGCCCGCCTGTAACGCACCCGACGCGCTCCCCTCGCTTGCCTCCCGGCACGAGGGGTTTTTTGTTGCACCGGATCACCCCGAAGTCGTACCGAACCCTCGCAAAACGCCTCGCACACCCCCTCGCACAAACCCTCTGCT
This sequence comes from Streptomyces showdoensis, assembly GCF_039535475.1. Taxonomy (NCBI): domain Bacteria; kingdom Bacillati; phylum Actinomycetota; class Actinomycetes; order Kitasatosporales; family Streptomycetaceae; genus Streptomyces; species Streptomyces showdoensis. Next base: position 670,457 of record NZ_BAAAXG010000028.1, on the reverse strand, counting down.
TCGAGAAGAGAATGCTGATGACCGAGCAGGCCACCGGGCACCATCCGCAGCCGCGGCCCCGTAACGGCGCGCAGCCCGCCACCACCGTCGAGCACGTCACGGGTGCGCAGTCCCTCATCCGTTCGCTCGAGGAAGTGGGCGCCGACACCGTCTTCGGCATTCCGGGCGGGGCGATCCTGCCGGCGTACGACCCGATGATGGACTCGAAGCGAGTGCGTCACGTCCTGGTCCGCCACGAGCAGGGCGCGGGCCACGCCGCCACCGGCTACGCGCAGGCCACCGGCAGGGTCGGCGTCTGCATGGCGACCTCGGGCCCCGGTGCCACCAACCTGGTCACGCCGATCGCCGACGCGCACATGGACTCCGTCCCGCTGGTCGCGATCACCGGCCAGGTCGCCTCCAAGGCGATCGGCACGGACGCCTTCCAGGAGGCGGACATCTGCGGCATCACGATGCCGATCACCAAGCACAACTTCCTGGTCACCAAGGCCGAGGACATCCCGCGGACGATCGCCGAGGCCTTCCACATCGCCTCCACCGGCCGCCCGGGCCCGGTCCTGGTCGACATCGCCAAGGACGCCCTCCAGGCGAAGACCACCTTCAGCTGGCCGCCCACCACGGACCTGCCCGGCTACCGCCCGGTGACCAAGCCGCACGCCAAGCAGATCCGCGAGGCCGCCAAGCTGATCACCAGCGCCAAGCGCCCCGTCCTGTACGTCGGCGGCGGCGTCCTGAAGGCCGGCGCCACCGCCGAGCTGAAGGTCCTCGCGGAGCTCACCGGCGCCCCGGTCACCACCACCCTGATGGCCCTGGGCGCGTTCCCCGACAGCCACCCGCTGCACGTGGGAATGCCGGGCATGCACGGTGCGGTCACCGCCGTCACCGCGCTGCAGAAGGCCGACCTGATCGTCGCCCTCGGCGCCCGCTTCGACGACCGCGTCACCGGCAAGCTGGACAGCTTCGCCCCCTTCGCCAAGATCGTCCACGCCGACATCGACCCGGCGGAGATCGGCAAGAACCGCGCCGCCGACGTCCCGATCGTCGGTGACGCCCGCGAGGTCATCGCCGACCTGGTCCAGGCCGTCCAGGCCGAGCACAGCGAGGGCCACAAGGGCGACTACACCGCCTGGTGGAGCGACCTCAACCGCTGGCGCGAGACCTACCCGCTCGGCTACGACCTGCCGGAGGACGGCAGCCTGTCGCCGCAGCAGGTCATCCAGCGCATCGGCGAGCTCGCCCCCGCCGACACCATCTACGCGGCCGGCGTCGGCCAGCACCAGATGTGGGCCGCGCACTTCATCAACTACGAGAAGCCGGCCACCTGGCTCAACTCCGGCGGCGCCGGCACGATGGGCTACGCGGTCCCGGCCGCGATGGGCGCCAAGGCGGGCCGGCCGGACCGTCCGGTCTGGGCGATCGACGGCGACGGCTGCTTCCAGATGACCAACCAGGAACTGGTCACCTGCGCGCTGAACAACATCCCGATCAAGGTCGCCATCATCAACAACGGCGCCCTGGGCATGGTCCGCCAGTGGCAGACGCTGTTCTACAACCAGCGCTACTCCAACACCGTGCTGCACTCCGGCCCGGACGACGTCAACCCGCAGGCGCGGGGCACCCGCATCCCGGACTTCGTGAAGCTCTCCGAGGCCATGGGCTGTGTCGCGCTGCGCTGCGAGGACCCTGCCGACCTGGACAAGGTCATCGAGCAGGCCAACGCCATCAACGACCGCCCGGTCGTGATCGACTTCATCGTCCACGAGGACGCCCAGGTCTGGCCGATGGTCGCCGCCGGCACCTCCAACGACGAGGTCATGGCCGCGCGGGGCGTCCGCCCCGACTTCGGCGACGGCGAAGACGACTGACGAGCGAAGAGCTGAAGAGCCAAGGGAAGAGACCCACACCATGTCCACCAAGCACACGCTCTCCGTCCTGGTCGAGAACACGCCCGGCATCCTCGCCCGGATCGCCGCCCTGTTCTCCCGCCGCGGCTTCAACATCGACTCGCTCGCCGTCGGCGTCACCGAGCACCCCGACATCTCCCGCATCACCATCGTGGTCAATGTCGAGGACCTGCCGCTGGAGCAGGTGACCAAGCAGCTCAACAAGCTGGTCAACGTCCTGAAGATCGTCGAACTCGAGCCCAGCGCCGCGATCCAGCGCGAGCTCGTCCTGGTGAAGGTCCGCGCCGACAACGAGACCCGCTCCCAGATCGTCGAGATCGTCCAGCTGTTCCGCGCGAAGACCGTGGACGTCTCGCCCGAGGCGGTCACCATCGAGGCCACCGGTTCGAGTGACAAGCTCGAAGCGATGCTCAAGATGCTGGAGCAGTTCGGCATCAAGGAGCTCGTGCAGTCCGGCACCATCGCCATAGGGCGTGGCGCCCGGTCCATCACGGACCGGTCCCTGCGGGCCCTCGACCGCAGCGCGTGACACTCCCGACCGTCAACGGGCGCTGACCGCCGGTCCATCCGGCGGTCCGCCTGGCGAGACCCGAAATCCTTCCTCCCGCACCCCGCCGTACGGTGGGACGCAACACCAGCACCTCAAGGAGATACCCAGTGGCCGAGCTGTTCTACGACGCCGACGCCGACCTGTCCATCATCCAGGGCCGCAAGGTCGCCGTGATCGGGTACGGCAGCCAGGGCCACGCCCACGCGCTGTCGCTCCGTGACTCGGGTGTCGACGTCCGTGTCGGTCTGCACGAGGGCTCCAAGTCCAAGGCCAAGGCCGAGGAGCAGGGCCTGCGCGTGGTCACCCCGGCCGAGGCCGCGGCCGAGGCCGACGTCATCATGATCCTGATCCCGGACCCGATCCAGGCCCAGGTCTACGAGGAGTCCATCAAGGACAACCTGAAGGACGGCGACGCGCTGTTCTTCGCCCACGGCTTCAACGTCCGCTTCGGCTTCATCAAGCCCCCGGCCAACGTGGACGTCGCCCTGGTCGCCCCGAAGGGCCCGGGCCACCTGGTCCGCCGTCAGTACGAGGAGGGCCGCGGCGTCCCCGCGATCGCCGCGGTCGAGCAGGACGCGACGGGCAACGCCTTCGCGCTGGCGCTCTCCTACGCCAAGGCCATCGGCGGCACCCGCGCCGGCGTCATCAAGACGACCTTCACCGAGGAGACCGAGACCGACCTCTTCGGCGAGCAGGCCGTCCTCTGCGGTGGCGCCTCCGCGCTCGTCAAGGCGGGCTTCGAGACCCTGGTCGAGGCCGGCTACCAGCCGGAGATCGCCTACTTCGAGTGCCTCCACGAGCTGAAGCTGATCGTCGACCTCATGTACGAGGGCGGCCTGGAGAAGATGCGCTGGTCCGTCTCCGAGACCGCCGAGTGGGGCGACTACATCACCGGCCCGCGGATCATCACCGACGCCACCAAGGCCGAGATGAAGAAGGTCCTCACCGACATCCAGGACGGCACCTTCGCCAAGAACTGGATGGACGAGTACCACGGCGGTCTGAAGAAGTACAACGAGTACAAGACCCAGGACGAGCAGCACCTCCTGGAGACCACCGGCAAGGAGCTGCGGAAGCTCATGAGCTGGGTGAACGACGAGGAGGCGTAAGCCCCTCGGTGCGGGGCCGGACAGGGTGTCCGGCCCCGTGCCACATCGTTGGACACCCCGTCCAACCACGGACGGGTGATCCTTCCAACGAGGCGTACGAGCTGCGCCGACGCACCACTACACTGCTCAACAACATACGCGTCAGGCCCACAGCGTCGTGCGCTTTCACGCGGCAAGCCCCCTCCACGCCTGCGGCCGTCGGGACGGCCGTCCGCACTGGATCTGTGAGGACTCACGTGAGCTCGAAACCTGTCGTACTCATCGCTGAAGAGCTGTCGCCCGCCACCGTCGACGCACTGGGCCCGGACTTCGAGATCCGGCACTGCAACGGCGCGGACCGCGCCGAGCTGATCCCCGCGATCGCCGACGTCGACGCCATCCTCGTCCGTTCCGCGACCAAGGTCGACGCGGAGGCCATCGCCGCCGCGAAGAAGCTCCGGGTCGTCGCCCGCGCCGGCGTGGGCCTGGACAACGTGGACGTCTCCGCCGCCACCAAGGCCGGCGTGATGGTCGTGAACGCCCCGACCTCCAACATCGTCACGGCCGCCGAGCTCGCCTGCGGCCTCCTGGTCGCCACCGCGCGCAACATCCCGCAGGCCAACACCGCGCTGAAGAACGGCGAGTGGAAGCGCTCGAAGTACACGGGCGTCGAGCTCAGCGAGAAGACCCTCGGCGTCGTCGGCCTCGGCCGCATCGGCGTCCTGGTCGCCCAGCGCATGTCCGCGTTCGGCATGAAGATCGTCGCGTACGACCCCTACGTGCAGCCGGCCCGCGCCGCCCAGATGGGGGTGAAGCTGCTGGCCCTGGACGAGCTCCTGGAGGTCGCCGACTTCATCACCGTCCACCTGCCCAAGACCCCGGAGACCATCGGTCTCATCGGTGACGAGGCGCTGCACAAGGTCAAGCCCTCGGTCCGGATCGTCAACGCCGCGCGCGGCGGGATCGTGGACGAGGCGGCGCTGTACTCGGCGCTCAAGGAGGGCCGGGTCGCCGGCGCGGGCCTCGACGTGTACGCGAAGGAGCCCTGCACCGACTCGCCGCTCTTCGAGCTCGACGAGGTCGTCTGCACCCCGCACCTGGGCGCCTCCACCGACGAGGCCCAGGAGAAGGCCGGCATCGCGGTGGCCCGTTCGGTGCGCCTGGCGCTCGCGGGCGAGCTGGTCCCGGACGCGGTCAACGTCCAGGGCGGCGTCATCGCCGAGGACGTGAAGCCGGGTCTGCCGCTGGCCGAGAAGCTCGGCCGGATCTTCACCGCGCTGGCCGGCGAGGTCGCGGTGCGCCTCGACGTCGAGGTGTACGGCGAGATCACCCAGCACGACGTGAAGGTGCTCGAACTCTCGGCGCTCAAGGGCGTGTTCGAGGACGTGGTCGACGAGACCGTGTCGTACGTGAACGCCCCGCTGTTCGCGCAGGAGCGCGGTGTCGAGGTCCGTCTCACCACCAGCTCCGAGTCGCCCGACCACCGCAACGTGGTCACCGTGCGCGGCACCCTCTCGGACGGCCAGGAGGTCTCGGTCTCCGGCACGCTGGCGGGCCCGAAGCACCTGCAGAAGATCGTCGCGGTCGGTGACTACGACGTGGACCTGGCGCTCGCCGACCACATGGTGGTGCTGCGCTACGAGGACCGCCCGGGCATCGTCGGCACGGTCGGCCGGATCCTCGGCGAGGCCGGTCTGAACATCGCGGGCATGCAGGTCTCCCGTACGGAGGAGGGCGGCGAGGCGCTCGTCGTGCTCACCGTCGACGACACCGTCCCGGCGGCCGTGATCGCCGAGATCTCGGAGGAGATCGGCGCCGCCTCGGCCCGCTCGGTCAACCTGATCTGACCCCGGGGACCCTGGGGCGCACACTCCGTACCCGGCTCATAGACGTTCGTCTTACACGGACGTCTATCGGCCGGGTACAGTGCTGTCCATGGGACACAAGGAAGACCTGCTCGAAGGCGCCAAGCGCTGCCTGCTGGAGAAGGGCTACGCCCGCACCACCGCCCGTGACGTCGTGGCGGCCTCGGGCACCAACCTCGCCTCCATCGGCTACCACTACGGCTCCAAGGACGCCCTGCTCCAGCAGGCCTTCCTCGCCCTCACCGAGGAGTGGGGCGAGCGGGTCGGCGGGGCCGACGCCGAGGGCGCCGCGAAGCTCCCGGCCGATCCGTACGAGCGCTTCCGCGCCGTCTGGGAGCCGCTGGTCGGGGCCGCCGAGGGCAGCCGCCCGGTGTGGAAGCTCCAGACCGAGGTCGTCACCCGCCTCGACGACGACGAGAAGCTCCGCGAGGCGATCAAGGAGCCGCAGCGGGAGGGCCGGCTCGGCATGGCCGAGGGCATGCTCGGCATCGACCCGGAGGCCGACCCCGAGAAGGCGCGCGTCGCCGGCCTCCTCCTCCAGGCCCTCGCGACCGGCGTGATGATCCAGTGGGTCGTCGACCCGGAGACCGCCCCGAGCGCCGACGACCTCACGGCGGGGCTGAAGGTGCTGATGGGGGAGCGGGACTGACGATCCGTCCGCGGCGCCGGTGCCGCGCCCGCTACAGCTTCCACGCCTTGATCGCCATGTGCAGCAACAGCCGGTCCTCGCCCGTGTCCAGGTCGAGGCCGGTGAGCTGTTCGACGCGGGAGAGGCGGTAGTAGAGGGTCTGGCGGTGGATGCCGAGGGCGGTGGCCGTGCGGCCCGCCTGGCCCGCGTGGTCGAGGAACACCTCGGCGGTGCGGGCCAGTTCGGCGTGGGCCGGGGCGAGCAGGGCGCGCACCGCCGGGTCGGGCTCGGCCGGCGGCAGCGCGGTGAGCAGCCGGTACGGGCCGATGGCGGACCACTCCGCGAGCGGGCCGAGGCGGGGCTGGGCGGTCGCCGCCCGGGCGGCCGAGGCGGCCTCGCGCCAGGCGACGTCCAGGTCCGCGAGCCCGCGCCGCGGGGAGGCGACGCCGGCGACGGACGAGCCGCCGGCCGCCTCCGCCGTGGTGCGCAGCCGTCCGGCCGCCGTGGCCGCGGGGGAGAGGTTGTCGCCCGAGCGGAGCCGTACGAGCACGGCGAGCGCGCGGGCCGGGCCGGGGCCGGCGGCGTACGGACCGACGGCGGAGGCGGGGGCCGCACCCGGTCCCGGCCCGGCCGGCTGCCACGGCACCGTGCACAGGGCGGCCGCGCCGGGGACCGTGCGCGGGGACGGGGAGTCCTCCGCGGGCCAGGGCGCGAGGCAGACCAGGGCGTGCAGGCCGTCCGCGTCCGGGCCGAGGGCCGTGCGCAGGGCGGCGAGCGCCATGTCGTACTGCCAGCCGCGCTCGGCCGACAGGGCGGCGCGCAGCTCACGGGAGAGGTCCGCCCCGGCCCGCTCCTCGTCGGCGAGCAGCTCGCCGATCCGGGCGGCGACCTCCATGGCGGCGGTGAGCTGGGCGTGCGAGGGGCCGGGCTCGGCGTCGAGCAGCCAGACGTAGCCGAGGACGACACCCCGATGGCGTACCGGCAGGCAGATCCGGTCCCGGAAGACGCCCGCGTCGGGGGCGGCCGGGATCCGCACCGGGCCGGTCGCCCGGGTGATGCCGAAGCCCTCGAACCAGGCCCGCACGGCGGGGGTGGACTTGCGGGTGAGGATCGACCGGGTGCGGACCGGGTCCATCGCCTCGTCGTCGTCGCTGTCGTGGGCGCCGAAGGCGATCAGCCCGAAATCCCGGTTCTCCAGGGTCGCGGGGGCGCCGAGCAGCGCCGAGATCTCGTCCACAAGGTCCTGGTAGTCGCCCTTCACGGCGCCATTCTCGCACCGTCGGCCCCTTCCTTCAGACAGATGTCTGAGGGTGTGGCCACGGATGCGTGACAGCTGTAGATGGCGGACGATCGGAGCGGTCCTTAGGTTTCACGGTGGTTCTTCGTGCTGTTCCCGAATCCTTACGAAAGATCGGGTACGGCACCTTTCGTCACCCTGCCCTCTGGAGGTGCCCCGTGCTGGGTCCCGTGATCCTCGCCGCGTCGCGCAGCGACAAGATGCGCCGTTTCGTGTCGGCCGCCCCCGGGACCAAGCAGGTCGTGGCTCGCTTCATCGCCGGCGAGACGGTGAACGACGTCGTCCCGATCGTGCAGGACCTGGCGGCCCGCGGCCTGGAGGTCACCCTCGACGTGGTCGGTGAGGACATCACCACCGTCGAGCAGTCCTACGCCGCCCGTGACGCCTACCTGGAGCTGATCGGCCGCCTCAAGGAGCTGGGCCTGGGCGCCCGCGCCGAGATGTCCGTCAAGCTGTCCATGTTCGGCCAGTCGCTGGACCCCGAGGGCCCCGGCAGCGGTCACGAGCTGGCCCTCGCGAACGTCCGCCCGGTCGTCGCGGCCGCCGCCGAGATCGGCACCACGGTCACCCTGGACGCCGAGGACCACACGACCCTCGACTCGATGTTCGCGATCCACGAGGAGCTGCGGAAGGACTTCCCGCAGACCGGCTGCGTCATCCAGGCCTACCTCTTCCGCACGGAGGAGGACGCCCGCCGCCTCGCCGCCAACGGCTCGCGCGTGCGCATCGTGAAGGGCGCCTACAAGGAGCCCGCCGAGGTCGCCATCCAGGACAAGCCGGAGATCGACAAGGCGTACGTCCGGATCATGAAGATCCTGATGGAGGGCGAGGGCTACCCGATGATCGGGTCCCACGACCCGCGCCTGATCGCCGTCGGCCAGGAGCTCGCCCGCCGCGCCGGGCGCAAGCTGGACGAGTACGAGTTCCAGATGCTGTTCGGCATCCGCAGCGAGGAGCAGAACCGGCTCGCCGCCGAAGGCCACCGGATGCGCGTCTACACCGCCTACGGCACCGACTGGTACGGCTACTTCATGCGCCGCCTCGCGGAGAAGCCGGCCAACCTGCTCTTCTTCGTCCGCTCCATCCTCACCAAGGGCTGAGCCCACACCCCTCAAGAAGGAGTCAAGCGACCCATGGACGCTGTCACCCAGGTCCCCGCTCCGGTCAACGAGCCGGTGCACGGCTACGCCCCCGGTTCCCCCGAGCGCGCCCGTCTGGAGGCCAAGCTCAAGGAGCTGGCCGACAACCCGCGCGAGCTGCCGATGACCATCGGCGGCGTGAAGCGCATGGGCGGCGGCGAGCGCGTCGACGTCGTGCAGCCGCACAACCACAAGGCCGTCATCGGCACCTTCGCCGGCGCCACCCAGCAGGACGCCCAGGACGCGATCGACGCGGCCCTGGCCGCCGCCCCGGCCTGGCGCGCGATGTCCTTCGACGACCGCGCGGCGATCATCCTGCGCGCCGCCGAGCTGCTCGCCGGCCCGTGGCGCGAGACGCTGGCCGCCTCCACCATGCTCGGCCAGTCCAAGACCGCCCAGCAGGCCGAGATCGACACCCCGTGCGAGCTCGTCGACTTCTGGCGCTTCAACGTGGCCTACGCCCGCCAGATCCTGGCCGAGCAGCCCCCGGCCAACTCCCCGGGCGTGTGGAACCGACTGGACCACCGCCCGCTGGAGGGCTTCGTCTACGCGATCACGCCGTTCAACTTCACGGCCATCGCGGGCAACCTGCCCACCGCCCCCGCCCTCATGGGCAACGTGGTGGTCTGGAAGCCGTCCCCGACCCAGACCCACTCCGCCGTGCTCCTCATGGAGCTCCTGGAGGAGGCCGGTCTGCCCAAGGGCGTCATCAACCTGGTGACCGGCGACGGCATCGCCGTCTCCGAGGTGGCCCTGAACCACCGCGACCTGGCCGGCATCCACTTCACGGGCTCGACCAAGACCTTCCAGCACCTGTGGAAGACGGTCGGCAACAACATCGAGAAGTACCGCTCCTACCCGCGGATCGTCGGCGAGACCGGCGGCAAGGACTTCGTCGTCGCGCACCCGAGCGCCGACCGCGCGATCCTGAAGACCGCGCTGACCCGCGGCTCCTTCGAGTTCCAGGGCCAGAAGTGCTCCGCGTCCTCGCGCGCCTACGTCCCGGCCTCCATCTGGAACGACGGGTTCAAGGAGGAGTTCGCGGCCGAGGTCGACGGCATCACCATGGGTGACGTCACCGACCTGTCGAACTTCATCGGCGCCGTCATCGACGAGCGCTCCTTCGCGAAGAACAAGGCCGCGATCGACCGCGCGAAGGCCGACGCCTCCTGCACGATCGTCGCCGGCGGCACCTACGACGACTCGGAGGGCTACTTCGTCCGCCCGACCGTCATCGAGTGCACCGACCCGGAGAACGAGGTCTTCACGACCGAGTACTTCGGCCCGATCCTCGCGGTGTACGTCTACGACGACGCGAAGTACGACGAGATGCTGACCCAGATGGAGTCAGTCTCGGACTACGCGCTCACCGGCTCGGTCATCGCGGGCGACCGCGCGGCCGCCGCTTACACGATGGAGAAGCTCCGCTTCGCCGCGGGCAACTTCTACATCAACGACAAGTCGACCGGCGCCGTCGTCGGCCAGCAGCCCTTCGGCGGCGGCCGCGCCTCCGGCACCAACGACAAGGCCGGCGCCCCGCAGAACCTGATGCGCTGGACGCTGACCCGCGCCATCAAGGAGACGCTGGTCCCGCCGACCGAGTACGGCTACCCCCACATGGGCTGACGCCCCCGCCTCCCCGGAGGCCCCTGATCACCGCCCCCCTCCTCGGTCCCCCAACTGAGGACGGGGGCGGTTCTCATTCCCCCTTCACGTGCCGCGTCAGGAAGTCGTCGATCAGTGACGCGATCCGCGGGGCGTGGGTCTCCAGGGCGAAGTGGCCGGTGGGGAGGAGGTGGATCTCCGCGTCCGGGAGGTCGCGGCGGAAGGCCTCGGCGCCGGCCGGGACGAAGACCTCGTCGCCCTCGCCCCAGACGGCGAGCAGGGGGACCCGGGAGGTGCGGAAGTACTCCTGGAAGGCGGGGTAGAGCGCGAAGTTGGCGCCGTAGTCGGCGATCAGGCCGAGCTGGACGGCGTCCTGGCCCTCGCGGGACATCAGGGCGGCGTCGTGGTGCCAGGCGTCGGGGCTGAGCAGCTCGCGGAACTCGGCGGGGACGCCCGTCTCGTACTGCCAGCGGATGCCGTCGAGGGAGCGGATCGCGCGGACCGGCTCCTCGGTCTCGGGGGTGCGCTCGGCGATCAGGGCGAGGACCGGCGCCCAGGCCTCGGCCCCCAGGCCCTCCTCGTACGCGTTGCCGTTCTGGCTGACGATCGCGGTGATCCGCTCGGGGTGGGCGAGGGCGAGGCGCAGGCCGATGGGGGCGCCGTAGTCCTGGATGTAGAGGGCGAAGCGGTCCAGGCCGAGGGCCTCGGTGAAGGCGGAGGTCAGCTCGGCGAGTCCGGCGAAGGTGTACGGGAAGTCGGCGGCGTCCGGGGCCGCGCTGCGGCCGAAGCCCAGGTGGTCGGGGGCGATCAGGCGGTAGCGGTCGGCGAGCCGGGGGAGCAGGTCGCGGAACATGTGCGAGCTGGTCGGGAAGCCGTGCAGCAGGAGCAGGACGGGGGCGTCGGCGGGGCCCGCCTCCCGGTAGAAGATCTCGTGGCCGCGGACGGTGACGGTGCGGTGGTGGACGGGCAGCACGGACATCTCTTCTAACCCCTCTGCTGTGCGTGACTGGTTATGGGGAGAGTCAATCGGGTCGCCTCTAACCTGTCAATAATTCTTTAAGGGTTAGTTGGGGAGGCGGCAGACTGAGGGCATGACCCTGCGGACCGCTCCCACCCACGCACTCGGCCCCGACCGGCTCCGCGCCGTGCGCGAGCTGCTGGTCGCCGCCTTCGACGGCGGCTTCGACGCGGAGGACTGGGACCACGCCCTGGGCGGCACGCACGCCTGGATCGAGGACGGGCGCGGCCTCGCCGCCCACGGCAGCCTCGTCATGCGGCGGGTCCTGCACCGCGGCCGCTCGTACCGCGTGGGGTACGTCGAGGCGGTCGCCGTCCGCGCCGACCTGCGCCGGCGGGGGCTCGGCGGGCGGATCATGGCCGAACTGGAGCGCGCGATCGACGGCGCGTACGCCTTCGGCGCGCTGTCCGCCTCCGACGAGGGGGCCGCGCTCTACCTGGCCCGCGGCTGGCGGCTCTGGACGGGGCGGATCGAGACCCTCGCCCCGGCCGGGATCGTCCGGCTCGCGGACGAGGAGGACTCCACCTATCTGCGCCCGGCCGGCGGGCGCCCGCTGCCGGACGCCGCCGACCCGCTCGTGTTCGACTGGCGGGACGGCGACGTCATGTGACGCGGCGGGGGGTCAGCCGACGGCGCTCTCCCGGTCCGCCGCGTTCTTCGCGGCCACCTTGCCCCGGTCCGTCTCCAGCTTCGCGGTGTAGACCGCCGACAGCGCCCCGCCCAGGGCGATCAGCATCGCGAGTCCCGGCAGCCCGAGCGACAGGTACGCGGCGCCGGTGGCCGCGGCCCAGACGGCGAGCAGCGCCTTGGCTCGGCGGCTCAGGAATAGGCGGCGGTCCGGGGCGGCGGGCACCGCTCCCAGGGTCCCCGCGGGCCCCGCGGTCGCCGCCTTGGGGCGCTTGAGGTAGCCGTACACCAGCCACTCGCCGCAGAGCTCCCAGCCCTCCGGGTCCAGCTCGCCCAGCACCTTCGCGCGGCGCCGGCCGGCGATGATCTCGCGCCGGTACTCCCAGGCGAGCGGCGCCCCGGGTGCCCGGCGGCAGACGAAGCGGCCGAGCGAGTCCAGGTGCTCGACCTCCCAGCCCTGGTCGCCGTGGACCGCCAGCATCCGCCGGTCGTTGAAGAGGTCCGCCGTCCAGGTCCACCGTTCGGCCGCCTCGTCCGGCTCCCCGGGGGCCGGGGCCAGTCCGCCGAGCGAGGCCGCGAAGCGGTCGGCCGGGCCGAACTCCTCCTCGGCCGTCGTGCCCGACTCCGCCAGATGGCCGCGCAGCTCGTCGGCCGTGCGGGCGATCTGCTCCTCGGGCACTCCGGCGGCGCGCAGCGCCCCGGCGAGTGCGGCGAACCAGCGCTCGGGTCCGGTCCCGGTGTCGGTGGGCCTGGTGCTCATCGTGTCGTTCCCCCTGTGTGCAGCTTGGTCCCTACGGCCCGGTGGAACTGCGTCCAGGCCTCGCTCTCGGCCGCGAGATGCGTCCGGCCGGTCTCGGTGAGCCGGTAGTAGCGGCGTCCGGGGCCGCGTTCGGCGGCCCGGAACTCGGCCTCGACGAGGCCCGCCTCCTCCAGGCGGTTCAGCACGGGATACAGCGTCCCGCCCTTGATCTCGCCGAGTCCCGCCTCGGCGAGCGCCTTGGCGATCTCGTACCCGTAACTCTCTCCGTCGGTCAGGCAGGAGAGGACGAGCAGGTCGAGGACTCCCTTGAGCCAGCTGGATCTGCGGTCTGCGGCCATGACGGCATTCCATCACTACCTAGGTAGGAATGCAATCTAGATAGGAATGAGAGGGCGGTGGGCGCCGTCTCAGATAGTAGGAAGTCCGAGTAATTGTGGAGACAGTTCGAGCGAGCTGTCCTAGCTTTGTAGGAGCCGAACGTCCCGCTCCATCGAGCGCAGGGCGGTCGAGAGCGCCACGCCCCGAGCAGGCAACCCCTGCGGCGACGCTCCCCGCCCCTTCCGGCGCCTTCGATCACCACCGATCTCGCATCACCGTCGATACCGTCGATCTCGGGTCCACGCTGATCTCAAGGAGTCGATCCCCATGGCCGCTCAGACCGCCCGTCGCGTCCGCCACTCCGCCGCCCGCCCCAGCGACGACGCCCGCAAGAACGCCGCCGCCGCCCTCCAGCGCTCCCTCGACCGCCGCGACAACGGCGGCGAGACCGGTCACTGACCGGCCGCGCCCCCGCCGGGCCCGGCCGCGGGCTTCCGCGCCTCGATCAGGGTGCGCGCCGAGTGCGCCACGAACGGACCCCGTTCGCGGATCAGCGCGTCCAGCTCGCGCAGTCGCGGCAGCCGGTCCTCCACCGTGAAGCCCGGCACGATCCAGATCACCTTGCGGAGGAACCAGACCACGGCCCCGACGTCGTGGAACTCCATCCGCAGGCGCTCCGCCCGCACGTCGACGACGTCGAGGCCGGCCGCCCGGGCCGCCGCCGTCTCGTCGTCGGGATGCCGCAGCCGGGCCGCCTCCGGCTGCGGGCCCAGGAAGTACTCGACCAGCTCCCACACGCTGGCCGGGCCGACGTGCTGGGCGAGGTACGTGCCCCCGGGGCGCAGCACCCGGGCGATCTCGTCCCACCACACGGTCGCCGGATGGCGGCTGGTCACCAGGTCGAAGGCCGCGTCGCCGAAGGGCAGCGGGGGCTCGTCCGGGTCCGCGACCACCACCACCCCGCGCGGGTGCAGCAGTTCCGTCGCCCGCGCGACGTTGGGCGGCCACGACTCGGTGGCCACGGCCGTCCGGGGGAGCGCCGGCACGCCGGCCAGCACCTCGCCGCCGCCGGTCTGGACGTCGAGCGAGGCCGCGGCCGTCGCCAGCCGTTCGCCGATCAGGCGCTGATAGCCCCAGGACGGGCGCCGTTCGGTCGCCCGCCCGTCCAGCCAGGAGAAGTCCCAGCCGTCCACCGGCGCCCGGGACGCCTCCGCCACGAGTTCCTCGAAAGTGCGCGTCATCCCCCCATCATCGGCCGCGTCCGCCCAGACCGTCGGAGCCCCGCCGACCTGCGGCGAGCCTCCCCCGCGAACAGGAGGATCGTCCGCATCCTGGACAGGATGTGTCAGACGATGGGACGAAGAGTAGGGTGCCGACATGTCTCACAGCATCGATCTCGCAGTCATCCCCGGCGACGGCATCGGCCAGGAGGTCGTGGCCGAGGGCCTCAAGGTCCTCGCGGCCGTCCTTCCCCAGGATGTGAAGCTGGAGACCAAGGAGTACGACTTCGGCGCCACGCGCTACCACGCCACCGGTGAGACCCTCACCGACGCCGACCTCGACTCCCTCAAGGGTCACGACGCGATCCTGCTCGGCGCGATCGGCGACCCGTCGGTCCCCTCGGGCGTCCTGGAGCGGGGCTTCCTGCTGAAGCTGCGCTTCGCCTTCGACCACCACGTCAACCTGCGTCCCTCGAAGCTGCTCCCCGGTGTCGCGACCCCGCTCGCCGGCCAGCCCGAGATCGACTTCGTCGTCGTCCGCGAGGGCACCGAGGGCCCGTACACGGGCAACGGCGGCACCATCCGCAAGGGCACCCCGCACGAGGTCGCCACCGAGGTCTCGGTCAACACCGCCTATGGTGTCGAGCGCGTGGTCCGGGACGCCTTCGCCCGCGCCCAGGCACGTCCCCGCAAGAAGCTCACGCTGGTCCACAAGAACAACGTGCTGACCTTCGCGGGCCACCTGTGGACGAACATCTTCAACGCGGTCGCGGCCGAGTTCCCCGAGGTCACCACCGACTACCTGCACGTCGACGCCGCGACGATCTTCCTCGTCACCGACCCGGCCCGCTTCGACGTGATCGTCACCGACAACCTCTTCGGCGACATCATCACCGACCTCGCCGCCGCCGTCTCCGGCGGAATCGGCGTGGCCGCCTCGGGCAACATCAACCCGAGCGGCGAGTTCCCGTCCATGTTCGAGCCGGTCCACGGCTCCGCGCCGGACATCGCGGGCCAGGGCAAGGCCGACCCCACGGCCACCGTGCTCTCCGTCGCGCTGCTGCTGCGCCACCTCGGCTACGAGGCCGAGGCCGGCCGCATCGAGGAGGCGGTCTCCGCCGACCTCACCGAGCGCGGCGACGCCGTCCGCACGACGGCCGAGATCGGCGACGCGCTCGCGGTACGCGTAGCGAGCTGACCCGCCGCTGAACGCTCCACCCCAGCCGCCGGGTCGCACTCCGCACCCGGCGGCTGTACCTATGCGGTCGCAGGGTGCCACCATCGAACCCTGGACCGCGTCACGCACGTTTTCGTGCAGCGGCCCCCACGCGCGATAATCGAACGTGGGGGCCGCGGCATGCGGGAAAGCTCGGACGTCCTAGCAGTACTGCGGCGTGAGCGCGGTCCGACACACACAACCGGTGAAGGACAAGCACTCATGACGACGCCCACCATCGAGCTCAAGCCCTCCTCCAGCCCGCTGTCCGACGCGGAGCGCGAGGCGATCCTGGCCAACCCGGGATTCGGCCGCCACTTCACCGACCACATGGTCACCATCCGCTGGACGGAGGGCCGGGGCTGGCACGACGGCCAGCTCGTGCCGTACGGCCCGCTCTCGCTCGACCCGGCGACCAGCGTCCTGCACTACGCCCAGGAGATCTTCGAGGGCCTGAAGGCCTACCGCCGCCCCGACGGTTCGGTCGCCACCTTCCGCCCCGACGCCAACGCCCGCCGCTTCCAGTTCTCCGCGCACCGCCTCGGCATGCCGGAGCTCCCGGTCGAGACCTTCATCGAGGCCTGCGACGCCCTGGTCCGCCAGGACGCGGCGTGGGTCCCGGCGCACGGCGGCGAGGAGTCCCTCTACCTGCGTCCGTTCATGATCGCCACGGAGGTCGGCCTCGGCGTCCGCCCGGCCAACGAGTACCTCTTCGTCGTCATCGCCTCCCCGGCCGGCGCCTACTTCCCGGACGGCGTCAAGCCGGTCGCGATCTGGGCCTCCGAGGACCGCGTCCGCGCCGTCCCCGGCGGCGTCGGCGACGCCAAGACCGGCGGCAACTACGCCGCCTCCCTGCTGGCCCAGGCCGAGGCCGCCGAGAAGGGCTGCATCCAGGTCGCCTACCTCGACGCCGTCCAGCACAAGTGGGTCGAGGAGCTCGGCGGCATGAACCTGTACTTCGTGTACGGGAACAAGATCGTCACCCCGACCCTCACCGGCTCGCTGCTCGCCGGCATCACCCGCGACTCGCTGCTCCAGGTCGCCCGCGACCTGGGCTACGAGTCGGAGGAGGCCCGCGTCTCCATCGACCAGTGGCAGGAGGACGCCGCGAACGGCACCCTCACCGAGGTCTTCGCCTGCGGCACCGCGGCCGTCATCACGCCCGTCGGCACGGTCAAGTCCGCCCGCGGCGAGTGGCACCACTCGGGCGGCGAGCCCGGCGAGGTCACGATGAAGCTGCGCGAGGCCCTGCTCGCGATCCAGACCGGCAAGGCCGAGGACACCCACGGCTGGGTCCACGAGCTGGGCAAGTGACGCGCTAGCGCGGTCTAGCCCTGGTCGGCCAGGACGCCCGGGACGGTCTCCGTCCCGGGCGTCTCCGTCTCCGTCTCCGGGGCCGGCACGGACGCCTTCGCCGGGCCCGGCGTCAGTACCGCGTACAGCGCGCCGCCGACGAGGCCCGAGAGGACGAAGCTGCAGTCGATCCCGCCGGTCAGGGCGAGCAGCGGCCCCTCGTAGAGCGGGGTCGACACCGCGGCCAGGCCGACCGCCGCGCCGATCGCCCAGGAGGCGGTGGCCCGCGGGTGCCAGCCGGCCGCGTACCAGTAGACGCCGCCGCGCGAACGCCGGTTGTAGACCTGGAGCGCCTCCGCGTCGTACCGGCCCCGGCAGCGCACGTGCCCGATCAGGGTGATCACCGCCCACGGGGTGCCGATCGCGGTGAGCAGCAGCACGAACGAGGTCATCGCGGTCTGCGCGTCCGAGGCGAAGTGGCCCACGAAGACGAAGGCGGTGGCGACCGCCGCCACCACGAGGGTGGCCCGGGCGCGGGTGGCCTTCGGCAGGATCGCGTCGAGGTCCAGGCCCATCGAGTAGAGCATCAGGCCGGCGTTGCCGACCGAGCCGGCGGTCGCCGCGAGCAGCAGCGGGACCAGGTACCAGCCGGGCGAGGCGGCGACGAGCGGCCCCGCGTACTCCAGGCCGCCGCGGGCCGCCAGCGCCGTGTACGTACCGAAGAGCTGAGGGATCAGCAGGCCGACGACGAGGCCGAGACAGGTGGCGCGCCAGACCTTCTTCGGGCTGTGCTTCGCGGGCGAGACGTAGCGGGTGTAGTCGCCGAGCAGGGTGATGAAGGCGACCGGTCCGCTGAGTCCGGCGGCGACCGCGGAGAGCAGCCAGGTCGGCCAGAACGAGCCCAGCAGGTACGGGGTGTCCGGCACCGCGGCGGTGGTGAAGTCCCCGGCGTACGCGACGAGTCCGAGCGCGAGCAGCAGGGTCATGCCGACGGCGAGCGCCTGGCTCAGCTTGAGCAGCAGCCGGTAGCCGTAGACCGCGCCGACCACGGTGAGCGCGGCGAGCAGGGCGTAGACGAGGGTGTGCGCGAGACCGCCGGTCGGCAGGCCGACCAGGCGCTCCAGGGTGCCCACCATCACGTCGCCGCCGATCCACAGGGTCAGCGCGGTGTAGCCGAGCGAGAGCAGCAGGCCGACCACCGAGCCGACGAGCCGGCCGCGGACGCCGAAGAAGGCGCCGGAGGAGGTGGACAGGTTGGTGGCGGTGCGCAGCGAGACCAGCGCGAGCGGGGCGGTGACGGCCACGCCGACCAGCGTGCCGGTGACGACGGAGGTCACCGAGGCCCACAGACCGAGCCCGAAGGAGACCGGCAGCCAGCCGAAGACGATCACGCCGAGGCAGAGGTTGGAGCCGAGCAGGATCGAGACGAGGTCGCGCGGGCCGCTGGTGCGTTCCGCCTCGGGGATGGTGTCGACTCCGCGCTGTTCTATCGCCATGGGGACTCCTGGGGCCTGGAGGAGGGGGAGCGGGGCAGGGGGCGTGGGGGGTAAATTTAGAGTGCCGCTCAATGTGACCCACGGGGACAGCCGACGTCAATCCTTGGAAGCTGCGGCTTCAGCATTTAGAGTGTCGTTCAAAGTGGAGGTATTCGGCGTGTGCTGCTGACCCCCACGGAACGCCTCTCCCTCCCCTGACCAGCTAGGACCGCAGCCCATGACGTACCGCATGCCCGCCGAGTGGACCCGCCACGAGCGCACCTGGATGGCCTGGCCCAGCCCCAACCCGACCTTCACCAACCCCGAGGAGCTGGCCGAGGCCCGCGCCGCCTGGGGCTCGGTGGCCCGTGCCGTGCGCCGCTTCGAGCCGGTCACCGTGGTCGTCGCCCCCGGCGACGCCGAGTCCGCCCGCGCGCTGCTCGGCGAGGACGTCGAGCTCGTCGAGCGCGACCTCGACGACGCCTGGATGCGCGACATCGGCCCGACCTTCGTCACCGACGGCACCCGGCTGGCGGCGGTCGACTGGGTGTTCAACGGCTGGGGCGGCCAGGACTGGGCCCGTTGGGAGCACGACTCCAAGATCGCCCGCCATGTCGCCGACGCGGCCGGCGTCCCGGTCCTTTCCTCCCCGCTCGTCAACGAGGGCGGCGCCATCCACGTCGACGGCGAGGGCACGGTCCTCCTCACCGACACCGTCCAGCTGGGCTCGGGCCGCAACCCCGAGTGGACCCGTCTCCAGGTCGAGGAGGAGATCCACGCGAAGCTGGGCACCACCAAGGCGATCTGGCTCCCGCACGGCCTGGCCGGCGACTACGGGCTGTACGGCACCCAGGGCCACGTCGACATCGTCGCCGCCTTCGCCCGCCCCGGCACCGTGCTGGTCCACAGCCAGCAGGACCCGGCGCACCCGGACCACGAGCGCTCCCGCCTCTACGTGAACCTGCTGCGCGGTCAGACCGACGCCCAGGGCCGCCCCCTGGAGGTCATCGAGGTCCCGGCCCCGACCGTCCTGAAGGGCGAGGAGGGCGACTGGGTCGACTACTCGTACATCAACCACTACCTGTGCAACGGCGGCGTCGTCCTGTGCGCCTTCGACGACCCGAACGACGAGGTGGCGGCCCGGATCTTCCGCGGCCTGTTCCCGGAGCGCGAGGTCGTCCTGGTGGACGCCCGGACGATCTTCGCGGGCGGCGGGGGCATCCACTGCATCACCCAGCAGCAGCCGGCGGTCTGAGCGGGCGGAAAACCCGTCGAGGCGGCTCCCCGGAGCCCCTTAAGGTGATCACCAAGGCGGGGTCGTAGCACAGAGGTAGTGCGCCGCGACATCATCTCGGAGGACGCCGGTTCGAATCCGGCCGCCCCGCCCCCCATTCCTCCACGTTCCCCCTCATTCCCCAGGGGAAGGCCCCGGCGGCCCGATCATGTAGAACGTACGAGTGAGTCAGAGCAGCGATCCCACCCCTCATCCGCGCCGCCGCAACCAGGCCGCCCCGCCCCGCGAGGACGTCCTGGCCGCCGCCATGGACACCATCGCCGAGCGCGGGCTCGACGGGCTGACCATGGCCGGGCTCGGGCGGCAGGTCGGGATGAGCAGCGGGCACCTGCTCTACTACTTCCGCACCAAGGACGAGCTGCTGCTGCGCACCCTGGAGTGGAGTGAGGGACGGCTCGGGGCCGAGCGCAGCGCCCTGCTGTCCCGGCCGGGGAGCGCCCGCGAGCGGCTCGACGGCTACATCGACGTGTACGTGCCCGCGGGCCCTCGCGATCCGCACTGGACGCTGTGGCTGGAGGTCTGGAACCGCTCGCAGAACGCCGACGACGACGCCCGCGCCCGGCAGGCCGCCATCGAGGGGGCCTGGCACCGGGACCTCGTCGCGATCCTGGCCGAAGGGGTGTCGCGCGGGGAGTTCCGGACCGTCGACCCGGACCGGTTCGCGCACCGGATGCGGGCCCTCCTGGACGGCTTCAGCGTCCACGTGGCCGTCGGCATCCCCGGCACCGGACGGGAGCAAGTCCTGTGCCACGTAAGGGAGTTCGTCGAGCAAACCCTGATCGCGCGATCTTAAGGAACGTAAGTACTCCCGATCGTTGCGCGGTACGGCCTTGTTGGGGACGCGCTTCCTCCGGCACGGTTCCTGCCCATGGGACGAGAGCACTGGAAGAAGATCTGGGTCGGGTCGGCCGGCAACATGGTCGAGTGGTTCGACTGGTTCGTCTACGCGAGCTTCGCGACCTACTTCGCGGGGGCGTTCTTCCCCGAGGGCAACGACACCGCCAAGCTCATGAACACCGCCGGCATCTTCGCCGTCGGCTTCTTCATGCGCCCGGTCGGCGGCTGGCTGCTCGGCCGGGTCGGCGACCGCAAGGGCCGCAAGACCGCGCTGACCCTCACCGTGACGCTGATGTCCGCCTCGGCCGTCCTCATCGCCGTCGCCCCCACCTACGCCGTCGCCGGATACGGGGGCGCCGCCGTCCTCCTCGTCGCCCGCCTCCTGCAGGGACTGTCCGTCGGCGGCGAGTACGCCGCCAGCGCCACCTACCTCACCGAGGCCTCCGCCCCCGACCACCGCGGCTTCGCCTCCAGCTTCCAGTACGTGTCGATGACGGCCGGCCAGATCCTGGGCCTGGGCCTCCAGATCGTCCTCCAGCGCACCATGTCCGCCGAGGCCCTGCACAGCTGGGGCTGGCGCATCCCCTTCATCGTCGGCGCCCTCGGCGCGGCCGTCGTCTTCTACCTGCGCCGCTCCATGCTGGAGACGGAGGTGTACGAGGAGACCGCCGACGACGGGGTCGCGCAGGGCGAGAAGGGCACCCTCAAGGCGCTCTGGGCGCACCGGCGCGAGGCCTTCCTCGTCATCGCGCTCACCATGGGCGGCACCGTGGCCTACTACACGTACACCACCTACCTGACGAAGTACCTGTCCAACTCCGCCGGACTGCCCAAGCAGACCGCCACCCTGGTCTCCTTCTGCGCGCTGATCGTCTTCGCCTGCCTCCAGCCGCTCGCCGGCCGGCTCTCCGACCGGGTCGGCCGCCGCCCGCTGCTCATCACCTTCGCGGTCGGCTCCACCCTGCTGACCGTCCCGATCCTGACGATGCTCCGGCACGCGGGCTCCTTCTGGCCGGCCCTCGGCCTCTCCCTGCTCGCCCTGGTCGTCGTCACCGGCTACACCTCGATCAACGCCTGCGTGAAGGCCGAGCTCTTCCCGACCGGCATCCGCGCCCTCGGCGTCGCCCTGCCGTACGCCATCGCCAACGCCCTCTTCGGCGGCACGGCCGAGTACGTGGCGCTCTGGTTCAAGGACGCGGGGATCGAGTCCGGCTTCTTCTGGTACGTGGCGGGCTGCGCGGCCGTCTCGCTCATCGTCTACCTCACGATGCGCGAGACCCGCGACATCGACCTGGGCCGGGTCGGCCGCGCGGTGCCGACGCAGCGCGCCGACGGGCCGGAGAAGGCGTCCGCCCCCGCGGCCTGACGGGGTGCGGCGGGGCTCGGCGGTGCCTGACGGTGCGCGCCGGTGCTCGGCGGTGCCTGACGCTGCGCGCCGGTGCCTGACGGTGCCTGACGGTGCGTGCCGGGGCCCGGCGGTCGTCCGTCAGGAGCCGGTCGCCCCGCCGCGGGCGCTCGCCAGCCGCCGCTGCAGCTTCTGCAGGGCGGCCGTGGCCTCCGGGGCCAGGGACTTCACGTCGGCCCGGGTCTCGTAGGCGATCACGCTCAGCACGGTGTCGCCCGAGCGGCCGGTGTAGGCGACGTAGGGGTAGTCGGTCCGCTTGCCGTCGGCGTCGGCGGTCTGGGTGCCCTCCTCCGCCGTCACCTCGTCGAAGCCGGTCACCGTGGGTTCCGTGGCCTCCTGGACCCCCGACCAGCGCGACGTGCCCGACTGCTGCGCCGGGCAGCGGTGGATGGTGTCCCGGGCGTCGGCCAGGAACAGCTCGGCCGTCCTCGTGTCCGCGAACACCCGGACGTCGGTGATCCCGGTGAGGGTGAGGCTCGACCTCGGGTCCGTCACCGCCCGGGAGACCGCGGCCAGGGTGCCCGACCGGTTCGCCTGGGTGAAGCCCTGGCAGGACTTCGACACCTCGTACTCGCTCGCCGGGTCCTGCTCGTACGGATCGGCCCGCCGATAGCCGGGCGCCCAGTCCTCCGGCGCCAGGACCACCCGCAGGGCCAGCGCGTGCGCCCGGGCGCGGGCGGCGGGGGAGTCGGCCGGCGGCGCCGAGGAAGGGGACCCGCTCGCGCCGGTCGCCGTCACGGAAGGCGAGCCGCTCTCGTCGCCGCCCCGCAGCAGCGCCACCAGGGCGACCGTCAGGCTCGCCGCCGCGAGCGCCCCGCCCGCGACGAGCAGCACCAGCCGGCGGCGGCCGCCCGGCGGGGGCTCGTAGCCGGGCGGCTCCTGAGGACCGGGAGGGCCCGGGGGTCCGGGGGACGGGGGTTGCGTGCCGCCCCCGCTGTCACGGCCGCCGCCGGGCCCCGGTTCCGGCGGCGGGGGCGGATGGAGCGGACCGCTGGGCGGCCCGCCGGGCGGTCCGGAAGGAGGTCGGGTGCTCACGCGGATGATCCGTCCCACGGACCGCCCGCCCGCATGCTGAGACCGCGCCCCTGTCACCCGCCCGGCTGTGGCAGACTGCGGGCGTGCTTGCTACCACGATGATTATCGGCAGCAGCGCGCCGGTCCGCAGTGGCCGCTGACGCGTGGACCAACCCCCACGCAGGCGGACACCGTGCCCCAGACCCGCGCGCAGACCTCTCGCACCCGCGAGGGGTTTTTTCGTTTTCCGGCCCCACCACCGCCGAAAACGGACCGCGCGTGAGAATGGGGGCAAGTGGATCCAGACTTCCGGAGCCACATCCGACAGGAGCCATCACAGTCATGACCACGGAGAACGGCGAGAGCCCGCGCCTCGGCGACAGCTTCCATGTCTTCGACACGACGCTGCGCGACGGGGCCCAGCGCGAAGGAATCAACCTCACCGTCGCGGACAAGCTGACGATCGCGCGGCACCTCGACGACTTCGGCGTCGGCTTCATCGAGGGCGGCTGGCCCGGCGCCAACCCGCGCGACACCGAGTTCTTCGCCCGCGCCCGGCAGGAGATCGCGTTCAAGAACGCGCAGCTGGTCGCCTTCGGCGCCACCCGCCGGGCCGGCGGCCGTGCCGCCGAGGACCCGCAGGTCAAGGCGCTGCTCGACTCCGGCGCCCCGGTGATCACCCTCGTCGCCAAGTCGCACGACCGGCACGTCGAGCTCGCCCTGCGCACCACCCTCGAAGAGAACCTGGAGATGGTCCGCGACACCGTCTCCCACCTGCGCGCCCAGGGTCGCCGGGTCTTCGTCGACTGCGAGCACTTCTTCGACGGCTACAAGGCCAACCCCGGCTACGCCAAGGACGTCGTCCGCGCCGCGCACGAGGCCGGCGCCGACGTCGTCATCCTCTGCGACACCAACGGCGGCATGCTGCCCGCCCAGATCCAGGCCGTCGTCGCCACCGTCCTCGCCGACACCGGCGCCCGGCTCGGCATCCACGCCCAGGACGACACCGGCTGCGCCGTCGCCAACACCCTCGCCGCCGTCGACGCCGGCGCCACCCACGTCCAGTGCACCGCCAACGGCTACGGCGAGCGGGTCGGCAACGCCAACCTCTTCCCCGTCGTCGCGGCCCTGGAGCTCAAGTACGGCAAGAAGGTGCTGCCCGACGGCGCCCTCCCCGAGATGACCCGCATCTCGCACGCCATCGCCGAGGTCGTGAACCTCACCCCCTCCACCCACCAGCCGTACGTGGGCGTCTCCGCCTTCGCGCACAAGGCGGGCCTGCACGCCTCCGCCATCAAGGTGGACCCCGACCTCTACCAGCACATCGACCCCGAGCTGGTCGGCAACACCATGCGGATGCTGGTCTCCGACATGGCCGGCCGCGCCTCCATCGAGCTCAAGGGCAAGGAGCTCGGCGTCGACCTGGGCGGCGACCGCGCGCTGGTCGCCCGGGTGGTCGAGCGGGTCAAGGAGCGCGAGCTCAAGGGCTACACGTACGAGGCCGCCGACGCCTCCTTCGAGCTGCTGCTCCGCGAGGAGGTCGAGGGCCGGCCGCGCCGCTACTTCCGCACCGAGTCCTGGCGGGCCATCGTCGAGGACCGCCCGGACGGCACCCACGCCAACGAGGCCACCGTGAAGCTGTGGGCCAAGGGAGAGCGGATCGTCGCCACCGCCGAGGGCAACGGCCCCGTCAACGCCCTCGACCGGGCCATCCGGGTGGCCCTGGAGCGCATCTACCCGCCGCTCGCCAAGTTCGGCCTGGTCGACTACAAGGTCCGCATCCTGGAGGGCCGCCACGGCACCGAGTCCACCACCCGGGTCCTGGTGACCACCAGCGACGGCAACACCGAGTGGTCGACCGTCGGCGTGGGCGGGAACGTCATCGCCGCCTCCTGGCACGCCCTGGAGGACGCCTTCACCTACGGCCTGCTCCGGGCGGGCATCGACCCGGCCGAATAGCCCCTCTATGTCCTGTTCGATGCTGTTCGGGTAGCGTCGAACCATGAGGACCAGGGCGATATCCGTGTGGTCGGCCCTCGCCGGGCTGACGCTGCTCCTGCTCTTGGCCCTGGCCCCGTCCGCGGGGGCCAGGGCCACGGGCCTCTCCGAGGCCGCCGCGGCCCTGAAACAGGGGCCGGTGTACGTGGACCCGGGGGCCGCCGCGCAGCTGTCGAAGGCCGACGCCGACGCCCTCGCCAAGAAGATCAAGGACGCGGACAAGCCGCTCTTCGTGGCGGTGCTCCCGGCGAACGCGCAGTTCCCGCCGGAGAACCTGCTGCGCAACCTGCGCACCGAGACCGGCGTGACAGGGCTCTACGCCGTCCGCCTCGGTGACGGCTTCAACGCCGCCGCCGACCGCTCCGTGTTGTCCGGCGACGCCGTCCGCAACCTCGTCACCGACGTGCGGCAGCCCGGCGTCGACGCCAAGACCGAGCTGAACAACTTCGTCGACCAGGCGCTGCCCACGATGCGCGGCTCCGCCCCCGCCTCCTGGGGCGCTGCCGGCACCTCCGGCAGCGGCTCCGGCGTCCCCGTCGCGGGCCTGGTCATCCTCGGCCTGGTGGTCGTGGGCGTCGGCGCCGGGCTCTGGACGGCCTCCCGCCGCAAGCGGCTCCGCAGGGAGGCCGAGGAGCGCGCCGCCCTCGACAAGCTGCGGGTCGTCGTCGACGAGGACATCACCGCCTTCGGCGAGGAGCTGGAGCGGCTCGACTTCCACCCCGCCGAGGCCGGCGCCGACGACGCCATGCGCGGCGACTACGAGCGCGCCCTCGACTCCTACGACCGGGCCAAGTCGCTGATGGGCGCGGCCACCCGCCCGCACGACGTGCGCGGGGTCACCCAGGCCCTGGAGGACGGGCGCTACTCGCTCGCCGTGCTCGCCGCCCGCCGCGAGGGCCGGCAGCCGCCCGAGCGGCGCGCACCCTGCTTCTTCGACCCGCGCCACGGGCCCTCCACCGCGGACCGCACCTGGACCCCGGCCGGCGGCGCCGCCCGCGAGGTCCCGGTCTGCGCCGCCGACGCGGCCCGCCTGGACGACGGGCTCGACCCGCAGGCCCGCACCGTCGAGACCGACGGCGGGCGCCGCCCCTACTGGGAGGCGGGACCCGCGTACGGACCCTGGGCGGGCGGCTACTTCGGCGGCGGGATCCTGCCGGGCCTGCTCGTCGGCACCATGCTCGGCTCGATGCTCTCCACCCCGGCCTACGCCGCCGAGTACGGCGGCGCGGACTTCCAGGGCGGCGACGTCTCCGGAGCCGACTTCGGTTCGAGCGACTTCGGTTCGAGCGACTTCGGCGGCTTCGACGGGGGCGGTGGTTTCGACGGGGGCGGCGGCTTCGACGGCGGCGGCGGCTTCTGACCCCCCGCGCCGCGGGTCCGCACCACGGGGGGCCTCCGTCAGACCAGGGGCTTCACCGACATCAGCAGATGGCGGTGGCTCCCGCCCTCCCCGTCCGTGACGAGCGCCCGCTGGCCCGGGCCGAGCAGCTGGAGGTGCAGCTCCGCGGCGTCGAAGGAGCTCAGGGCGTCGAGCAGATAGCCCGGGTTGAAGGCGACCGTCAGCGACTCGGCGCCGGTGAGCGCGGCGGGCAGCCGCTGGGAGGCGACGTCGTCCTCGTACCCCGCCTGGAGGTGCACGCCGGTCCCGTCGAAGGTCAGCTGGACGGGGCTGTCGCCCTCGGCCACCACCGCGACCCGCTTGACCGCCTCGACCAGCGGGGCCCGCCCGGTGACCGCGACCGCGTGCTCGCCGAGGGCGAAGAGCTTGTCGTGCCGGGGCAGCCGCCCGTCCAGGAGCCGGGTGGTGGTCCGCATGCCCTCGCTCTCGAAGCCGATGGAGCCGTGGTCGAGGGCGAGCCGGAGCGGTCCCGTGCCCGCGAGCGAGCGGGCGATCTCGGTGAGCCGTCGGGCCGGCACCACCACGTCGGCGGCCTCCGCGCCGGGCTGCCCCGGGGCCCCGGGCGCCCGCTCCGGCCGCCACTCCAGGGTGCGCACCGCGTACCGGTAGCGGTCCGTCGCGGCCAAGGTCATCGTCGTGCCGTCCAGGCCGAGCCGTATCCCCGTGAGCACCGGAAGCGCGTCGTCCCGGCCGGCCGCCACCGCCACGTGCCCGACGGCCGCCGCGAAGGCGTCGGCGTCCACCGTGCCGCGCAGGGCGGGCAGCGCGGGCGGGGCCGGGTAGTCGTCCAGCGGCAGCAGCGAGAGGCCGAACCGGGCGTCGCCGCCGGTCACCGAGAGCCGGGCCCCGTCGACGGCGCAGGCCACCGGCCCGGCCGGCAGCACCTTGCAGATGTCGAGCAGCCGCCGCCCGAGCACCAGGGCGCGGCCGTCCCGCAGGGTGTCGGCCTCCACCTCGATCCGGGCGGAGGCCTCGTAGTCGAGACCGGAGACGCGCAGTCCGCCGTCCGCGGCCTCCAGGAGCAGGCCGCCGAGGACGGGCACGGGGGAGCGGACGGGCAGCACCCGGGCCGCCCAGGCCACGGCTTCGGTCAACAGGCCGCTGTCGATACGGAATTCCATGCCGCCGACGCTAGCGGCCGCCACTGACAACGGGGTTCCGGGCCGGGAACGCCGAGCGCCCGCCTTCCGCGGGGCGGAGAGGCGGGCGCGCTCGTGTTCCAGGCCGGTCGGCCGCGCCGGGGCGGGGCCCCGGGGGATCAGGCGGCGTTCTTGATGGCGGAGATGTCGAAGTTCAGCTTGACCTTGTCGCTGACCATGACGCCGCCGGTCTCCAGGGCCGCGTTCCAGGTCAGGCCCCACTCGGAGCGCAGGATCTCGGCGTTGCCCTCGAAGCCGACCCGCTCGTTGCCGTAGACGTCGGTCGCGGTGCCGTTGAACTCCAGGTCGATGGCGAGCGGCTTGGTGACGTCCTTGATGGTCAGGTCGCCGGTGATGCGGTACTTGTCGCCGCCCAGCTGCTCGGCCTGCGTGGAGCGGAAGCTCATCAGCGGGAACTGGTCGGCGTCGAAGAAGTCGCCGCTGCGCAGGTGCCCGTCACGGTCGGCGATGCCGGTGTCGATGGAGGCGATCCTGACGTCGATGACGGCCGTGGAGGAGGCCGGGTCGGCGCCGTCCAGCTTCAGCGAGCCCTCGTGCTCCGCGAAGGTGCCGCGCACGTTGGTGACCATGGCGTGGCGGACGGTGAAACCGATGCTGCTGTGGGCCGGGTCGATCGTGTAGTCGCCGGTCAGGGCGGCGAGGGCCGGGTCCACCGGGAGGGTCGCGACGGCGGTGGCGGTGGCGGTCTCGTTGTTCTTGCGGCTGAAGATGCCCATGACGTGCTCCTTGATCAGATTCCCGGCCGGGGGTGGTGCCGGTTTCCGTGTTGTTGAACCTTCAACGAGAATGACTGTAGACCTATTCCGTTCAACTTTCAACATCTGCGGAAGATGTTCACCCGCGCGGCCCCGACGCCCTCTGGCGGACGCGCGTAGAACTGCGGCACCATCGGTCTGCGCATCAGCGCCACCGCACCACCTGCACAGCCGTCCCCAACCGTCACGGTCATCCGCAGGAGGCACCCCGCATGAAGCACCGCTACCGCTCCGCGCTCACCGCCCTCGCCCTGGTCCTCGGCGCCCTCTTCGCCCCCGGCTTCGGCGCCCTGTCCACCGCCGGCGACGCCCACGCCGCGGCGACGGTCACCAAGATCAGCCACGCCACGGCGACCTCGATGTTCCGCTCCTCCGGGATCACCTGGTCCTCGTCGGGCAACTGCTCGGACCGCAACAACTCCACGTGTACGTCCTTCGAGCAGCTCAACCTCGCCACCGCCCAGGGCGCCCAGACCCTCAAGAGCGCCAGCGGCTGCGCCCTGAACATCACCGGCGGCACCGAGACCGGCCACGCGAGCGGCACCTACTCGCACTGGAACGGCTACAAGCTGGACTTCGGCAAGGCCACCTGCGTCACCAACTACGTGAAGAACACGTTCACCTACATCGGCCTGCGCGGCGACGGCGCCCCGCAGTGGAAGTCCGGCGCCGGCAACATCTACGCCGACGAGGGCAACCACTGGGACGTGACCTTCTACAACTGCGGCGGCTGCTGAGCCCCCGGCTCCACTTGGACTAACCGGAGGGGGTTGTTGGACTGGCGGGGCCGTCGGCGGACGATCTCGTTGACGCTGCTCCGCCGACCCGGGCCAACTGGTGCGCATGTCGCACCCACACCCTCCCTCCGCCGCGCGGCGGCTGCGCACGGTCTGTGCGCTGGCCGCCGCCACCTCCGCCGTCCTCGCCCTCGCCGGACCGGCCCGCGCCGGCACCGACGACCTCCACGCGACGGCCGCCGCGTCCGCCGAGCCCGCCGCGGGCACCGCGGTCATCCGGTCCGGCCCGCTCGCCGTCGCCGTCGCCGACGACTTCCCGCGCGTCCTCTCGTACACCGACCGGGCCACCGGCGCCCGGCTGCTCGGCAGCACCGCCCCCGTCACCCAGGTCGTCCTCAACGGCACGGCCCACGCCGTCCGGGCCACCGGCGCCCCCGTGCTGCGCCGCGACTCCGCCACGTACACGCTCGCCTTCCCCGACCTGCCGGGGGTGGAGATCGACGCCCGGCTGAGCGTCAGCGGCCGGGCCACCACCTTCCGGGTGACCGCGGTCCGCGACACCGAGGCCTTCCGGGTCGGCACCCTCGACATCCCGGGCCACGACCTGGTCTCCGTCGGCTCCGCCGACCCCGGCGCCGCGACCGCGTTCACCCGGCTCGACCCCGACTCCACCCGGACCGCCGACGTCTTCGCGCAGGTCACCGACGCCACCCCGGCCGATCCGGGCGCCGTCGGCGCCTCGTACGCGATCGTCAGCACCGGGCGGCTCGCCGCCGCCGTCGAGTCCAACTCCTCCTACGACAAGCCCGCCGGCCCCTCCGCCCGCGACGGCGCCCGCTTCTGGCACCAGGCCCGGAAGTCCGGCGGCGAGACCCGCGTCGGCGTCTGGTCCGGCCAGTGGACCTACCGCGGCGCCGGCGCCCCCGCGCCCGAGAGCGGCGACGCCCTGCCCTGGGCGAAGGTCGTGGTCACCCCCGACGCCAACGGCGACGGCCGCACCGACTGGCAGGACGGCGCCGTCGCCTTCCGCACCATCGGCGTCAAGGCCCCGGGCAGCGAGGGGACCCCGGACCGGGTGGTCGCCCACATCCCCTTCAACTTCGCCTCCCAGGCCACCCACCCCTTCCTGCGCACCCTCGACGACGTCAAGCGGATCTCGCTCGCCACCGACGGGCTCGGCCAGTTCGCCCTGCTCAAGGGGTACGGATCCGAGGGCCACGACTCCGCCCACCCCGACTACGGCGGCAACTACAACAAGCGCGCGGGCGGCCTCGACGACCTCAACACCCTGCTGAAGGAAGGCCGGAAGTGGGGCGCGGACTTCGGCGTCCACATCAACGCCACCGAGTCGTACCCCGAGGCGAAGAACTTCAGCGAGACCCTGGTCGACAGGACCAAGCCCGGCTGGAACTGGCTCAACCAGAGCTACTACATCGACCAGCGCCGGGACGTGAACAGCGGCGACCTGGCCCGCCGCCTCCAGCAGCTCAGGGACGAGACCGACGCCAACCTGTCCACCCTGTACATAGACGTCTACTACACCCACGGCTGGATCGCCGACAAGACGATGCAGGCCGTGCGGGCCCAGGGGTGGAACGTCGCCACCGAGTGGTCCGAGAAGTTCGAGCGGTCCTCCCTGTGGTCCCACTGGGCCAACGACCTCGACTACGGCGGCGCCACCAACAAGGGCCTCAACTCGCAGATCATCCGCTTCATCCGCAACGGCGAGAAGGACGTCTGGAACGACCACCCGGTCCTCGGCCAGACCGCCCTGGTCGACTTCGAGGGCTGGACCGGCGAGACCGACTACACCGCCTTCACCGCCAACATCTGGCAGCGCAACCTCCCCGCCAAGTACCTCCAGCGGCAGCGGATCACCCGCTGGGACGGCAACGACATCACCTTCACCGGCGGGGTCCGCGGCACCGTCGAGGACGGCCGCCGCACCTTCTACGAGCACGGCCGCAAGGTCCTCGACGGCGACGCCTACCTGCTGCCCTGGGACGGCGGCGACAAGCTGTACCACTACGACAGGTCCGGAGGGACGACGAGTTGGGCCGTTCCCGGCACCGGCTCGTACACCGTCTACAAGCTCACCGACAACGGGCGCGTGAAGACCGGCACCGTCCGGCCCGTCGACGGCCGGCTCACCCTCGACGCCGTCGCCGGACAGCCCTACGTCCTCTACCCGGACCGGGCTCCCGCGCAGCGCGCCCCCCGCTGGGGCCAGGGCACCCCCGTCGAGGACCCCGGCTTCAACGACGCCGCGCTCCGCTCCTGGACGAAGACCGGCAGCGTCACCCGCGACACCGACGACCAGGGCCGCAACAGCGCCCGGCTCGGCGGGCCCGCCGCCGCCTCCGTGAGCCGGCGGATCGGCGGTCTGACGCCCGGCGCCCGCTACACCGCCTCCGCACTGATCGAGGTCGAGGCGGGGAAGACCCGGCCGACCACGCTCTCCGCCGGCGGCGCCTCCGTCACCGTCGAGCGCTCCGCCCTGGAGGACCGGGTCGCCGCCTCCGACTGGAACGGCACCCGCTTCCAGCGCGCCAAGGTCACCTTCACCGCCCCGGCCGGCGGCCGCACCCTGCTGAGGATCGAGGCGGCCGGCGGCCCGTCCGCCGCCGTCCGCCTGGACGACGTCCGGATCGTGGCCGACGCGCCCGCGACCCGGCCCGGCGCCCTCGTGTACGAGGACTTCGAGGCCGTCGACCAGGGCTGGGGCCCCTTCCTCAAGGGCGACGCGGGCGGCACCACCGACCCGCGCACCCACATCGCCCAGCTGCACGCCCCGTACACCCAGGCCGGCTGGAACGGGAAGCTCGTCGACGACGTCCTCGGCACGGGGGACGGCGGTGCCGAGTCCCTCAAGTCCCACGACGAGAACAGCGGCCTGGTCTACCGGACCGCCCCCTGGACCGTCCCGATGAAGGACGGCCGCAGCTACCGCGTCGAGTTCGACTACCAGTCCAGCCACGCCGGCGCCTACGAGTGGATCACCGGCTACGACCGCCTGAACGGACCGGGCGCCCCCGTCGAGACCCGCCGCACGCCGCTCGGGCAGCAGCGCACGACCGGGCACTTCACCGAGACCGTCACCGCCGGCTGCGGCGACACCTGGACGGGTCTGCGCAAGCGCGCCGACGCCCCCGACGGCGCCGACTTCGTGCTCGACCGCTTCACCGTCACCGACCTCGGCCCGGCCGCCGAGCGCCCCGCCTGCGGCACCCTCGGCCTCGGCGCGCCCGAGACCCTGGAGCCGGGCCGCGCGAACACCGTCACCGCCACCTTCGGCAACGACGAGGCCACCGAGGTCTCCGGCGCCCGGGCCACGCTCAGCCTCCCCGAGGGCTGGACCGCCGAGCCCGCCGCGCCCCTCGCCCTCGCCGCGGTCGCGCCCGGCGCCACCACCACCGCCACCTGGCGGGTCACCCCACCGGTGGACGCCGCCTACCGGCCGTACGAGCTGGGCGCCACCGTCACGTACGGGCTCGGCGGCGGCCCCCGGAAGCTGACCGCCGCCACCACCGTCCGCACCCTGCCGCCGCCGCCCACCGCCGACAGCTGGGCCAGCGACCTCGACTGGGCCTCGGCCGCCAACGGCTGGGGACCCGTCGAGAAGGACCTGTCCAACGGCGAGACCGGCACCGGTGACGGCAGCCCGCTGCGGATCGGGGGAGTGACCTACGCCAAGGGCCTCGGCAGCCACGCCCCGGCCCGGGTCCGCTACTACCTGGGCGGCCGCTGCACCTCCTTCACCGCCGAGGTGGGCGTGGACGACGTCCAGACGAGCCGCGGCTCCGTCCGCTTCTCGGTGCTCGCCGACGGGACGGAGAAGGTCCTCTCCCCGGTCCTCAAGGCGGCGGACTCCGCCTGGCCGCTCACCGCCGACGTGACCGGGGCCGCCTACGTGGACCTGGTCGTCGGGGACGGCGGCGACGGCAACGGCAACGACCACGCGGACTGGGGGAACGCGCGCTTCCACTGCGGCTGAGCGCAGGCACAGCAAGATAGAAAGCGTTTGCAGTGCTCATTGATTGCGTCGGGCGACGGATGTTAGACCGGGCGCCAACCGGTCCCCACCCCCTTCCCCCGGGAGGCTCCCGTGTCCGTCCCCTTCGCAAGCGGCTGGTCCCGCCGCACCTTCCTCGGCGCCGGCTCCGGTGCCGCGGCGGCCCTCGCCCTCGCGCCGTACGCCCGGGCGGCCGAGGCCGCCGACGGCGCCCGGGCCGCCGAGGGCGCGGCCGACGAGTTCGAGACGCTGCGCCGCCGCTGGCTCGACCTCCAGCTCGGCTCCGGCTATGACGCCGGGGCCGAGCCCTACGCCTCCCGGCTCGCCGAGACCGGCACCCTCGCCCGCGGCTTCCGGAGCACCATGGCGCCCGCCGCGAACTCCCTGTGGCCCGACGCCCCCTTCGACCCGCCGGCCGGCATCACCCAGGGCTACGGCCGGCTGTGGACGATGACCCAGGCGTACGTCCAGGACGGCACCGGCTCCACCGGCGACCCCGCCCTCCTCGCCGACGTCCTGCGCGGCCTCGACCACCTCTCCGAGCGGGTCTACAACGCCACCACCACCCGCTACGGCAACTGGTGGGAGTGGCAGATCGGCGCCCCGCGCCTCCTCATGGACATCGTCGCCGCCCTCCACCCGCTGCTCGGCGCCGACCGGATCGCCGCCGCCTGCGCCGCCGTCGACCACTTCGTCCCGGACTCCGCGATCGGCTCCTACACCGGCACCTCCACCGGCGCCAACCGCGTCGACCTGTGCCGCTCGGTCGCCCTGCGCGGCGTGCTCGGCGCCGACCCCGCCAAGCTGGCCCTCGCCCGCGACGCCCTCTCCCCGGTCTTCCCGTACGTCACCAAGAGCGACGGCCTCTACGCCGACGGCTCCTTCGTCCAGCACACCTGGGTCGCCTACTCCGGCACCTACGGCCAGGTGATGCTCGACGGCCTCGGCCGGCTCTTCACCCTGCTCGCCGGATCCACCTGGGAGGTCACCGACCCCCACCGGCAGATCATCCTCGACAGCGTCGAGCACGCCTACGCGCCCCTCCTCTACGACGGCCTGATGATGGACAGCGTCAACGGGCGTGCCGTCAGCCGCGGTTACCTGAAGAACGACGAGCGACGGATCATGCGCTCCGACCACTTCCACGGCCAGGGCCTCATCGCCGCCATCGCCCTGCTCGCCGGCGGCGCGAGCCCGGCCGAGCGCACCCGCTGGCACGCGCGCGTGAAGGGCTGGATCGAGCGCGACACCGTCTCCCCGGTCCTCGCCGCCCGGCAGTTCGGCGTCGCCGACCTCGCCCGGCTGCACGCCATCGCCGCCGCCCCCGCCCCCGCCGCGCCCGAACCCACCGGGCACCGCCTCTTCGCCGCCATGGACCGGGCCGTCCACCGCCGCCCCGGCTGGGCCGCCAACATCGCCATGGCCTCCGAGCGCATCGCCCACTACGAGTGCGGCAACGGCGAGCACCCGCGCGGCTGGCACACCGGCGCCGGCATGCTCTCCTGGTGGACCGGCGGCCGGGGCGACCAGTACACCGACTGGTTCTGGCCCACCGTCGACCCCTACCGGCTGCCCGGCACCACCGTCTCCACCAAGCGCCTCGCCGACCGGGCCGGCGGGGAGTGGGGTGCGGCCCGGCCGGCCGTGAAGTGGGTCGGCGGCGCCACCGACGGCGAGTTCGCCGCGGTGGGCCAGCACCTCAAGGGCCTCGGCTCCACCCTGGAGGCCCGCAAGTCCTGGTTCTGCGCCGCCGACACCGTCATCTGCCTGGGCGCCGGGATCACCGCGCGCGACGGCGTCCCGGTCGAGACGATCGTGGACAACCGGCTGCTCGGCGAGGGCGGCACCGAGGCCTTCACCACCGGCGACGGCTGGGCCCACCTCGAGGGCCACGGCGGCTGGGTCCTCCCGGCCGGAACGGGGGAGCTGCGCACCCTGCGGGAGGACCGCACCGGCGCCTGGAGCGACATCAACACGACCAGCTCCACCGAGCGCCGCACCCGCCGCTACCAGACCCTCTGGCTGGACCACGGCACCGACCCGGCGGGAGCCTCGTACGTCTACCTGCTGATGCCGGGGGCCTCGGCGCGCACCCTGGCCGCCCGCGCCGCCGACCCCGGCTGGCTGCGCGTCCTCGCCAACGACGCGGCCCGGCAGGCGGTCTCCGTGCCCTCGCTCGGGCTGACGGCGGCCTCCTTCTGGCAGGCCGGTACGGTGGAGAAGCTGACCGTCTCCGCGCCCGCCAGCGTGCTGATGCGGCGGTGCCGTGCCACGGTGACGCTGCGGGTGAGCGAGCCGGTCCGGTCGGGGCAGCCGTTCGAGCTGGTCTGGGACCGGCCGGTGCGCGCGGTGACCGCCCGCGACGCCTCGGTGGAGGTGCTCGCCACCGGCCCGGGTCTGCGGCTGCGGATCACCCCCGGTACCGCGGGGGCCACCCACCGTTGCGATGTGCTGCTGTAGGAACCCCACAATCACCGGGGGTGTCTGGCTGTTGACTCGGCCTGGTGGGGCGCAGGTTCTGTCAGGCCCCACCAGGATTCGACACGGGAGACTGTACGGAGTCGACGGCGGGGTTTCCCAGGATGAGTTCGTAGGGTCGGTACATGACCGTTGTGGACCAGATCCCGAGCGAGCCCGCTGACGCCCGCGGCCGTGTGGCCGAGCTGCACGAGCTGCGCGAGCAGGCTCGGCGTGGCCCGAGTGACCGAGCGACCGAGGCCCAGCACGCCAAGGGCAAGCTGACCGCTCGCGAGCGCATCGAGCTGCTGCTCGACGCGGGTTCCTTCCAGGAGGTCGAGCAGCTCCGCCGGCACCGCGCCAGCGGCTTCGGCCTGGAGGCCAAGAAGCCCTACACCGACGGTGTCATCACCGGCTGGGGCACGGTCGACGGCCGCACGGTCTTCGTCTACGCGCACGACTTCCGGATCTTCGGCGGCGCCCTCGGCGAGGCACACGCCACCAAGATCCACAAGATCATGGACATGGCCATCGCGGCCGGCGCCCCGCTGGTCTCCCTGAACGACGGCGCCGGCGCCCGCATCCAGGAGGGCGTCTCCGCCCTCGCCGGCTACGGCGGCATCTTCCAGCGCAACACCCGCGCCTCGGGCGTCATCCCGCAGATCTCGGTGATGCTCGGCCCGTGCGCCGGCGGCGCGGCCTACAGCCCCGCCCTGACCGACTTCGTCTTCATGGTCCGCGAGACCTCGCAGATGTTCATCACCGGCCCGGACGTCGTCAAGGCGGTCACCGGCGAGGAGATCACCCAGAACGGCCTCGGCGGCGCCGACGTGCACGCCGAGACCTCCGGCGTCGCGCACTTCGCGTACGACGACGAGGAGACCTGCATCGCCGAGGTGCGCTACCTCCTGTCGATGCTCCCGCAGAACAACCGCGAGAACCCGCCGACCGTCGCCTCCGAGGACCCGGCCGACCGCCGCTCCGACGTGCTGCTCGACCTCGTGCCCGCCGACGGCAACCGCCCGTACGACATGCACAAGGTCATCGAGGAGCTCGTCGACGACGGCGACTACCTGGAGGTCCACGAGCGCTGGGCCCGCAACATCATCTGCGCCCTGGCCCGGCTCGACGGCCAGGTCGTCGGCATCGTCGCCAACCAGCCCCAGTCGCTGGCCGGCGTGCTCGACATCGAGGCCTCCGAGAAGGCCGCCCGCTTCGTGCAGATGTGCGACGCCTTCAACATCCCGATCATCACTCTTCTGGACGTCCCCGGCTTCCTGCCCGGCGTCGACCAGGAGCACGGTGGAATCATCCGCCACGGCGCGAAGCTGCTGTACGCGTACTGCAACGCGACCGTGCCCCGGATCTCGCTGATCCTGCGCAAGGCGTACGGCGGCGCCTACATCGTCATGGACTCCCAGTCCATCGGAGCCGACCTGACGTACGCCTGGCCCACCAACGAAATCGCGGTGATGGGTGCCGAAGGCGCCGCCAACGTGATCTTCCGCAAGCAGATCGCGGAGGCCGAGGACCCCGAGGCCATGCGCGCGCGCATGGTCAAGGAGTACAAGGCGG
Organism: Streptomyces showdoensis; assembly: GCF_039535475.1. Taxonomy (NCBI): domain Bacteria; kingdom Bacillati; phylum Actinomycetota; class Actinomycetes; order Kitasatosporales; family Streptomycetaceae; genus Streptomyces; species Streptomyces showdoensis. The sequence continues at coordinate 633,811 of NZ_BAAAXG010000028.1, read as the reverse complement.
AGCTCATGCACCCGTACTACGCCGCGGAGCGCGGCCTGGTCGACGACGTCATCGACCCCGCCGAGACCCGCGAGGTGCTGGCCAAGTCCCTCGCGATGCTCCGCACCAAGCACGCCGACCTGCCGTCCCGCAAGCACGGCAACCCGCCTCAGTAAGAGGAGCCCACCGAAGTGACCACGCCTGCCACAGCCAACCTTCTCCGCGTCGAGAAGGGCCACGCCGACCCCGAGGAGCTGGCCGCGATCACCGCGGTCCTGCTGGCCCGCGCCGCGGCCCAGCCCGAGGAGAGCACGGCCGCCCACCACGGCCGCTCCACGGCCGGCTGGCGCCGCCTGGAGCGCGAGAACGGCTTCCGCGCCCCGCACAGCTGGCGCTGACGCCCACCGCACCACCCGGAGGGCCCCCGGTTCCCGAGAGGAGACCGGGGGCCCTCCGGCGTCGCCGGGGCATGGCATCGCCCGATGCCGACGATCGACGCGCTGATACCGGAGCGGAGCCGGCCCGACCGGACCGCCCTGCACGCCCACGACCCCGACGCGAACGACGAGGAGGCCCCGCACACCGGATCCGGTGTGCGGGGCCTCCTCGTTGCCTCGGCCCGTCGGGACGGTTACCGCAGTCGCGCCATGAGGGCGTGCTCGACCAGGGTGATGAGCGCGCTCTTGGCGTCCGCGCGGTGGCGGGCGTCGGTGGTGATGATCGGGGTGTCGGGCCCGATCTGGAGGGCCTCGCGGACCTCCTCCGGGTTGTACGGCTGGTGCCCGTCGAAGCCGTTGAGGGCGATGACGAAGGGCAGACCCGAGTTCTCGAAGTAGTCGACCGCGGGGAAGCAGTCGGCGAGGCGCCGGGTGTCGACCAGCACGACGGCGCCGATGGCGCCGCGGACCAGGTCGTCCCACATGAACCAGAAGCGGTCCTGGCCGGGCGTGCCGAACAGGTACAGGATCAGGTCCTGGTCCAGGGTGATGCGGCCGAAGTCCATGGCGACAGTCGTCGTCGTCTTGTCGCCCGTGTGGGTGAGGTCGTCGATGCCCGCCGAAGCGGACGTCATCACGGCCTCGGTTCGCAGCGGGTTGATCTCCGAGACCGCGCCGACGAACGTGGTCTTGCCCACGCCGAAGCCACCCGCCACCACGATCTTCGCGCTGGTGGTTGAACGGGCCGCGCCGCCGTTAGAGCTTGCGAAGTCCACTGAGCACCCTTTCGAGCAGTGTCACGTCTGGCTGACCGCCGGCGGCCTCGTCGCCGCCGGGCTGGTGGATGGCGACAAGTCCGGCCTCCGCCAGGTCGGCGACGAGAATCCGGGCAACGCCGAGGGGGATGGAGAGAAGGGCCGAGATCTCCGCGACCGACTTGATCTCGAAGCACAGCCGGCAGATCCGCTGGTGCTCGGGCAACTGCCCCTGCAGCCGGGACGGATCGGCCGTCGTGCTCACCAGCGCCTCGATGGCGAGCTGGTAGCGCGGCCGGGTCCGGCCGCCGGTCATCGCATACGGACGTACGAGCGGGTTGTGCCCGCCCGAGCCGCCCTGACCGCCCGACCGGTGGCCCGGCGCGGTGGACGCGCTCGGGCTGCCGGCGGGGGAGGGCTGGGGCTGCTGCTGGTAGGGCTGCTGGGCGCCGTGTCTGCTCGGCGTGGAGGGAAAGTTGAACCGGTTCTGCGCAGGGTCGCCCTGCGGCGCCCGGTGCGCGTCGAAACCGTTGTAGGGGCTACTGCCCGGGGGTGTTCCCACGTCTCCTCCTCCTACTGCCTCGCGGCCCCATGTCCCTTGGAACCGCGCCACCGCACCCTACGGTGCGGTGACGAGAAACGCACTGTCTGTCTGTTAGTTGAGAAGACTTCCCTGAAGCTCCGCCCGGAGGTCAGGAGTCAGGACGCTTCCCGCACGGTCGACGAGCAGTGCCATCTCGTAGCCCACCAGACCGATGTCGGCCTCGGGGTGGGCCAGCACGGCCAGCGAGGAACCGTCCGAGATCGACATGATGAAGAGGAAGCCGCGCTCCATCTCCACCACGGTCTGGTTGACCGCGCCGCCCTCGAAGATCCGGGACGCGCCCGCGGTCAGCGAGGTCAGTCCGGAGGCGACGGCCGCCAGCTGGTCGGCACGGTCCCGGGGGAACCCCTCGGACATCGCGAGCAGGAGTCCGTCGGCGGAGACCACCACCGTGTGGGACACCCCGGGGGTGTTGTCCACGAAGTTGGTGATCAACCAGTTCAGATTCTGCGCCGCCTGGCTCATCGGGCTCACACTAACGCTCCTGGTTGTAGGTACTACCCGGGCCGAGGCCCGATCCGTTCGTGTCCGTCCCCGCGTTGCGTCCCTGCTGGACGCCGCGGCGCAGGTTGCTCAACCTGCCCCGTACGTCCTCGGGTGCGCGGGAGACCTGGGGGCCGCCCTGCGGGGTGTGCTCCGCCGATCCCTCGACCAGGTTGGCCTTGGGGACCCGCCGGGGAAGGCCGGAGGGGGTGACCCCGCCCGCCTTCGGGTCGCGGAGCTTCTCTGCCCGGGACCAGCGCTCGTCGTTGGCGGAGCGCCAGTCCTCGGTGCCTTCGGCTGCTTCGGCGACCGGCTGCGCGGGCTGGGCCGGCGGCGCGGGCTGCTGCGCTGCCTGCGGGGTCTGCGGCGCCTGCGGGGCGACGCTGCCGCGGCGCGGCAGACCGGCGTCGGTCAGTGCGTGGCCGGTGTCCGGGGTGGGACTCTGCGTGGGACCCGGACGGTCGAAGCCTACGCGCTCGGGGGCCTGTTCGGGAGCGGCCTGGGCAGATTCCGATTCGGTCCCGAACTCCTGCGCGTAACCGTTCTGGTACGCCGACTGCTGGGGCCAGTCACCCTGGTGGGCCGGGGGTTCGTAGCTGTTCTCGTACGCCGAGTGGCCGGTCGGCTGACCGTCGTAGGCGGCTTCCGCATACGCCTGGTCGCGGTAGCCGTCCACGGGCTGCTCGTATCCCGGGTGGCCCTGCTGGCCCTGCTGCTCCTCGTAGCCCTGCGGAGCGTAGCCGAAGCCGTTCTGGTCCTGCGGGTACTCCGCGGGGTACCCGGCGGGCGGGTACTCGGCGGTCGGGTAGTCCCCGGCGTACGGCTGCTCCTGCGGGACCTGCCCCTGCCCCTGCTCCTGCGGCAGGAAGCCCTGCTGCCCGGCGGCGGACCCGGTCTCGTCCCGGTACAGCGGGTTGTCCCCGTGCTGCACCTGGGCCTCCAGGGCCGCGCGGCGCTCGTCGCGCTGCAGCGAGCGGTTGACCGGGTCGAGCTGCTGCTCGTCGGCCGGCTGCTCGTAGCGGGAGTCGTCGAAGCCGAGCTCGGCCGCGGTCCGCATCGGCTGCAGCTGCTGCTGCGGGGCCTCGAAGGCCGAGTGCTGCTGCTGCGGGATCATCTGGGAGACGGTGAAGTCGTCCTGGAGCGGCTGCTCGCCGCCACCGCCGTGCGTGATCGCGTCCGGCAGCATGACCAGCGAGGTGGTGCCGGCCTGCTCGCCCGAGGGGCGCAGCTGGACGCGGATGCCGTGCCGGTCGGCGAGGCGGCCGACCACGAAGAGGCCCATGCGCTGCGAGACGGCGGCGTCCACGGTCGGCGGGTTGGCCAGCTTGTGGTTGATGTCCGCGAAGTCCTCGGCGGTGAGGCCGATGCCCTTGTCGTGGATCTCGACCATCACGCGGCCGTCGGGCAGCCGGGTGGCGGTGACGCGGACCTTGGTCTGCGGGGAGGAGAACGTGGTGGCGTTCTCCAGGAGCTCGGCGAGCAGGTGCACGAGGTCGGTCACGGCCTGGCCGTGGATCTCGGCGTCCGGCACGCCGGCCAGCTCGATGCGCTCGTACTGCTCCACCTCGGAGGAGGCGGCGCGCATGACGTCGACCAGCGGGACCGGCTGGTCCCAGCGGCGGCCGGGCTCCTCGCCGGCGAGGACCAGGAGGTTCTCGCCGTTGCGGCGCATACGGGTGGCCAGGTGGTCCAGCTTGAAGAGGTTCTCCAGCTGGTCCGGGTCGGCCTCGTTGTTCTCCAGGTCGGTGATGAGGGTCAGCTGGCCCTCGATCAGCGACTGGTTGCGGCGCGAGAGGTTGGTGAAGATCGCGTTGACGTTGCCCCGGAGCATGGCCTGCTCGGCGGCGAGCCGGACGGCCTCGCGGTGCACCTGGTCGAAGGCGCGGGCGACCTCGCCGATCTCGTCCTGGGAGTCGATCGGGATGGGCTGCACGCGGGTGTCGACCCGGCCGGGCTCGGTCCGGGACAGCTGGTCGACCAGCATCGGCAGGCGCTGCTCGGCGATGCCGAAGGCGGCGGTGCGCAGCTCGCGCATCGAGCGGCTCATCTGCCGGGCCATCATGCCGGCCAGGATGAAGGCGGTGAGCAGGGCGATCACGACGATGCCGCCGTTGACGTACGCGTCGGTCTGGGCGCTGTCGGAGATGTCGGCGGCCTCGGTCACGGCCTTGTCGACGAGCTCCTTCTCGACCTCGGTGTAGCCGTCGAACTTGCCGGTGGAGACGGCCATCCAGGTCTCGGGCGTGATGCCCTGGGCCTTGAGGGCGGCGAGCGCCTCGGGGTCCTTGGCGGAGCCGATCAGCTGGGCCACGCCGGTGTAGACGGAGTCGTCCTTGCCCTTGGGCAGCTCGATGCCGGCGACCGACATCTTCTTGGCGCCCTCGGCGGCCTTGCCGGCCATGACCTTCTTCAGCCGCTCGACGTCGGCCTCGGTACCACCGGACTGGAACTCGCCCAGGGCGATCTGCTCCAGATAGTTGTACGAGTTGAACGCAACCGACTGCTGTGCGAAGACGTCGTCCTTCTTGGAGGGACGCACGAGGAGCTGGGTGCCGATCGACCGCTGCAGCGACTCGGCGGCCTTCGCGAGCTGGATCGCGTAGACCGTACGGCCGTAGCTGGTGATGTTGCCGGTGCCCAGACCGAGCTCGTTGGAGAACTCCATCAGGTAGTGCTGGATGCCCGTGTAGCCGAGCTGGGTGTTCACCGGGTCGAGCGAGCGGGTGTAGGCGACCTTGCGCAGCGCCTCCAGCTTGGGCTCGGAGTCCCGGAAGAGCTTGAGGCGGCGCTCCAGGCCCTGCCCGCTGGGCATGTTCTTGACGGCCTCGTCGAACTTCACCTTGGCGGCGTCGGTGGCCGCGTAGGCCCGGGCCACCTCGTCGCTCTGGCGGTCCTCGGCGGTCTTGGCCTTGAGCAGGGGAGCGGCGGTGAGGTCGCGCTCGTCGAGCAGCGCCTGGCCGTACTCCGAGGCGGCGCGCACGATGAGCGCCGTCTTCTCGGCGTCCTGTGCCTCCGACCAGGTGTCGATGGAGGACTTCACCTGGAAGCCGCCCATGACCAGACCGACGAGCACGGGTATGAGCAGGATCGCGTTCAGCCTGGTGGGCACGCGCCAGTTGCGCGGGGACAGCTTGCTGGAGCTGCCCTTGCGGCTCGGGGCCGGGGGCGTCACGGGCTCGTCCGCGGGCGGCATCGCCGCGCGCGACGGCGGCGTGAAGTTGCCCCGCGTCTGCTGCTCCGCGGAGCTTTCCTTGCTTCGCCTCACTCGACCAACAACCTCTCGGCGTCGGCACCTACGTTGTGCCGGTGTTTCGTTCAGGGCCGTACTACTCGGGAGTTCATGAATTGCAGCACGTGAAGGGGGTCCCTTCCAAACAGTGCGAAGCAGCCGGTTTTTGGGTTTCACGCCAGAGATAAAACGGGCATAAAGAGCGAGCCCCGCCAAATGGCGGGGCTCATGTGAGCGCAGCGGCACCGATCGGATGCATCGGGTGTCCGAGGCGCCCCAATTCTCTGTCGAAATGTTATGAACGCGGGGGCGGCCGTGTCGAAGGACACAGACCGCCCCCAAAACCTCTACGACAACTTCCGTATATCGGCTTCTACTTGAGGTGTACTACTTCAGGCGGGCCATGAGGGCGTGCTCGACCAGGGTGATGAGCGCGCTCTTGGCGTCCGCGCGGTGGCGGGCGTCGGTGGTGATGATCGGGGTGTCGGGCCCGATCTGGAGGGCCTCGCGGACCTCCTCCGGGTTGTACGGCTGGTGTCCGTCGAAGCCGTTGAGGGCGATGACGAAGGGGAGGCCCGAGTTCTCGAAGTAGTCGACCGCGGGGAAGCAGTCGGCGAGGCGCCGGGTGTCGACCAGCACGACGGCGCCGATGGCGCCGCGGACCAGGTCGTCCCACATGAACCAGAAGCGGTCCTGGCCGGGCGTGCCGAACAGGTACAGGATCAGGTCCTGGTCCAGGGTGATGCGGCCGAAGTCCATCGCCACCGTGGTGGTGGTCTTGCCACCGGTGTGGGTCAGGTCGTCGATGCCGGCGGAGGCGGAGGTCATCACGGCCTCGGTCCGCAGCGGGTTGATCTCGGAGACCGCGCCGACGAACGTGGTCTTGCCCACGCCGAAGCCACCCGCCACCACGATCTTCGCGCTGGTGGTGGAGCGCGCCGCGCCGCCGTCAGAGCTTGCGAAGTCCACTGAGCACCCTTTCCAGGAGCGTGACGTCCGGCGTGCCGCCGGCCTCTCCGTTGCCCGGCTGGTGGATCGCCACCATGCCCGCCTCGGCCAGGTCGGCCACGAGGATGCGGGCCACACCGAGCGGCATCGACAAGAGCGCCGACACCTCGGCCACCGACTTCACCTCGCGGCACAGGTGGCAGATCCGCTGGTGCTCGGGGAGCAGGGTGGCCAGGTGCGCCGGGTCGGCCGTGGTGCTGACCAGGGCCTCGATGGCGAGCTGGTAGCGCGGCCGGGTCCGGCCGCCGGTCATCGCATAGGGACGGACCAGCGGCTGGTCGCCCTCACCGTAGCCGTCGTCTATCGACGCGCCATACGGATCGTGAGAGGCGGGGGGCGGGGTCATGAATCCTCCGGGCGTGACAGCAGAGACTTCTGCCGTCTGATGGGGCCGGTGGGGGGCCGGGTGGGGCGGCCGGACGGTGAACGGTCCGGGGGCGGCGCGGAGGGGCGCACCGCCCTGCGGTCGGTCTGGGTACGGAGTACGAGGTCGGCGCCCGCTCAGTGGAGCAGGCTGCCCTGGAGCTCGGCACGCAGGTCCGGGGTGAGGACCGTGCCTGCCCGGTCCACGAGCAGCGCCATCTCGTAGCCCACGAGGCCGATGTCGCACTCGGGGTGCGCGAGCACGGCCAGCGAGGAACCGTCGGAGACGGACATGAGGAAGAGGAAGCCGCGCTCCATCTCCACCACCGTCTGGGCGACGGGACCACCCTCGAAGATCCGGGACGCCCCCGCGGTCAGCGAGGTCAGTCCGGACGCGACCGCCGCCAGCTGGTCGGCGCGGTCCCGGGGGAACCCTTCGGACATGGCGAGCAGCAGACCGTCGGCGGAGACCACCACCGTGTGGGACACCCCGGGGGTGTTGTCCACGAAGTTGGTGATCAACCAGTTCAGATTCTGCGCCGCCTGGCTCATCGCGCTCAACTAGTGCTCCTGCTGGTGGGTCGGACCGATGTGGTGGGAACCCGTGGTCGAGTTGCCCGCCTGTCGGCCCTGCTGGATACCGCGGCGCAGATTCGTGAGCCGGCCGCGGACGTCGTCGGGTGCACGGGAGACCTGGGGGCCGGCCGACTGGGCCTGCTCCTGGGCGGTCCCGGGCACGAGGTTGGCACGCGGCACCCGCCGCGGCAGACCGGAGGTGGTGACACCGCCGGCCGCGGGCTTGCGCACCCGCTCGGCCTGGCGCACCAGCTCGTCGTTGGGCGAGGTGCGCCAGGCGCCGCCCCGCTGCTGCTGTGCCTGCTGCTGCGTCTGCTGCGGACCCTGCTGCTGCGGGGCCGCGGAGACGGGCTGCTGGGGTACGGCCGGAGCCGGGGCCTGCTGCCGGGGCTGCGCGGGCGCCTGGCCCGGGGCCTGCCCCTGCGGCTGACCCGGCACCTGGCCCTGGGCCTGACCCTGCTCCTGCCGGAACCAGTTGGTCTCCAGCGTGTCGTACAGCGGGGTACGCGCGTCACCGGCGCTCGGCGCCGGCGGCAGGGCCTCCGGCTGGCGCGGCTGCTGGAGCTGCGGCTGCTGGGGCCGGCCCTGCTGCTGGTCCTGCGGGTTCCGGCGCGGGGCCGGGGCCTGCTGCTGCGGGGCCTGGGCCTGCGGGACGTACGGCTGCTGGCCGTACGCCTGCTGGGGCTGGGCCTGCGGCTGCGGGGCGCCGAAGTCCGGGCGCGGGAACTGCGCGGTGGACGCCGGGTCCTGGACGCCGCCCTGGTAGCCCTGCGGGGCCTGCTGCTGCGGCATCTGCTGCTGCGGCTGCGGGGCACCGAAGTCGGGCCGCGGGAACTGGCCCGTGGAACCGGGGCCCTGCGGGGCGCCGGGCTGCGCGTAGCGGCCCGTGTTCTCCGGCTCCTCGTGACCGCGCGGCGCGTCGAGCGGCGTCATGTCCTGCTGCGGCCGACGGACCGGCTGCGCCGGGTCGTTGCCCCAGCTGGCGGCCTGCGGGCGCTGCGGCTGGGGGTTGCCGCCCGGCAGCTCGGCGCGCGGGAAGCCGTTCTGGCCCGGGCGGGGCTCCTGCGGGGCCTGGGGCGCCTGCTGCTGCGGAGCCTGGCCGGCCGGCTGGCCGCCCCAGACGTCCGTACGGGACGGGATCGCGCTCTGCGCGCCGCCGACGAAACCGCCGGGGGCGCCGAGACCCGGACGCTGCTGCGGCTCGGGCCGCTGCGGCTCCTGGGGGACCTGCGGCAGCTGCGCCGTCTGCGGGCCCTGGGCCTGCGCGGGCTGCGGGCTGCGTTCCTGGAACAGGTTCTGGCCCTGCGGACCGCCCTGGCCCTGCGGACCGTTCGGGCGCTGGGCGCCGTCGCGGCCCGGCAGCGCGGTGCGCGGACCGGGACCGGCGGCGAGCCGGCCGCCGGGAGCACCCGGGGCACCGCCCGGACGGCCGCCGGGGCCACCGGCCGCGCCGGGACCGCCGGCCAGCAGACCGCCGGGGGCGGACTGGCCCTGCGGCACGGCGCCCTGGCCGCCGGCGCCGGGCTTCGGCACGGGCTTCTTGCCGCCGTGGGCGACGTCGACCGGGAGCATGACGAGCGCGGTGGTGCCGCCCGAGTCGGACGGGCGCAGCTGGATCCGGATGCCGTGTCGCAGGGACAGGCGGCCGACCACGAACAGACCCATGCGGCGGGAGACCGAGACGTCCACGGTGGGCGGCGAGGCGAGCCGCTCGTTGATCGCGGCGAGGTCCTCGGGGGAGAGGCCGATGCCGGTGTCGTGGATCTCGACGAGCACCCGGCCGTCGGGCAGCGCGTGACCGGTGACCTTGACCTTGGTCTGCGGGGAGGAGAACGAGGTGGCGTTCTCCAGCAGCTCGGCGAGGAGGTGCACGAGGTCGTTGACGACCCGGCCGGCGACCTCGGTCGCCGGGACCGAGGCCAGCTCGATGCGCTCGTACTGCTCCACCTCGGACGCGGCGGCACGCAGGACGTCGACCAGCGGGACCGGGCGGGTCCAGCGACGGCCCGGCTCCTCACCGGCGAGGACGAGGAGGTTCTCGCCGTTCCGGCGCATACGGGTCGCGAGGTGGTCCAGCTTGAAGAGCGAGGACAACTGGTCCGGGTCGGCCTCGCGGGACTCCAGCTCGGAGATGAGCGAGAGCTGACGCTGGATGAGGCCCTGGGAACGGCGCGAGAGGTTGGTGAACATCGCGTTGACGTTGCCCCGGAGGAGGGCCTGCTCGGCGGCGAGGCGGACCGCCTCGCGGTGCACGTCGTCGAAGGCCGCGGCCACCTGGCCGATCTCGTCCCGGGAGTGCACACCGACGGACTCGACGGAGGTGTCGACGTCCTGCGGGTCGGACTCGGAGAGCTGCTTGACCAGCTCGGGCAGGCGTTCCTGGGCGACCTTGGTCGCGGTGTCCTGGAGCCGGCGCAGCGAGCGGATCATGGACCGGGCCACGACGAAGGCGCCGACGAGGGAGACGCCGAGGACGAGGAGGATCAGCGCACCGTTGATGATGGCGTCGCGCTGCGACTCCTGGCGCAGCTCACGGGCCTTGCTCTCCATCTCGCCCAGCAGCGTGGCCTCGATGGTGTTCATTGCCTGGATCTTCGTGCCGTACTCGTCGGTGAAGTTCAGGTGACCGCGCTTGACGCGGTCGGACATCCCGCGGTCCGACTGCAGCACCCGCTCGGTGTACTTGTCGGCCGCGTCGATGGACGGGTTGCCGGAGGTCAGCGCGGCGGTCAGCTCGTCGGCGTTCCCGCCGGTCGACTCGTAGATCGACTGGAAGGTCTTGAGCTCGACGCCCTCGGAGTTGAGGGCGGCCTCGCCGTAGAGGCGGTCACCGAGCTGGAGGCTGCCGGACTTGCTGTCGCTGGAGGGCAGCGCGGCGGCGATGATCGCCTGCTGGATGGAGGCGTACTCCTTGGCGGACGAGAACGCGGCGAGCGCGCGGGTCCGCTTGATCATCTCCGGGTTGCTGGTCGCCTGGGCCATGTCCTGGGACAGGCTGAGCAGCGAGCGGATGAGGCGGCTGTAGGCCTCGACCGTCACCGAGTGGGCGATGTTCTTCTCGTACGCGGAGCTGCGGATCGCGCCGAGCTGGCTGACCTGCGAGGCGATCTGGCTGACGTTCTGCCGGATGCTGCGCAGCGACTCGTCGTCCTCGGTGGCCGGGATGTCGTTGGTCGCGTCGAGGAACGCCTTGTACGCGCGGTCGGTCGCCTTGCGCGGGTTGGAGATCTGGTAGTCGCTGACCGTCTTGCCGTTGGCCAGCGGACCCGCCGACAGGTCGCGCTCGGCCTGCAGGGCCTGCGCGAAGTCGGTGGCCTCCTTGGTCAGCTTGGTGAGCAGCTGCATGTGGTCGAGCTGCTGCATGTCCTCGAGGGACTCGCTGATGCGGATGCCGCCGAGGCTGGTCGCCGCGACCACGGGGAGGGTCAGCAGCGCCACCAGGCGGGTGGAGATGCGCCAGTTGCGCAGGGCTATTCGGGGCCCGACCTCGTTCTCCGCGCCCGCCTTGGGGGGCGCGGTCTGTTCGGCGGAGGCGTCGGCGGCGCCGCGCGCGGCGGTGTCGCCCTCGCCCTGTCCCGGGTTCGGGGAGTGCGGGGCCGAGGAGCCGTGCTGGGCTCCGGCACGCGGCTCCTGCTCCGCCGGAGCTTCCCCTCGGCCCTTCCGGGCCTGGGAAGAGCCCGTGCCATCCCTCTTGAAACGTCCCTGCACTAGCGTCGCAACCTCTGGACCAGGCGTCCTTCCGGGTGAACGGAGAGGACGGTGTCGGCTTCGTGGGGCGCAGGCGCGCCCCAGTGGTGGTCGTAGGTGACCGGCGCAGATCCCCCTTTCCCGCCACTCGGCCGGCGCTGCTCGCGCCTCCTGCGCGCCGGCTTGCAAACCAGCGGCGGTGCGGGAATTCCAGCACAGTGCCGGATCTCCAACAAGGGCTGTGGGGCGTGGCGCGAAGGGGATGACAACGCGTGAACGCCGTGTCACCCCATGTAGAAGATGATCACGGAGGAATCGGGCGTATCGCATCGAAGGGGCGAGGTGGCCCCGGTGTCCCAGTCGCCATGATCAGGAGCGGAATGGATCATTCAATGGCGGAATGTCCGTTTCGGTGGCGACGGATGGCGGTGCGTAATGCCCTATTTGTTCGCGTGGTGGTGAGCAAACTCACACGTAGTTCGTTGGATCCGCCAGGCATTCCAAGGGAATTGCATGTTTAGCCTGACGCTTTACAAAATGGGTGACGCCCCCAGCCCCGCCCCAGACAAGGGATCCGAGACCGCGATGAACACGACGCCCGTACTCCGCACCACGGCCAACCCCCGCCGCGCCACCCTCGCCCACCTCGAGGACGCCGCCCAGCTCGGCCGCGGCGCCCAGCCCGAGTACGCCGTCCAGCTCCCGGCCCAGACGGCCAACCCGCGCCGCACCGTCCTGATGACCGCCCCGGAGCCGTACCGCCCCGAGCGCTAGTCCCCGTCCGCCGGATCGGGCCGGGCCCGGTCCCCGGTCCCGGGATCCGGCGGCCCGCCGGGTAATCCCCGCAGGACACGGCCCCTCGCCGCGTTAGCCTGGAGCGTCAGACTCCAGCCAGTAGCAAGTGAGGGGCGACAGCACTCGTGCGCATCGCCAGATTCTCCATCGACGGCAACGTCGCCTTCGGCGCGGTCGAGGGCGAAGGGACCGTCGAGTCCGGCGGCCTGGTCCTCGACATCATCAAGGGCATCCCGTACACCGACTTCGAGCTGAGCGGCACCAAGGTCCCGCTCAGCAAGGTCCGGCTCCTGCCGCCCGTGCTCCCCAACAAGGTCGTGGCCATCGGCCGCAACTACGCGGAGCACGCCAAGGAGCTCGGCCACGAGGTCCCCGAGGTTCCGGTCACCTTCTTCAAGCCCACCACCTCGGTCATCGGCCCCGGCGACGCCATCGAGTACCCCTCCTTCTCCGACGAGCTGCACCACGAGGCCGAACTGGCCGTGGTCATCGGCCGCATGTGCCGCGAGGTTCCCCGCGAGCGCGTCAAGGACGTCATCTTCGGCTACACCTGCGCCAACGACGTCACCGCCCGCGACGTCCAGAAGCGCGAGGCCCAGTGGGCCCGCGCCAAGGGCTTCGACACCTCCTGCCCGCTGGGCCCCTGGGTGGAGACCGACCTGACCCCGGCCGCCGCCGGCGACCTGACCGTCCAGGCCACCGTCAACGGCGAACAGCGACAGCTCGGCCGGACGAGCGACATGATCCGCTCCATCGAGGACCTGGTCGTCCACATCACCGAGGCCATGACGCTGCTCCCGGGCGACGTCATCCTCACCGGCACCCCCGCCGGGGTCGGCCCCCTCAACGTCGGCGACGAGGTCGCCGTCACCATCGAAGGCATCGGCACTCTCACCAACAAGGTGATCAAGCGTGGCTAACGCGATCCGCGTACGTTTCTGTCCCTCCCCGACCGGCAACCCCCACGTGGGCCTGGTCCGCACCGCCCTCTTCAACTGGGCCTTCGCCCGGCACAACGAGGGCACGTTCGTCTTCCGCATCGAGGACACCGACGCGGCCCGCGACTCCGAGGAGTCGTACCAGCAGCTGCTCGACTCGATGCGCTGGCTGGGGTTCACCTGGGACGAGGGCCCGGAGATCGGCGGCCCGCACGCCCCGTACCGCCAGTCCCAGCGCATGGACATCTACAAGGACGTGGCCGAGCGGCTGCTCGCCGGCGGCCACGCGTACCCCTGCTACTGCACCGCCGAGGAGCTCGACGAGCGCCGCGAGGCCGCCCGCGCGGCCGGCCGCCCGTCCGGCTACGACGGCCACTGCCGCGACCTCACCGCCGAGCAGAAGCAGGCGTACGAGGCCGAGGGCCGCAGCCACATCGTCCGCTTCCGGATGCCCGACGAGGCGACCACCTTCACGGACCTGGTCCGCGGCGAGATCACCGTCCAGGCCGAGAACGTCACCGACTACGGCATCGTGCGCGCCAACGGCGCTCCGCTGTACACGCTGGTCAACCCGGTCGACGACGCCCTGATGGAGATCACCCACGTCCTGCGCGGCGAGGACCTGCTCTCCTCCACCCCGCGGCAGATCGCGCTCTACAAGGCGCTGATCGAGCTGGGCGTCGCCAAGGAGATCCCGGTCTTCGGCCACCTGCCGTACGTCATGGGGGAGGGCAACAAGAAGCTCTCCAAGCGCGACCCGCAGGCCTCCCTCAACCTCTACCGGGAGCGCGGCTTCCTCCCCGAGGGCCTGCTGAACTACCTGTCGCTGCTCGGCTGGTCCTTCTCGGCCGACCAGGACGTCTTCTCGATCGAGGACATGGTCGCCAAGTTCGACATCGCGGACGTCAACGCCAACCCGGCCCGCTTCGACCTCAAGAAGGCCGAGTCGATCAACGCGGACCACATCCGCATGCTCGACGTGAAGGCCTTCGCCGCGGCCTGCGAGCCCTGGCTGACCGCCCCGCACGCCAACTGGGCCCCGGAGGACTTCGACCGGGCCGCCTGGGAGGCCATCGCGCCGTACGCCCAGACCCGCCTGACCGTCCTGTCGGACATCACGGCCAACGTCGACTTCCTCTTCCTCGACGAGCCGGTCTTCGACGAGGCCAGCTGGACCAAGGCCATGAAGGAGGGCTCCGACGCCCTGCTCGTGACCGCCCGCGAGAAGCTGGACGCGGCCGACTGGAGCGACCCCGAGTCCCTCAAGAACGCCGTCCTGGCCGCCGGCGAGGCCCACGGCCTCAAGCTGGGCAAGGCCCAGGCCCCGGTCCGCGTCGCCGTCACCGGCCGCACGGTCGGCCTGCCGCTCTTCGAGTCGCTGCAGATCCTGGGCAAGGAGAAGACCCTCGCCCGCGTCGACGCCGCCCTGGCCAAGCTGGCCGGCTGACACCCTTCCGCACGCCCACGGGGGCGGCGCCCGGACCTTCCGGGCGCCGCCCCCGCGGCGTCCCCGGACCCGCCGGACCTCCGTGCTCCCGGATCCCGCCTCCGGGCCGCGGTCCGGGAGTACGGTCGTCCCATGGGCATCCGCGCGGTCCTCTGGGACATCGACGACACGATCTTCGACTACGCGAGCGCCGACCACGAGGGGATGCGCGCCCACCTCACCGCCGAGGGCCTGGTGGACGGGTACGACTCCGTCGACCAGGCCCTCGGGCGTTGGAAGGAGCTCACGGTGCTCCACTGGCGCCGCTTCGAGGCCGGCGGCGTGGACTTCCGGGAGCAGCGGCGCGAGCGGGTGCGGGACTTCCTGGCGCGGCCGGGCCTGACCGCCGAGGAGGCCGACGGGTGGTTCGAGCGGTACCTGGGCCATTACGAGGCCGCCTGGGAGCTGTTCCCCGACGCGCGGCCGGTCCTCGACCTGCTCGCGGGGGAGTACCGGCAGGCGGTCCTGTCGAACTCCAGCATCCACAACCAGGAGCACAAGCTGCGCGCGCTGGGCGTGCGCGACCGTTTCGAGACCGTGCTGTGCGCCGCGGAGCTCGGGGTCGCCAAGCCGGCCGCCGAGGCCTTCCACGCCGCCTGTACGGCCCTGGGGCTGCCGCCCTGGCAGGTCGCGTACGTCGGGGACCAGCCGGACATCGACGCCCGGGGCGCGGTGGAGGCGGGGCTCCTGGGCGTCTGGCTGGACCGCGCGGACACCGGTGGGAGACCCGAGCTGACCCGCATCACCGACCTCCATCAGCTGTCCCGCGTCCTGCGTGGGGATACGCGTTTTGGAGCACCGTCCACCTTCGGGTAATGTTCTTCCTGCGCCGAGGGAAACGGGCCGAAAGGCCGGAAAGACCCGGAAGCGCAAGCCGAGCAAGATCCTCTCCTCGGAGGGATCGCGCCCCGGTGGCCTATGGTGTAATTGGCAGCACGACTGATTCTGGTTCAGTTAGTCTTGGTTCGAGTCCAGGTAGGCCAGCTCGCAGAGCTCATCTGCAAACCGTGGATGGCATCCACAAAGCCCCCGTTGTGTAGCGGCCTAGCACGCCGCCCTCTCAAGGCGGTAGCGCCGGTTCGAATCCGGTCGGGGGTACAGATCCTTCCCGCGGGATCACTTGGGTAGCTCCCGGTGAACCCGATGCAGGATCGCTAGGGCCCCCGTTGTGTAGCGGCCTAGCACGCCGCCCTCTCAAGGCGGTAGCGCCGGTTCGAATCCGGTCGGGGGTACCAACTGGTCTTATCCACCAGTGGCCTATGGTGTAATTGGCAGCACGACTGATTCTGGTTCAGTTAGTCTTGGTTCGAGTCCAGGTAGGCCAGCGAGTCTCTCTCGCAGAGATCTTGCCCCCGTTGTGTAGCGGCCTAGCACGCCGCCCTCTCAAGGCGGTAGCGCCGGTTCGAATCCGGTCGGGGGTACGAAACGAAGAAGCCCTTCCCTTCGGGGGAGGGCTTCTTCGTCGTTCCCGGTCGACCACGAGTGATGTGATCGTGGACACAACTCCGGCCCACCGCTGCGGCGTTGGAGCGGTGGGCCGGTGACGTACGAGACAGCTGAAGAGAGGGAAAGGGCGGCGGGGAGGTCAGCCGTTGCGGCGCAGGGCCTCGGAGAGGCGCGCGGCCGCGTCGATGACCGCCTGGGCGTGCATCCGGCCCGGGTGGCGGGTCAGGCGCTCGATCGGGCCGGAGACCGACACGGCGGCCACCACGCGGTTCGAGGGGCCGCGTACGGGCGCGGAGACGGACGCGACGCCGGGCTCCCGCTCGCCGATCGACTGGGCCCAGCCGCGGCGCCTTACGCCCGACAGGGCCGTCGCCGTGAAGCGGGCCCCCTGCAGGCCGCGGTGCAGCCGCTCGGGCTCCTCCCAGGCCATCAGGATCTGCGCGGACGAGCCGGCCTTCATGGTCAGCGTCGAGCCGACCGGGACGGTGTCCCGGAGTCCGGACAGCCGCTCGGCCGCCGCCACGCAGATGCGCATGTCGCCCTGGCGCCGGTAGAGCTGGGCGCTCTCGCCGGTCACGTCGCGCAGGTGCGTCAGCACCGGCCCGGCCGTCGCCAGCAGACGGTCCTCGCCGGCCGCGGCGGCGAGCTCCGCCAGCCGCGGTCCGAGGATGAACCGGCCCTGCATGTCACGGGCCACCATCCGGTGGTGTTCCAAAGCCACGGCGAGTCGGTGTGCCGTGGGTCGTGCGAGTCCCGTCGCCGCGACCAGACCTGCGAGGGTGGCCGGACCGGACTCCAGGGCGCTCAGGACAAGGGCTGCCTTGTCGAGAACGCCTACGCCGCTAGAGTTGTCCATGAAACGATATTCGCGTCTCACTCTGTGAAACGCAAGTTCAATTTTCCGAGGAACGCGTCACTCTGGTGAGGCGGCCGCACGACGGCTCGCGAAACGATCTCTAGTGGTGCCGGCGCACGCCGCCGGCCGGAGGGAAAGCGATGGGTAGGACACTCGCGGAGAAGGTCTGGGACGACCACGTCGTCCGGCGCGCCGAAGGCGAGCCCGACCTCCTCTTCATCGATCTGCACCTGCTGCACGAGGTGACCAGCCCGCAGGCGTTCGACGGGCTCCGCCAGAACGGCCGGCAGGTGCGGCGCCTCGACCTCACCATCGCCACCGAGGACCACAACACCCCGACCCTCGACATCGACAAGCCGATCGCCGACCCGGTCTCCCGCGCCCAGCTGGAGACCCTGCGGAAGAACTGCGCCGAGTTCGGCGTCCGGCTGCACCCGCTGGGCGACGTCGAGCAGGGCGTCGTCCACGTGGTGGGACCGCAGCTGGGCCTGACCCAGCCGGGCACCACCGTGGTCTGCGGCGACTCGCACACCTCCACCCACGGCGCCTTCGGCGCGCTGGCCTTCGGCATCGGCACCAGCCAGGTCGAGCACGTGCTGGCCACCCAGACGCTGCCGCTGGCCCGCCCGAAGACCATGGCCATCACGGTCGACGGCGAGCTGCCCGAGGACGTCACCGCCAAGGACCTGATCCTGGCGATCATCGCCAAGATCGGCACCGGTGGCGGCCAGGGCTACATCCTGGAGTACCGCGGCGCGGCCATCGAGAAGCTCTCGATGGAGGCCCGGATGACCATCTGCAACATGTCGATCGAGGCCGGTGCCCGCGCGGGCATGATCGCCCCCGACGAGACCACCTTCGCCTACCTGAAGGGCCGTGCCCACGCCCCCGAGGGCGAGGACTGGGACGCCGCCGTCGCGTACTGGAAGACCCTGAAGTCCGACGAGGACGCCGTCTTCGACGCCGAGGTCGTCATCGACGCCGCCGCGCTGGCCCCCTTCGTCACCTGGGGCACCAACCCGGGCCAGGGCGCGCCGCTTTCGGCGAACGTCCCCGACCCCGCTTCGTACGAAGACGCTTCGGAGCGCCTGGCCGCCGAAAAGGCCCTGGAGTACATGGGGTTGACCGCCGGGCAGCCGCTGCGCGACATCAAGGTCGACACCGTCTTCGTAGGCTCCTGCACCAACGGCCGCATCGAGGACCTGCGCAACGCGGCCTCGCTGCTGGAGGGCCGCAAGGTCGCCGACGGCGTCCGCATGCTGGTCGTCCCCGGCTCGGTCCGGGTCGCCCTGCAGGCCGTCGAGGAGGGCCTGGACAAGGTCTTCAAGGAGGCCGGCGCCGAATGGCGGCACGCGGGCTGCTCGATGTGCCTGGGCATGAACCCCGACCAACTGGCCCCCGGCGAGCGCTCCGCGTCCACCTCCAACCGCAACTTCGAGGGCCGGCAGGGCAAGGGCGGGCGCACCCACCTGGTCTCCCCCCAGGTCGCCGCCGCCACCGCCGTCCTGGGCCACCTGGCCTCCCCGGCCGATCTGTCCGACGTCGCCACCACCGCGGGGGTCTGAGGAACCATGGAAGCATTCACCACCCACACCGGCCGCGCCGTCCCGCTGCGCCGCAGCAACGTCGACACCGACCAGATCATCCCGGCGCACTGGCTCAAGAAGGTCACCCGCGACGGCTTCGAGGACGGCCTGTTCGAGGCCTGGCGCAAGGACGAGCAGTTCGTCCTCAACCGCCCGGAGCGGCAGGGCGCCACGGTCCTGGTCGCCGGCCCCGACTTCGGCACCGGCTCCTCCCGTGAGCACGCCGTCTGGGCGCTGCAGAACTACGGCTTCAAGGCGGTCATCTCCGCCCGCTTCGCCGACATCTTCCGCGGCAACTCGCTGAAGAACGGCCTGCTGACCGTCGTCCTGCCGCAGGAGACCGTCGACGCCCTCTGGGAGCTGACCGAGGCCGACCCGACCGTCGAGGTCACCGTCGACCTGGAGGCCCGCAAGGTCGTCGCGCCCGGGATCGACGCCGACTTCGAGCTCGACGAGAACGCCCGCTGGCGTCTGCTGAACGGCCTGGACGACATCAGCCTCACCCTTCAGAACGAAGCGGACATCGCCGCCTACGAGGCCTCTCGGCCGGCCTTCAAGCCCCGTACAATTACGGTCTGAGCAGCGCTTTTCCACGACTGCGCCCCCCACCGCCCGGTGGGGGGCGCAGTCGCTTGTTGAGACCCCGTCGGGCGACAACTCGCCCTAGATGGCACAATCGGTGCATGGAACGCGACAGCCAACTCGAGCTCTACGAGGCAGTCGCCGCCCGATTGAAGGAAGCGCACACAAGAGTGCGCTCACTGCAAGTCCCGGAGGGCGTAAGGATGGCGCTGTCCCGGAAGCTGCTGGTCATCACGGCCGCGGCGAAGCACGATCTCCCGGACGCGGCAACGCGTCTGGACCGGTTGATGAAGGACCTCGACGAGGGCCGATTCCCTGAAGACGACTGACACCAGGAACTCCGCAACGTACTTCAGCGTTGCGGCACTAGGGTGATTAGCCCGTTTCGTGTTTGATTTGCGGTATATACATGCCTAACGTGCGAAATAGCTTGAACACTTTCGTTCCGGCAATGTCTCCGAAGGGGAAGACGTGAACAAGGCGCAGCTCGTAGAAGCGATTGCCGACAAGATGGGCGGCCGCCAGCAGGCCGCCGACGCCGTCGACCACGTGCTCGACGCCATCGTGCGTGCCGTGGTCAGCGGGGACCGGGTCTCGGTCACCGGCTTCGGCTCGTTCGAGAAGGTCGACCGTCCGGCCCGCTACGCCCGCAACCCGCAGACGGGTGAGCGCGTGCGGGTCAAGAAGACCTCCGTTCCGCGCTTCCGTGCGGGTCAGGGCTTCAAGGACCTGGTCAGCGGCTCGAAGAAGCTCCCCAAGGGCGGCGAGGTCTCCGTCAAGAAGGCCCCGAAGGGCAGCCTGACCGGCGGCGCCTCCGCGACCGTCAAGAAGGCCGCGGCCAAGAAGGCCACGACCGCCAAGAAGGCCGCCGCGAAGAAGGCGACCCCGGCCAAGAAGACGACGGCCGCCGCGAAGAAGACCACCGCGGCCGCGAAGAAGACCACCACGGCGGCGGCGAAGAAGACCACCACGACCGCCAAGAAGACCACCGCGGCCGCGAAGAAGGCGACCCCGGCGAAGAAGACGACGGCCGCGGCCAAGAAGACCGTCGCCAAGAAGACCGCGCCGGCGAAGAAGGCCACCGCGAAGAAGGCGCCCGCCAAGAAGACGACGGCGCGCAAGACCACCGCGAAGAAGGCCGCCGCGAAGAAGTAAGGCGGCAGGTGCTCACACGCCGGGCCGGGCTCCCTCTCGGGGAGCCCGGCCCGCGGCGCGTCCGGAGGGCGGAAGCCCTCGTCAGAAGGTCTGCAGCGTCACCAGCGTGATCCGCCGGGCCCCGCCCTCGCCGGCCGTCTCGATCCGCACCCGCTGCCCCGGCCGCAGCAGCCGCAGCCCGCCCGCCTCGAAGGCCTCGGCCCCGAACTCCACCGGGGTGCCGTCGTCGAGCAGCACACTTCCGCTGCGGGTCTCGGGGTCGTACGTGTACGCGGTCGCCTGCATGGACCGCAGCCTATCCGGCCGCGCCCACCCACCGGGCCGCCGTCCGCGGCCCCACGCCCAGCGCCAGTGCCGCCGCCAGGTCCTCCCCGGTGTCCACGTCCCGGCGCACGGAATCCACCCCCGCGAGCCGGATTTCCACCGCCCCCGTGGACAAATGCCGCCGGCGCGAAGCCCCTCCGAATGCCGGTTCCAATTCCGTACCGGGACCCGCCGAGAGGAATGTCGTACCTATTTCGGCGGCATCCGCGAGAAATGCCCGGGGAAATTTCCCGGCCGCGTCCAGGACCCGGGCCAGCTCGGCGGAGCGCAGCGCCGGCAGATCCGCGTTCAGCGCCGCCACCGCCGCGGCCGGCCGCACCGCCCGCACCGCGCGGGCCCCGTGCGCGAGCGCCGCGTTGAGCCCGCCGCCCGGCACGTCGGGCACGATCCGCGCCCCGAGGGCCGCCAGCGCCCCGGCGGCCGCCCGGTCGTCCGTGACGACCACCACATCCCGTACCGCCGCGCAGGCCAGCACCGCCGCCACCGTGTCCTCGGCGAAGGCCAGCGCCAGCCGGGGCCGCAGACCCCCGGCCGCGGCCGGGGCCAGCCTGCTCTTGGCGCGCTCCAGCGGCTTCACCGGCACCACCAGGGACCAGCCGTCGGCGACGTGATCGCCGGCGTCACCGGCGGCGGAGTTCCTCATCGGGACCCATTCTGTCCCGCCCGCGCGATCCGCCCGAGCCCCGGGGCGTACGGTGTCCTCGACAGACCAGGAGCGGGGAGTGACACTTGACCCCCTCGAACCAGTCCCGGAGAAAGGTGTACGAGTGCCCCGCCGCAGAATCGGCTTCTGGTACCGCCTGGCGGCGGTCATCGCCAAACCCCCACTGGTGGTGCTGTTCAAGCGGGACTGGCGCGGGACGGAACACATCCCGGCCGACGGCGGATTCATCACCGCGGTCAACCACAACTCGTACCTGGACCCGCTGTCGTACGCGCACTACCAGTACAACACCGGCCGGGTGCCCCGCTTCCTCGCCAAGGCGGGCCTCTTCAAGGGCTTCGTCGGCACCATGCTGACCGGCACCGGGCAGATCCCGGTCTACCGCGAGACCACCAACGCCCTGGACGCCTTCCGGGCCGCCGTCGACGCCATCGAGCGCGGCGAGTGCGTCGCCTTCTACCCCGAGGGCACCCTCACCCGCGACCCCGACATGTGGCCCATGGCCGGCAAGACCGGCGCCGCCCGCGTCGCGCTGCTCACCAAGGTCCCGGTCGTCCCGGTCGCCCAGTGGGGCGCCAACCTCGCGATGCCGCCGTACGCCAAGGAGAACAAGTTCCGGCTCTGGCCGCGCAAGACCCTGATCGTGCAGGCCGGTCCGCCGGTCGACCTCTCCCGCTTCTACGACGTCGAGCCCACGCCCGACGTGCTGCGCGAGGCCACCGAGGAGATCATGGCCGCCATCACCCGCCTCCTGGAGGAGGTCCGGGGCGAGAAGGCGCCGGCGGAGCCGTACGACCACCGCAAGGCCCGGCAGGAACAGCGGCGCAAGGCCGCGGAGGAAGGCAAGAAGTGACCAAGGCAGCCGTCTTCGGCAACGGATCCTGGGGCACGGCCTTCGCCATGGTGCTCGCCGACGCGGGGTGCGAGGTGAGCCTGTGGGGCCGCCGCGCCGCCCTCGCCGAGACCATCAACACCACCGGGACGAACCCCGACTACCTGCCGGGGGTCGAACTCCCCAAGGGCATCACGGCCACCGCCGACCCGGCCGAGGCCGCCCGCGGCGCCGACTTCACCGTCCTCGTCGTGCCCTCGCAGACCCTGCGCGAGAACCTGGCCGCCTGGAAGCCGCTGCTCGCCCCGGACACCGTCCTCGTCTCGCTGATGAAGGGCGTCGAACTCGGTACGGCCGAGCGGATGAGCGAGGTCATCCAGGAGGTCGCCGAGGTCCCCGCCGAGCGCGTGGCCGTCCTCACCGGACCCAACCTGGCCAAGGAGATCGCCGCCCGGCAGCCCGCCGCGGCCGTCGTCGCCTGCGTCGACGAGGCGGTCGCCCAGCGGTTCCAGACCGCCTGCATGACCCCGTACTTCCGCCCGTACACCAACACCGACGTGGTCGGCTGCGAGCTCGGCGGAGCGGTCAAGAACGTCATCGGGCTCGCCGTCGGCATCGCCAACGGCATGGGCCTCGGCGACAACTCCAAGGCCACCCTCATCACCCGCGGCCTCGCCGAGACCACCCGTCTCGGCCTCGCCATGGGCGCCGACCCGCTCACCTTCTCCGGCCTCGCGGGCCTCGGCGACCTCGTCGCCACCTGCTCCTCCCCGCTCTCCCGGAACAACACCTTCGGCACCAACCTGGGCCGCGGGATGACCCTGGAGGAGACCATCGCGGCCACCAAGCAGACCGCCGAGGGCGTCAAGTCCTGCGAGTCCGTCCTCGATCTGGCCCGCCGGCACGGCGTCGACATGCCGATCACCGAGACCGTCGTCTCCATCGTCCACGACGGCAAGCCGCCGATCGTGGCGCTCAAGGAGCTGATGTCCCGCAGCGCCAAGGCGGAGCGGCGCTGAGCCCGGCTTGACCCGTACGCGCGCGGTGGCAGCGGGGCGCTCAGCAGTTCGGACGTCGCAAGGTACCCTCAACGCGATATGAGCGAGAACACCCAGAGCCCCCGCAAGCCGCGCGTGGCCGTCGTCTTCGGCGGACGCAGCTCCGAGCACGCCATCTCCGTCGTCACCGCAGGCGCCGTCCTGAGCGCCATCGACCGGGACAAGTACGACGTGCTGCCCATCGGCATCACCACCGACGGGCGCTGGGCGCTGACGGCCGACGCCCCGGAGCGGATGGCCATCGCCGACCGCACCCTGCCGAGCGTGACCGACCTCGCCGAGTCGGAGACCGGCGGCGTGGTCCTCTCCGTCGACCCGGCCAGCCGCGAGGTCGTCTACAACGAGCCCGGCTCCGTGCCGCAGGCCCTCGGCGAGGTCGACGTCGTCTTCCCCATGCTGCACGGCCCGTACGGCGAGGACGGCACCCTCCAGGGCCTGCTGGAGCTCTCCGGCGTCCCGTACGTCGGCGCGGGCGTGCTCGCCTCCGCCGTCGGCCAGGACAAGGAGTACATGAAGCGGGTCTTCGTCTCCTTCGGCCTGCCGGTCGGCCCGTACGAGGTCATCCGCCCGCGCGAGTGGGAGCAGAACCCCGCCGCGGCCCGCAAGAAGATCGTGGAGTTCGCCGCCGACCACGGCTGGCCGCTCTTCGTGAAGCCCGCCCGCGGCGGTTCCTCCATGGGCATCACCAAGGTCGACGACCTGGCCGGCCTCGACGAGGCCGTCGAGGAGGCCCGTCGGCACGACCCGAAGATCATCGTCGAGTCGCTGATCCGCGGCCGCGAGATCGAGTGCGGCGTCCTGGAGTTCGAGGACGGCCCGCGCGCCAGCGTGCCGGCCGAGATCCCGCCGGTCACCGACCACGACTTCTACGACTTCGAGGCCAAGTACATCGACTCGGCCTCCGGCATCGTGCCCGCGCCGATCGGCGACGAGGCCACCGCCGAGATCCAGCGCCTGGCGGTCGCGGCCTACGAGGCCGTCTCCTGCGAGGGCCTGGTGCGCGCCGACTTCTTCCTCACCGAGGACGGCGACTTCGTCATCAACGAGATCAACACGATGCCCGGCTTCACGCCCATCTCCATGTACCCGCGCATGTGGCAGGAGAGCGGGGTGAGCTACCCGGAGCTCGTCGACCGGCTCATCCAGGCCGCGCTCAACCGCTCCACGGGCCTGCGCTAGTCCTCCCGGGCAGCCCCGGGCCGCCCTCGGGCGGCCCGGGGGGCGCCTAGAGGCTGGGGGGGACGGCCTTCTTCACGGGGGCGGCGAGATCCACGAGCGGGCCGACGTCGTGCGCGTACCGCTCGTCCAGCGTCACCTCGACGTACGCCTTGCGGTACGTCGTGGTGAAGCGCGGTCCGCCGTTCTCCAGGCGCTCGAAGAGCCAGTTCACGCCGTCGGCGTCGATCCCGTGCGCCTGCGGATCGTTCATCTTTTCGGGCCGGGGGACCCCGCAGCGCAGTACGATCGCCGCATCCCCCCACGCGGCGGTCAGTTCGGAGTCCGGCTCGGTGCCGGAGCGCTCCAGACCCGCCACGGTGCCGGGCAGCTCCTTCGCGAGCGAACGGCAGACGGCGGCCTCGGCCGCCGGCGGACTGGGAACCGGGACCGACGCCTTCGCGCCCGGAGAGGAACAGCCCGCGACGGCCAGCAGCAGCACGGCCGCGGCGGCGGAAGCGGGCAGGCCGAAGGGCCGGTGGGAAGACATCACCGGCCTAGGGTAGACGGGGGCTAGATATGCACGACCGGGCAGGTGAGGGTGCGCGTGATGCCTTCCACTTGCTGGACCTTGGCGACCACCATGCGGCCCAGCGCGTCCACGGTGTCGGCCTCCGCCCGCACGATCACGTCGTACGGACCGGTCACGTCCTCGGCCTGGATCACCCCCGGGATCTTGGCGATGGTCTCGGCGACGGTCGACGCCTTGCCCACCTCGGTCTGAATAAGGATGTACGCCTGTACCACGGAACCTCCAGGGCGGCCACGAGGATCTTGTGGGAGAAAGAGACGCCACGGTACCGCGTCGCCTCGCGCCGCGGGGAGACCTGCGCGCCCCGAGGCGCTCGCAGTGTGGCGTACGCACGTAAGAAGTTGACGGTCTACTTGACGGTATCCGGCACGGTGACGGCCCGCGACCCGCAGCGCGAGGCGCGGCGGAGCGGCGCGGCGGCCGGCACGACGACACGAGGTGAGACGCGGTGAAGGGCACAGTCGGAGAGCTGGGCGAGTTCGGGCTGATCAAGGAGCTCACCTCCCGGCTCACCGCCACCCCGGCGGTACGGATCGGACCCGGCGACGACGCCGCGGTCGTCTCCGCCCCCGACCGGCGGGTGGTGGCCAGCACGGACATCCTGCTCGAAGGACGTCACTTCCGCCGCGACTGGTCGACGGCCTACGACGTCGGCCGCAAGGCCGCGGCCCAGAACCTCGCCGACATCGCGGCCATGGGCGCCGTGCCCACCGCGCTCCTGCTCGGCCTGGTCGTCCCCGCCGAACTCCCCGTCACCTGGCCCACCGAGCTCATGGACGGCCTGCGCGACGAGTGCCAGGTGGCCGGCGCGGCCGTGGTCGGCGGGGACGTCGTCCGCGGCGACACGATCATGGTCTCCATCACCGCCCTCGGCGACCTGCGCAACCAGGACCCGGTCACCCGCGGCGGAGCCCAGCCCGGCGACGTCGTCGCCTACACCGGCTGGCTCGGCTGGTCCGCCGCCGGCTACGCGGTGCTCTCCCGCGGCTTCCGCTCCCCGCGCGCCTTCGTCGAGGCCCACCGGCGCCCCGAGCCCCCGTACCACGCGGGCCCCGCGGCGGCCGGGCTCGGCGCCACCGCCATGTGCGACGTCAGCGACGGCCTGATCGCCGACCTCGGGCACATCGCCGAGGCCAGCAAGGTCCGCATCGACCTGCGCTCCGGCCTCATCGACATCCCCACCCAGATGAACGACATCGGCCAGGCCGTCGGAGTGGACCCGCTCCAGTGGGTGCTCACCGGGGGAGAGGACCACGCGATCGTGGCGACCTTCCCGCCGGACGTGAAGCTGCCCGCCCGCTGGAAGGTCATCGGCGAGGTCCTCAACCCCTCGGCGCTGCCCCAGGTGACCGTCGACGGGGCGCCCTGGCACAGCAAGGGCGGCTGGGACCACTTCGGAGAGACCGAGTGACCTCCCGTCCCCCGCTGGTGCTGACCGTCGCCGGATCGGACTCCGGCGGCGGCGCGGGCATCCAGGCCGACCTGAAGACGATGCTCGCCCTCGGCGTCCACGGCATGAGCGTGCTCACCGCGGTGACCGCCCAGAACTCGCGGGGCGTCCTGGGCGCCTGGGAGCTGCCCGTGGAGGCCGTACGGGCCCAGTTCCGGGCCGTGGTGGACGACATCGGCGTCCAGGCCGTGAAGACCGGCATGCTCGCCTCAGCCCCGCTGGTGGAGACGGTGGCGGAGCTGCTGGCCCCGCTCGACGCCCCGGTGGTCGTCGACCCGGTCGGCGTCTCCAAGCACGGCGACCCGCTGCTCGCCGCCTCCGCGCTCGACTCCGTCCGTATGAAGCTGCTGCCGGTCGCGACCGTCGCCACCCCCAACCTGGACGAAGTGGCGCAGCTCACGGGCCTCGTGGTCGAGGACGAGGCCGGGATGCGGCGGGCCGCCGACGCGATCCTGGCGTACGGGCCGCGCTGGGCGCTGATCAAGGGCGGGCACCTGCCCTCCGGCGAGGCGGCCGTGGACCTGCTCACGGACGGCTCCGAGGAGCACTGGCTGCGGGCGCCGCGGCACGACAACCGGCACACCCACGGCACGGGCTGCACGCTCGCCTCCGCGGTCGCCTCCGGGCTCGCGCGGGGCCTGCCGGTGCCGGCGGCGGTGCGGGAGGCCAAGGCGTACGTGACGGGGGCGATCGCCGCCGGGTTCGCGCTGGGCGCGGGCATCGGCCCGGTCGACCACGGCTGGCGCTTCCGGGGCTAGGCCGTGTCTTTCGGATCAGGCCGGGCCCCGGGGCCCGGCCCCGGCCCTGCCGCCGTCTCCGTACGCGGGCATGCGAAAAGGCCGGTTCACCGAGGTGAACCGGCCTTTCAAGGCAACCGCAGGGGCTGCGCTACGACGTGACGTCGGCGGGATCATCCCCGCTGACGCGGGGAGCATCTCTTAGCGCGAGACCTTGCCGGCCTTGATGCACGAGGTGCAGACGTTGAGCCGCTTCGGCGTCCGACCGACCACGGCACGCACACGCTGGATGTTCGGGTTCCAGCGACGAGACGTACGGCGGTGCGAGTGCGAAATGTTGTTGCCGAAGCCCGGCCCCTTGCCGCAGACGTCGCAGTTGGCAGCCACGGGTCACTCCAAAGACTTCAGATTTACAGTGAAACCGGCGCACCGGAATCAGGTATCTGAAGTGGCTTGCCGGGGGATGGCCCAGCGTGTGCCGGGCAACCGAAGCAGCATACAACGGCTGCATCGGTGGAACGAAACTACCACGGTCTTCGCCGCCCCCGCCCCGGGCCCGGGGTGATCACGGGTCTACCCTGCGGTGAACCGACCGCAGCGCACAGGAGGACCACCCGTTGCCGCGAGCTCCGCAGACCCTCGACGCCGAAGCGATCCGATCCTGGTGCGCAGGGGCCCTGGTGGCGCTCGGCAGGGAGCGCGAGGAGATCGACGCCATCAACGTCTATCCCGTCGCGGACGGTGACACCGGGACCAACCTGTACCTGACCGTGGAGTCGGCCGCGCGGTCCGTGGAGGAGGCCTTCGGGGCCGCCGGGGACCCCGCCGCGGGGCTGCCGGACGTGGCCGAGGTCATACGGGCCATGGCCCACGGCGCCCTCCTCGGCGCCCGCGGCAACTCCGGCACGATCCTCTCCCAGCTGCTCCGCGGCATGGCCGCCGTGCTGGCCGGGGGGAGTGACGGCGATCACCTCGCCCGCGCCCTCGCCGGCGCCGCCGACGCGGCCCGGCAGGCCGTGGCCCACCCCGTCGAGGGCACCGTCCTCACCGTCGCCTGCGCCGCCGCCGAGGCCTGCGCGGGGGGCGGGGAGCTCGTGACGGTGGCCACGAGGGCGTACGAGGGGGCCAGGAGCGCCCTGGAGCGCACCCCCGGCCAACTGGACGTACTGCGCCGCGCGGGCGTCGTGGACGCCGGAGGACGCGGTCTGGTGACCGTGCTCGGCGCCCTCGTGGAGAGCCTCACCGGCGAGGCGCAGGACCGGCCCGCGCCGCCCGCGCACCGCCCGGTCCTCGACCCCGGGTGCGACGCCGAGGGCGGCGGCCCCGGCTACGAGGTGATCTACCTCCTGGAGGCCGAGGACGCGGCGGTGGAACGGCTGCGGGCCCGCCTCGACGCGCTGGGCGAGTCCCTGGTCGTCGTCGGCGGCGACGGGCTGTGGAACGTCCACGTCCACGTCGACGACGCGGGCGCGGCCGTCGAGGCCGGCGTGGAGGCGGGACGCCCCTACCGGATCCGCATCACCCACTTCGAGGGCGCCGCGGCCGGACCGCCGCCCGAGCCCGTCCAGCGGGCCGTCGTCGCCGTCCTGCCCGGCGAGGGCCTGGCCGGGCTCTGCGCCGAGGCCGGGGCGACCACCCTGCTCGCCCTGCCCGGCGAACCGCCCTCCGCGGCGGAGCTCGCCGAGGCGGTCCGGCGGGCGCACGCGCGCGAGGTCGTCCTGCTGCCCAACGACACCGACCTGCGGCAGGCCGCCGCCGCTGCCGCCGAACAGGCCCGCGCCGAGGGCATCCGGGTCGCCCTCATCCCGACCCGCGCCGCGGTCCAGGGCATCGCCGCCCTCGCCGTCCACGAGCCGGACCGGCGCTTCGACGAGGACGTCGTCGCCATGACCGCGGCGGCCGGCGCGACCCGCTACGCCGAACTCGCGGTCGCCGAACGCCAGTCCTTCACCTCCGCCGGCGTCTGCCAGGCCGGGGACGTCCTGGGCCTCATCGAGGGCGACGTCGCCGTCATCGGCCAGGACCTCACCACGACGGCCCGCACCGTCCTCGACCGGATGCTCTCCGCGGGCGGCGAGCTCGTCACGCTCATCGTCGCCGCCGACACCCCGCCGGACCTGGCCCGCACCCTGGAACGGCACGTACGGGCCACCTACCTGGCGGTGGACACGACGACGTACGAGGCCGGGGCGGGGGCCCCGGCGCTGCTCATCGGCGTGGAGTAGCGCCCGGGGCGGCCCGAGGCAGGGCCGAGCGGCCCCCTCAGGGCCCGCCCGGCGCCGGGTCCCCGGCACCCTCCGCGAGCCCGGCCAGCAGCGACTCCGCCTCCGCGCGGTGCTCCGGGGCGTCCTCGGCCAGCACCGCGCGGGCCAGCTCCGCCGCCGCCTCCCGGTCGCCCAGGTCCAGCCGGATCCATGCGGTCAGCAGCTCCGCGGCGAGGCGGTCCGACCGGCTCTCCGGGCCCGCCTCCCGGTAGGCCGCCGAGGCGCGCTCGGCGTAGGACAGCACCTCGGACAGGTCCGCCTCCGGCGCCCGGGCGAGCAGTTCGGCGGTCCGCCGGTAGGTGTCGCCCAGCCCCGCCGGATCGTCGCCGCAGGCCTCCGCCGCCGTCGCCATCAGCGCGCGCCCCCGTGCGTCCGGGCCCGCGATCCAGGCCCGGACCCGCAGCGTGCGGACGTACGCCGGGACGTCGCCCAGCGCCTGCCACAGCTCCCCGGCCCGCTCGAACGCGGCCGCCGCCGGCTCATCGAGCTCCGCCCGCAGCAGCGCCTGCGCCGCGAGGTTCGCCAGCATCGCGTGGTCGTGCTGGTCCGGCCAGGCCGCCGCGAGCTCCGCCGCCCTCAGCCACTGCTCGGCCGCCGACCGGGGCTCCGCCACGGCCATCAGGCAGTCGCCGAGCCACCACAGCGACTGCACGACCGTCCCGTCCCCGTGCTCCTCCACCGAGAGGTCCGGCAGCACCGCCTCCAGGACCGCCGCCGCCTCCTCGCACCGGCCCTCGCGCAGCAGCCAGCCGCCGAGCAGATGGCGCGCGTACGCCCCGAGCCCGCGGCCCTCGTCCGCCTCGTCCGCCCAGTGCGCCGCCTCCAGGCCCTGCTCGGCCGCCTCGCCGAACCGGCCCGCCGCGCCGAGGACCTCCGCGAGCCGCAGCCGCAGCCGCGCCTGGCCGGAGGGCCCCGCGTACCCGGCGCCGTGCTCCAGGGCCGCCCGCGCCGCCCGCTCGGCCGTCGCGAGGTCGCCGCCCCGGTGGGCCAGGGCCGCGAGCCGGGCCTCGGGCTCCACCGCGAACCAGGGCAGCCCGGCCTCGAGGAAGAGCTCCGCCGACCGCTCGTACCGCCCGGCCGCCCGCCCGGCGTCGCCGTCCCGCGCCGCCGCGTCGCCGAGCAGCCACTCGGCCTCGGCGACGCGGTCGGCGACGTCGGCGGTGCCGGCCGCAGCGGCGGGGGCCACGGCGCCGGGGTCGGTGGAGGCGCCGGCGGTGCCGGTGGCGGACGCGGCCTCCGCGAACGCCAGGACCTCCTCGGCCGCCTCGGCCGTCCCCAGGACACGGGCCCGCAGCAGCAGCGCCCCCGACACCTGGCGGGCCGTCGCCGTCCCCGCCCCCTCGTACAGCTCGCGCAGCCGGGCGACCGGCTCCGCGAAGGCCGCCGGATCGCCGAGCGCGTACGCGGCCCGCGCCCGGGCCGCCCAGGCCTCGCCGGGCGAGCCGGCCGCCTCGTACCGCTCCGCCGCCGACCGGAACAGGGCGGCGGCCTCCTCCGGGTCCGCCAGGGACATCGCGCGGTGGTCGGTCAGCTCCGCCTCGGCCGGCGCGTCGAGCTCCACCAGGCCCTCCGCCACCGCCCGGGCCAGCGCCGCCCAGGCCGCGTCGGCCTCCGGACGCCGCTCCGCCGTCATCCGCCGTGCCTCGGCCAGCAGGTCCCGCGGGGCCGCCGAGGTCACCGGGACGGGAGCCGGGGCCCGCGGCGGTACGGTCGGGCCCGCCGCCCGGACGCCCAGCGGCAGCCGGTCCACCAGCGGCTGCGCCGCCATCTGCTCCCGGGCCAGCCGGCTCACCCGGTCCGTGCCGTTGCGCTCGTCGAAGCGCGCCGCCAGCTCCTCCGCCCGCCCGCGCGCGTGCCGGGCGAGCTCCGCCGCCGTCCACTCCCGGTCCGCGGGGCCCGGCACCCGCTGCCCGCCGAGCCCGCGTGCCACCAGCCGGTCCATCAGCAGCGCCGTCACGGCCAGGAAGTCCAGCTCGCTGTCCGGGTCGCCGTGGTCCGTGAGGTACGCCGGGCGCTCCGCGAGCAGCTCCAGCGCCCGCGCCTCGTTCCCGGTCAGCGCGCAGAACTCGATGTGCTGCGCCATCGCGCCCCGCATGCTCTCCATCGGCCGCACCAGCCGGTGGCCGCGCAGGTGGTTCGCCCGCGCCTGCTCCGTCCGGCCGAGCCGCAGCAGCGGCAGCAGCGAGGAGGCCAGCACCGCGTGCGGCTCGTGGGCGCAGGTGTGTTCGCCCTCCAGGACCGGCGCCCAGACCGCGAGCGCCGCCTCGTCGTCGCCGAGTTCGGCCAGCCACAGGCCCTGCCCGTGCAGCTCGCAGGCGTGGCAGTCGGCCATGTCGTCCCGCTCGGCCGCCAGCCACGCCGCGTACGCGCGGGCCGCCCGGTCGAGGTCGCCGATGTGCCGCGCCACCCGGAACTCACCCTGCCGCACCGCGCGTTCCGAGTGCCCGGCGAGCCGGTAGCGGTGCTCCATCTCGCCCAGCCACTTCTCGATCGAGGCGAGCGGGATGTGCGGCTGGTCGAGCATGCCGCTGGAGACCCACTTGAACACCCAGTGCAGCGCATACGTCTCGTACGCGTCGAAGTCGGCCGGGTTCTGGTCCCACATCCGCAGCAGCCGCGAGAAGGGCACGAACATCTTCGCCTTCTCGGAGCTGTAGTTGTACACCTGCAGCTGGTGGCCGAGCGCCTCGATGACCGCGAGGGGCTCGCCGATCCGCTCCGCCTCCGCGAGCAGCCGCTCGGCGCGCGCGTTGCGCTCCGGGCCCTCGGGCCGGCCGTGGTTGTCCCGCATGGCCTCGCGCAGGGCCTGGAACTCCGGGCTCGTCATCCCTCCGTCCCCCCGTCGGCGCCGTGCGCGGTGCTCCATTCGAGGAGGCCGAGGAAGGTGCGGTTGAGGAGGGCGTTGTCGGCGGGGCGGAGCGGGCGTTGGGCCATGAGGAGGGCTTGTCCGTAGAGGGCTTCGACGGCGGTGGCGGTGAGCCGGGGGTCGTCGAGGGCGCTGATGCGGCGGACGAGCGGGCTGTGGTGGTTGAGGACCAGCCGGGCGCGGGGCGCGCTGCCGCGCAGGGAGCCGAGGATCCCGGCCCACAGGTCGTCGGCCTGCTCCGCGGCCTCGGCCCGCGCCTGCTCGTGGCGGGCGGTCCGGTCGTCCAGGTGCAGGGCGGGGACGGTCACCGGATGGAAGGAGCGCAGCGACACGTCGCAGCCCAGGGCGTCCAGGGTCGACCGGGCCACCGACAGGAAGCCGGACAGGGCCAGCTCCCGGTCCGGGTCGACCGCGTCCAGGTGCGCCGTCACGGTGTCCGCGTCGAGCTCGGCCACCACCGTCCCCGGCCGCACCTCCGGAAGCCGCGCGAGCAGCTCCGCGTCGTAGGTGTATCCGCCGTTGACGACGCCGATGCCCTGGGCGGCGGCGATGGCGGCGACCTGGCGGAACTCCTCGACGGTGCGGGTGAAGTGGACGACGCGGTGGCGGCGGGCGAACTCGTCGAGGGAGAGCTGTCCGTCGGTGGTCTCGAAGGGGAGCCAGGGCAGCATCGCCGCCAGGATCCCGTCGTCGTGCCGGGCCAGCGACTTCACGCCGAGGTGGTGCACGGACAGGAACTGCCCCAGCCGCTCCGGCGATCCGGCGGCCAGCCCCGTGAGCCAGTCGCGGATCGCCTCGCCCAGCGCGTCCCGCACCCCCGCCAGGGCCTCGTCCTCGTACAGCGACTCCCGGGAGGCCGTGGGCCGCAGGGTGTCGGTGTCCAGGACGCAGCGGACGAAGAAGGCCCAGTCCGGGAGCAGCCCGTCGGCCTTCTCGGTCAGCAGCATCCCCTTGAGATGGACCCGGTGCCCGGCCCGCTGCGCCGGACTCACCGCCGACGGCAGCACGTACGCCACGCCCCGGATGCCCGCCAGCGGCAGGTCCAGGTCGATCGAGTCCAGCGGACCGAACCCGAACTGCTCCTGACAGTGCGCCGCCAGCGCGACCCGCCGCGCCGCCGGGCTCGGGTACGTCCGCTCCCACGGCGCCGGCAGCTCGGCGACCGGCTCGTCGCCCACCCGGATGTCGTGGGGGAGGAGGTTGCCGTAGTGGCGGGCGAGGGTGAGGGCGCGGTCGTGGGTGAGCCAGTCGGTGGTGCCGGGGCGGGCGGTGAGGTGGACGGTGGTGCCGGGTTCGGGGTGTGCGGTGTGGTGGAGGGGGGTGACGGTGTAGGAGCCGTCGTCGTGGGCGCGCCATTCGACGGGGGGTGCGTCGGGGGTGCGGGCGGAGCGGGAGACGACGCGGATCTCGGCGGCGACGACGAAGCAGGCGAGGAGTCCGATGCCGAACTGGCCGAGGAATTCGGTGCGGGCGGTCTCCAGGCCGTGGGTGGTGTCGCGTTTGGAGCTGCGGCCGATGGTGGCGAGGAGGGTGTGGACGTCGGTCTCGGTGAGGCCGATGCCGGTGTCGGTGATGCGCAGGGTGGTGCCGTCGGCGTGGATGCGGACCGTGGCGGGTGCGTCGGGGTCCAGGGCGCGGCGGGCGGTGAGTGCGTCCACGGCGTTCTGCAGCAGTTCGCGCAGGTAGACCCGGGGGCTGGAGTAGAGGTGGTGGGAGAGCAGGTCCACCAGGCCACGCAGATCGACCTGGAACGTGTGCGGTGTCTGGTCAGCAGTCATCGTCGCTGCGCCGGTGGGGGGACGGGCGACGGCGCGGGTCGGGCGATCCCGGCGTCCGGTGATCGCGGGGGAGGAGCGGAAGAGCGGCCATCCTAGGCGCCACGGCGCCGACGTGACCAACCGGTATCCACGGCCTGCGCGACGACTGTCGGTGCCGTGGTGTGCAATGGACCGCGTGCCTGCGCTCGACGAACCACTGAAGAAGCCGCTCGGAGCCGCCACCGCCGCGGCGACGGCCGGAGCCGCGCCCGCCCGCGGGAGGTGCCGTGCGGCTCGCTGACCCGCTGAAGGGCCTCCTCGGCGCCGCCACCGCCAAGGTGATGGCCGAGCACATGGACCTGCACACGGTGGGCGACCTGCTCCACCACTACCCCCGCCGGTACGCGGAGCGCGGCGAACTGACCGCGCTCGCCGACCTGCCCCTCGACGAGCACGTCACCGTCGTCGCCCAGGTCGCCGACGCCCGGGTGCACACCTTCAACAAGGGCGGGCGCGGCAAGGGCCAGCGCCTGGAAGTCACCATCACCGACGGCAGCGGCCGCATGCAGCTGGTCTTCTTCGGCCGCACGGTCCACTTCCACCAGAAGGAACTGCTGCCCGGCCGGCGCGCCATGTTCGCCGGCAAGGTCGGCCTCTTCAACCGCAGGCTCCAGCTCGCCCACCCCGAGTACAAGCTGCTCGACGCCGAGAGCAGCACCGAGACCGTCAAGGCCTTCGCGAGCGAGCTGCTGCCCATCTACCCGGCCTGCAAGCAGCTGGAGTCCTGGACGATCGAGCAGTCCGTGGCCATCGCCCTGGACTCCATGGCCGCCACCGGCTGGGCCGGCCTCGCCGACCCGCTGCCGCCCGCCCTGCGCGAGGGCCGGGGCCTGACCGACCTGGCCGACGCCCTCGTCAAGGTCCACCGCCCGCACACCAAGGCCGACATCGCCGACGCGCGCGACCGCCTCAAGTGGGACGAGGCCTTCGTCCTCCAGGTCGCCCTCGCCCGCCGCCGCCACGCCGACACCCAGCTCCCCGCCGTCCCCCGCCGCCCCTCCGCCGACGGCCTCCTCGACGCCTTCGACGCCAAGCTGCCCTTCACCCTCACCGAGGGCCAGCAGAAGGTCTCCCGGGAGATCTTCGACGACCTCGCCACCGACCACCCCATGCACCGCCTCCTCCAGGGGGAGGTCGGATCGGGCAAGACGATGGTGGCGCTCCGCGCCATGCTCGCCGTCGTCGACGCCGGGGGGCAGGCGGCGATGCTCGCGCCGACCGAGGTGCTCGCCCAGCAGCACCACCGGTCGGTCACCGAGATGATGGGCGAGCTCGCCGAGGGCGGGATGCTCGGAGGGGTCGAGCACGCCACCAAGGTCGTGCTCCTCACCGGCTCGATGGGCGCCGCCGGGCGCCGGCAGGCGCTGCTCGACCTGGTCACCGGCGAGGCGGGGATCGTCATCGGCACCCACGCCCTCATCGAGGACAAGGTGCAGTTCCACGACCTGGGCCTGGTCGTCGTCGACGAGCAGCACCGCTTCGGCGTGGAGCAGCGCGACGCCCTGCGCGGGAAGGGCAAGCAGCCGCCGCACCTGCTGGTGATGACGGCGACGCCCATCCCCCGGACGGTCGCCATGACCGTCTTCGGCGACCTGGAGACCTCGGTCCTCGACCAGCTGCCGGCCGGGCGGTCCCCGATCGCCAGCCATGTGGTCCCCGCCGCCGACAAGCCGCACTTCCTCGCCCGTGCCTGGGAGCGGGTCCGCGAGGAGGTCGAGGGCGGCCACCAGGCGTACGTGGTCTGCCCCCGGATCGGCGACGAGGAGGACCGGAAGCAGAAGCGGAAGGCGAGCCCCGAGGACGAGGCCGAGAAGCGGCCGCCGCTCGCCGTCCTGGAGGTCGCCGAGGGGCTGCGCACCGGGCCGCTCGCCGGCCTCCGGGTCGAGGTGCTGCACGGCAGGATGCACCCGGACGACAAGGACGACGTCATGCGCCGCTTCGCCGCCGGCGAGGTGGACGTCCTGGTCGCCACCACCGTCATCGAGGTCGGCGTCAACGTGCCGAACGCCACCGCCATGGTGATCATGGACGCCGACCGCTTCGGCGTCTCCCAGCTGCACCAGCTCCGCGGTCGCGTCGGGCGCGGCTCCGCGGCGGGCCTGTGCCTGCTGGTCACCGAGATGCCGGAGGCGAGTCCCGCCCGGCAGCGCCTCGGCGCCGTCGCCTCCACCCTCGACGGCTTCGAGCTCTCCCGTATCGACCTCGAACAGCGCCGTGAGGGCGACGTCCTCGGCCAGGCCCAGTCCGGGGTCCGCTCCTCCCTGCGGATGCTCACCGTCATCGACGACGAGGAGGTCATCACCGCCGCCCGCGAGGAGGCCACCTCCCTCGTCCTCGCCGACCCCGACCTCACCGCCCACCCCGAGCTGCGCACCGCCCTCGACGCGCTGCTCGACAAGGACCGCGAGGAGTACCTGGAGAAGGGCTGACCGGCGTCCGCCCGGTCCGCTCCGGCGCGGACGGCCATAAGCTGGTGTGCACGCACTGGCTTATGGATGACGAGGACCCCAGATGACCCGCGTGATCGCCGGCAGCGCCGGCGGACGCCGACTCGCCGTGCCGCCCGGCACCGGCACCCGCCCCACCTCCGACCGGGCGCGGGAAGGCCTCTTCTCCACCTGGGAGTCGTTCCACGGCATCGAGGGGGCCCGCGTCGCCGACCTGTACGCGGGCTCCGGCGCCGTCGGCCTGGAGGCGCTCTCCCGCGGCGCGGTGCACGCCCTGCTGGTCGAGGCCGAGCCGCGGGCCGCGCGGACCATCCGGGAGAACATGACCGCGCTCGCCCTGCCGGGCGCCGAGCTGCGCACGGGCAGAGCGGAGCAGATCGTGACGGGCCCGGCGCCCGCGGAGCCGTACGACCTGGTCTTCCTCGACCCCCCGTACGCCGTCTCCGACGACGATCTTCGAGAGATCCTCCTCACACTCCGCTCGGGGGGCTGGATCACCGGGGACGCGCTCGTCACCGTGGAGCGCAGCACCCGGGGCGGCGAGTTCGGCTGGCCGGACGGCTTCGAACCCATGCGGGCCCGTCGCTACGGCGAGGGAACGTTTTGGTACGGTCGCGCCGCCTCTACGTGCGAAGACGCACGATGACCGGACCGGAGAGCGAGGGACCCACGTTGCGCCGCGCCGTCTGTCCGGGGTCATTCGACCCCATCACCAATGGACACCTCGACATCATCGCCCGCGCCTCCAAGCTGTACGACGTCGTGCACGTCGCGGTGATGATCAACCAGTCGAAGAAGGGCCTCTTCACCGTCGACGAGCGGATCGAGCTGATCCGCGAGGTCACCGCCGACTTCGGCAACGTCGAGGTCGAGTCCTTCCACGGGCTGCTCGTCGACTTCTGCAAGCAGCGCGACATCCCCGCCATCGTCAAGGGGCTGCGGGCCGTCAGCGACTTCGACTACGAGCTCCAGATGGCACAGATGAACAACGGGCTCTCGGGCGTCGAGACCCTGTTCGTGCCCACCAACCCCACATACAGCTTCCTGTCGTCCTCGCTGGTCAAGGAGGTCGCGGCCTGGGGCGGAGACGTCTCCCACCTGGTGCCGGCGGCGGTCCTCGGCCGGCTGACCGAGCGGCTCGCCGAGCGGCGCCCGGGGCAGTGACCCCCGGCCACCGCCGCTGACGCTCCGTCACCAGGTCCCGGACGGGGCCCGACTGGCCTTACAGTCGTCCCGTCCGTCTCCATCCAGCTGTAGAGAGTGGCGAGCACCGGTGGACGTGCAGAAGAAGCTCGACGAGATCGTCGCGACGGTCCAGAGCGCCCGTTCCATGCCCATGTCGGCGTCCTGCGTGGTCAACCGGGCCGAGCTGCTCGCCCTGCTCGAAGAGGTGCGCGAGGCCCTGCCCGGCTCGCTCGCCCAGGCGCGGGAGCTGCTCGGCGGCCGGGAGCAGATGGTCGAGCAGGCCCGCCAGGAGGCCGAGCGGATCATCGAGGCGGCGCACGCCGAGCGCGGCTCGATCGTCTCCGACAGCCAGGTCGCCCGCCAGTCCCAGGGCGAGGCGGACCGCATCCTCACCGAGGCCCGCCGGGAGGCGGAGGAGATCCGCGCCGAGGCCGACGACTACGTCGACTCCAAGCTGGCCAACTTCGAGGTCGTGCTCAACAAGACGATCGGCTCCGTCGACCGCGGCCGCGAGAAGCTGCTCGGCCGGGGCCCCGGCCTCGACGCGGACGGGTACGCCGACGAGGACGCCCCCGAGTACAGCGCGGACCCGCAGACCCTGATCCACCGTGCCGACGCCTACGTGGACGCCAAGCTGGGCGCCTTCGAGGCCGTCCTGTCCAAGACCCTGGAGGCCGTGGGCCGCGGCCGGCAGAAGCTGAACGGCCGGATCGCCTCCGACGACCTCGGCGAGCACATGGCCGCGCAGGACGCGGCCGGCGCGCCGGTGCACACCAGCGACGCCGACTACCTGGCCGGCCTCGCGGAGCTGGCCGACCCCGAGCCCGTGCAGATCCCGCAGCAGCAGGCCCCCCAGCAGCCGCAGCACGACCCGTACGGCTACGCGGCCCAGCAGCAGGTCCCGCAGATGCCCCAGGTCCAGCCGGTCCCGGTGCAGCAGGCCGACCCGTACGGGTACCAGCAGCAGGACCCGTACGCGTACCAGCAGCCGCAGGCCGACCCCTACGGGTACCAGCAGCAGTACGGTTACGAGCAGCAGCCGGCCCAGCCCGCGCACCAGCCGCAGGCCGCCGCGCTCGACGAGACCAGCTTCTTCGACACGAGCATGATCGATCTGGAGCAGCTGCGCCGCTACGAGCAGGGGCACTGAGCGGGCGCGGACGGTGACCGGGCTCCGGTCGGGCTCGGTGCGGGCCCGGATTGGGCCCTGAGCGAAGCGTCCAGTATCCTGGCTCTTCGGTCGCGCGTATCCCGCGATCCATGCTGCCCTCGGTCGGCAGCCCCCCTCACGTTGTGAACGATCCGAAAGCAGGAAGAGCCCTGAGCACGCGCCTCGACCACCGCGACCCCCTCGTGTTCGACACGCACGAGCTGGGGCGGCGTCCTGGCGCCCTCCAGCGGATCTCCCGCACGGTCGACGCCCCCAGGGACCTGGGTGTCGCGGGGGTCATCGGAGTGCCCGAGGGCGCGCCGGTGGAGATCGATCTCCGACTCGAGTCGGTCATGGAAGGGGTGCTTGTCACAGGCACCGCCCGTGCATCGGCCGAGGGGGAGTGCGTAAGGTGTCTGGAGTCCGTGGAGCTTGAGCTCGACGCGGACTTCCAGGAGATGTTCTCGTACCCCGACTCCGACGACCGGGGCCGCTCCAAGGCGGCCGCGGACGACGAAGCCGAGGACGACGAGGACATGATCCCCCTCGAGGACGGCATGTTCGACCTCGAGCCGGTGCTGCGTGATGCGGTGGTGCTCGCACTGCCGATGCAGCCGGTGTGCCGGGAGGACTGTGCAGGCCTGTGTTCCGAATGCGGGATCAGCCTGAACGAGAACCCGGACCACCACCACGACGCCGTCGACATCCGTTGGGCGGCACTGCAGGGACTCGCCGGTTCGCAGGGAACCGATGAGAAGGACAATTTGAGCGGCACAGCCTCTGACGGGGACGTCCGAAGCGCCGCCGAGAAGCAGGAGAAGTAGCCGTGGCTGTTCCGAAGCGGAAGATGTCGCGCAGCAACACGCGCCACCGCCGGTCGCAGTGGAAGGCTGCGGTCCCCACCCTGGTTTCGTGTGAGCGTTGCCAGGAGCCGAAGCAGCAGCACATCGCGTGCCCGAGCTGCGGCACCTACAACAAGCGCCAGGTCCTCTCGGTCTGAGTGGCTGGTGAGAGGCACGATGTCTGACCACGTCAACACAGCCTCGTCCCACACGCTTCTGGAAGGGCGGCTCGGGTATCAGCTCGAGTCCGCCCTTCTGGTGCGTGCGCTCACCCACCGTTCGTACGCGTACGAGAACGGCGGTCTGCCCACCAACGAGCGTCTGGAGTTCCTCGGGGACTCCGTGCTCGGCCTGGTGGTCACGGACACGCTCTATCGCACCCACCCCGACCTGCCCGAAGGCCAGCTGGCCAAGCTGCGGGCCGCGGTGGTCAACTCGCGTGCGCTGGCGGAGGTGGGCCGCGGCCTCGAACTGGGCTCCTTCATCCGGCTCGGCCGGGGCGAAGAGGGCACGGGCGGCCGGGACAAGGCCTCCATCCTCGCCGACACCCTCGAAGCGGTGATCGGCGCGGTCTATCTCGACCAGGGTCTCGACGCGGCGTCCGAGCTGGTGCACCGGCTCTTCGACCCGCTCATCGAGAAGTCCTCGAACCTCGGCGCAGGCCTGGACTGGAAGACCAGTCTCCAGGAACTGACCGCGGCCGAGGGCCTGGGTGTGCCGGAGTACCTCGTCAGCGAGGAGGGTCCGGACCACGAGAAGGTCTTCACGGCTGCCGCCCGCGTCGGTGGTGTCTCGTACGGCACCGGCACCGGCCGCAGCAAGAAGGAAGCGGAGCAGCAGGCCGCGGAATCCGCGTGGCGCGCCATTCGCGCGGCCGCGGACGAGCGGGCGGCGGCGGCCGAGGCCGCCGTCGACAGCGCCTCCGCCAACGGTGGGGAAGAGGTCGCCGACCCCTCTTCCGCCAAGGACCAGGCCTCGGCCTGACCCTTCGCTTCCCGATGCCCCCGCCCCTTCCAGGGGACGGGGGCATCGTCGTGCCCGGCGGTTGTAGGCTGCGGACATCACCCGCAGGAACCGTCCAGGAGGAGTCCCGTGCCCGAGCTGCCCGAGGTCGAGGTCGTACGACGCGGTCTTGAGCGATGGGTCGCCGGACGGACCGTCGCCGAGGTCGAGGTCCTGCACCCCCGGGCCGTGCGGCGCCACCCGGAGGGCGGCGCCGACTTCGCGGCCCGGCTGGAGGGACAGCGGTTCGGCACCGCGCGGCGGCGCGGCAAGTACCTGTGGCTGCCGCTGGACGAGGCCGACGCCTCCGTGCTCGGCCATCTCGGCATGAGCGGCCAGCTGCTCGTGCAGCCGGAGGACGCGGCGGACGAGAAGCACCTGCGGATCCGGGTCCGCTTCGCCGACGCGGCCGGCACCGAGCTGCGCTTCGTCGACCAGCGCACCTTCGGCGGGCTCTCGCTGCACGACACGGTCCCGGGCAGCACCGACGGGCTGCCCGAGGTCATCGCGCACATCGCGCGCGATCCGCTGGACCCGCTCTTCGACGACGCCGCCTTCCAGGCCGCGCTGCGGCTGCGGCGTACGACGATCAAGCGGGCGCTGCTCGACCAGTCGCTGATCAGCGGCGTCGGCAACATCTACGCCGACGAGGCGCTGTGGCGGTCGAGGCTGCACTACGACCGCCCGACCGCGAGCCTCACCCGGCCGCGCTCGGCCGAGCTCCTCGGGCACGTGCGGGACGTGATGAACGCGGCCCTCGCGGCCGGCGGCACCAGTTTCGACTCGCTGTACGTCAACGTGAACGGCGAGTCGGGCTACTTCGACCGCTCGCTCGACGCGTACGGGCGGGAGGGCGAGCCGTGCCGCCGCTGCGGTACGCCGATGCGCCGGCGCGCGTGGATGAACCGGTCCAGCTACTTCTGCCCGCGCTGCCAGCGCCCGCCACGCGTCACGCCGTGACGGCACGCTCCGCGTCGTAGTTCTCGCGGGCGGCCAGCACCTGGTCCATCCGGCCCTCGACCAGGTGGATCAGGCCCAGCAGGCGCTCCGCGACCTCCTGGCCCAGCGGAGTGAGCCGGTAGTCCACGCGCGGAGGGTTGGTGGGCTGCGCCTCGCGGTGCACCAGGCCGTCGCGCTCCAGCGCGTGCAGCGTCTGGGACAGCATCTTCTCGCTGACGCCGTCCACCCTGCGCCGCAGCTCGTTGAAGCGGAAGGTGCCCTCGTGGAGCGCGCCCAGCGTCAGGCTGCCCCAGCGGCCGGTCACGTGCTCCAGGGTGCCCCGCGAGGGACAGGCCTTCGCGAAGACGTCGTAGGCGAGGTCGTCGGCGTCAGTCATGCCCCCACCGTACTCCCGCGCAGCGCTTACGACCACGCCTGCGCTCACCAAAGGTTTGCGCTTTCGAAAAGTTAGTGCTCTACTTCTGGTGTCCCCGGGAGGTGTCCCCGCACCCCCCGACCGAGCTGTTCGAGGAGCCTCCTGTGACCACGCCCGTCGTCTCCATCGCCTACCACTCCGGCTACGGCCACACCGCCGTCATCGCCGAGGCCGTCCGGGACGGTGCCGCCGACGCCGGCGCCACCGTCCACCTGATCAAGGTCGACGAGATCACCGACGCCCAGTGGGAGCTGCTCGACGCCTCCGACGCGATCGTCTTCGGCTCGCCGACCTACATGGGCACCGCCTCCGGCGCCTTCCACCAGTTCGCCGAGGCCAGCTCGAAGCGCTGGTTCGCCGACGCCTGGCTGGACAAGCTCGCGGCCGGCTTCACCAACTCCGCCTCGAAGAGCGGCGACAAGCTGCACACCCTGCAGTTCTTCCAGACCCTCGCCGGCCAGCACGGCATGACCTGGGTCAACCTGGGCCTGAAGCCCGGCTGGAACAGCAGCACCGCCTCCGAGAACGACATCAACCGCCTCGGCTTCTTCTCCGGCGCCGCCGCCCAGACCCCCAGCGACCTGGGCCCGGAGGCCGTCCACAAGGCCGACGTCGCCACCGCCGAGCACCTCGGCCGCCGCGTCGCCGAGACCGCCCGCACGTTTGCGCTCGGCAAGGCCGCCGCCTGACGTCCGTGCCGAAGGCTCCATGGGAAAGGCCCCGTCACCGCAGTGGTGACGGGGCCTTCCGCGTGCGCGTACGCACG
The DNA here is from genome assembly GCF_039535475.1 of Streptomyces showdoensis. Taxonomy (NCBI): domain Bacteria; kingdom Bacillati; phylum Actinomycetota; class Actinomycetes; order Kitasatosporales; family Streptomycetaceae; genus Streptomyces; species Streptomyces showdoensis. Next base: position 591,320 of record NZ_BAAAXG010000028.1, on the reverse strand, counting down.
GGGGCGCGGGGGATCAGTAACCGAAGTCCTGGGTCCACCACGGACCGCCGTCCGCGAAGTGCACTCCCACGCCCAGCGTCTTGTAGTCGCAGTTCAGGATGTTCGCGCGGTGGCCGTCGCTCGCCATCCAGGACTTCATCACCGCGGCCGCGTCCACCTGGCCGCGGGCGATGTTCTCGGCGCCGAGCCCGCTGACGCCGGCCCGGGTGGCACGCGCCCACGGGGTCAGACCGTCGGGGTCCGTGTGGTCGAAGAAGTTCCGCGCGGCCATGTCCGCGCTGAAGGCGCCGGCCAGGGCCGCGAGGTCCGCGTCGGAGCGGATCGCGACGCAGCCCACCTTCGCGCGCTCGACGTTCACCAGCCGGACGACCTCCGCCTCGGCGGCGGCGGCGCGGTCCGCCAGGGGGCGGACGGTGGCCGGCGGCGCGGGGGCCTCGGTGGTGGGGGCCTGGGTGGGCCGGGCGGTGTGCGAGGGCTTCGGCGCCGGGGCCTTCGGGCTCGGCTTCGCGGTCGGCTCGGTGGCGGTGGGCTTCGGCGCGGGGGTCGCGCTCGTGGAGGGGGCGGCCGGGGTGGCGGCCTTGCCGTTCCCCGTGCCCGAACCCGAACCCGTACCCGTACCCGTGCTCCTCGAGGCCGGGTCGCCGGCCGGGGTCACCGAGGCGCCCCCCTGCGTGGTCAGGCTCGGCGCCTGCTGCGTGGCGACGCGCTGCTCGCCTCCCGCACCCGAGCCCGCGCTGCCCACCGTGAACGTGTCGCCGCCGGGCAGCAGGCCCGAGGTGACCGCGATCGCGCCGAGGGCGACCGCGGCGGAGACACCGAGCAGTCCGGTGCGTACCGGCGCGCCGCGTCGCGCGCCCCGATGGCGTCCCATCCGCTCTGCCTCCCTGTGAGGACGATCTTTGCTGGTGTTTGCTTCTGTGGATGCTTCCGAACGGGACGCGTCCATGTGGGTGACTCCCGTTCCGTCGGGACTGTACGGCATGACATGCGGGGCTGACGTGCTCCTTCCGTAATCCGCCCGTTAGCGTGCAGCCATGAATGACGACGTACGGATGACCGCCTGGGTGCGCGGCCGGGTACAGGGAGTGGGCTTCCGCTGGTTCACCAGGGCAAACGCGCTGGAGATCGGAGGGCTCGTGGGCTTCGCCCTGAACCTCGACGACGGCCGCGTGCAGGTCGTGGCCGAGGGGCCGAGTGACAATTGCCACCGTCTGCTGGACTGGCTCCGTTCCGGCGACACGCCCGGGCGCGTGGACGGAGTCACTGAGATCTGGGACACGCCCCGCGGCATCTACGAGACCTTCGCGATCCGCTGAGACCCTTCGACGATCTCGTCCGAGCGCCCCGCGCGGCGCCCCCGGAGGGGCGCGCGGGGGGCGCTCACGGCGTACGGAAAAGGGTCGCCGGGAGCGGAAACCTCCTGGTGGTTGCCAAGAAGGGCTTGCCGTGCCAGGCTGCCCGAGTAAGGATGATCTCCACGCCCCCCGGGCACCGAGTTGCGAGGCGCCGCCGCCCTTCCCGCGGCCGCAGGCCCCCCGGTGATCCCTTGATACGGGGTGTGATCGTGTTGACCGTCAAACTTTTTGGTGAGACTCTGGAAGCCCCGCGCACCTCAGCTGTTCGACCGTGAGAACCGGCACGACAAAGAGCATGGTCGGGCACCGCGGGTGCGAATCCCTCACGACCCACACCGCTTCGGTCGGTCACTCAGTGTGGAGGACCATCCATCATGGCAAAGGCGCTTCTCGGTTACGTCGGCGGCTCCGACCCGCGACTCCTCGCCGAGATGCGACGGCTTCAGCAGCGCGTCCAGGACCTCGAGTCCGAGCTGGTTCGGATCCAGTCCGAGAACGACGCGCTCGCCGCTGCCGCCGCACAGCACGGAGACTCGCTGCTGGACAGCATCGACCTCGACGTTCCCAAGGCGGAGCCTGCGCTCACCTGACGCCCCGTGCCGGGGCACCGGTGAGAAACACTCTCGCTAGCACAGCTAGGCATGCAGCACGGCAAGATATGCAAGGGGCGCCTAGGCGTCCCTTCTTTCTTGCCTCTTCCTCACGGCTCTGCCGGGTCTTCTCGGGTCTTTCGAGCGCCCTCCCCCGTCCCCCGGGTCACACCCTCCTTGGCGGAGGGTCTGCCCTGCGCGTTCGCGGGTGAAACACACGACCCCGGGTAGAGTCCGCAGGCGTGCATCTCAAGGCCCTGACGCTCCGCGGTTTCAAGTCGTTCGCCTCCGCCACCACGCTGCGGTTCGAACCCGGGATCACCTGCGTCGTCGGCCCCAACGGCTCCGGCAAGTCCAATGTCGTGGACGCGCTCTCCTGGGTCATGGGGGAGCAGGGCGCCAAGTCGCTGCGCGGCGGCAAGATGGAGGACGTCATCTTCGCCGGCACGACCGGGCGGCCCCCGCTCGGCCGCGCCGAGGTCTCGCTGACCATCGACAACTCCGACGGCGCGCTCCCCATCGACTACGCCGAAGTCACGATCACCCGGATCATGTTCCGCGGCGGCAGCAGCGAGTACCAGATCAACGGCGAGACCTGCCGGCTGCTGGACATCCAGGACCTGCTCTCCGACTCCGGCATCGGCCGCGAGATGCACGTCATCGTAGGCCAGGGCCAGCTGGACTCCGTCCTGCACGCCGACCCCATGGGCCGGCGGGCCTTCATCGAGGAGGCCGCGGGCGTCCTCAAGCACCGCAAGCGCAAGGAGAAGGCGCTGCGGAAGCTGGACGCGATGCAGGCCAACCTCGCCCGCGTCCAGGACCTCACCGACGAACTGCGCCGCCAGCTCAAGCCGCTCGGCCGGCAGGCCGCGGTCGCCCGCCGGGCCGCCGTCATCCAGGCCGACCTGCGCGACGCCCGGCTGCGGCTGCTCTCCGACGACCTCGTACGCCTCAGGGAGGCGCTGAGGACCGAGCTCGCCGACGAGGCCGCGCTGCTCGCCCGCAAGGAGTCCGCCGAGGCCGAACTGAAGGCCGCGCTCGCCAGGGAGGCCGGCCTGGAGGACGAGGTGCGCCGCCTGGTGCCCCGGCTCCAGCGCGCCCAGCAGACCTGGTACGAACTCTCCCAGCTGGCCGAGCGGGTGCGCGGCACCGTCTCGCTCGCCGACGCGCGCGTCACCAGTGCGACCGCCGGGCCCGCCGAGGAGCGGCGCGGACGCGACCCGGAGGACCTGGAGCGCGAGGCCGCCCGGGTCCGCGAACAGGAGGCCGAGCTGACGGCCGCCCTGGAGGCCGCCGAGCGCGCCCTGGAGGACACCGTCGCCCACCGCGCCGACCTGGAACGCGCCCTCGCCGTCGAGGAGCGGCGGCTCAAGGACGCGGCCCGGGCGATCGCCGACCGCCGCGAGGGCCTGGCCCGCCTGCACGGACAGGTCAACGCGGCCCGCTCCCGCGCCGCCTCCGCCCAGGCCGAGATCGACCGGCTGGCCGCCGCCCGCGACGAGGCGCGGGAGCGCGCCGCCGCCGCGCAGGAGGAGTACGAGCAGCTGCGGGCGGAGGTGGACGGCCTCGACGCCGACGACACGGAGCTGGGGGAGCGGTACGAGGCCGCCCGCCGGGAGCTCGCCGAGGCGGAGTCCGCGCTCGCCGCCACCCGCGAGGCCCTCGGCGCCGCCGAACGCTCCCGCGCCGCGGCGGGCGCCCGGCGCGACGCCCTCGCCCTCGGCCTGCGCCGCAAGGACGGCACCGGCGCGCTGCTCGCCGCCGGGCTCACCGGCCTGCTCGGCCCGGCGGCCGAGCTGCTGACCGTCACCCCCGGCTACGAGATCCCGGTCGCCGCCGCCCTGGGCGCGGCCGCCGACGCCCTCGCCGTCACCGGCCCGGCGACCGCCGCCGAAGCCCTCCGCCTGCTCCGCAAGCAGGACGCGGGGCGGGCCTCGCTGCTCCTCGCGGGCGCGCCGGAACCGGCCGCCCAGGACGCGCCCCCGCCGGCCGGAGCGGTGCCCGCAGCCCCGCTGGTCTCGGGCCCCGGCGAACTCCTGGGGGCCGTGCGCCTGCTGCTCCGGGACGTCGTCGTGGTCGAGGGGCTGGACGAGGCCGTCGAGGTGGTCCGGGCCCGGCCGGGACTGACCGCGGTCACCGCCGAGGGCGACCTGCTCGGGGCGCACCTCGCCCAGGGCGGGGCCGCCGGTGCGCCCAGCCTCCTCGAAGTGCGGGCCTCGGTCGACGAGGCGGCGGCGGAGCTGGCCGGTCTCGACGTGCGCTGCGCGGAGCTGGCGGCCGGTCAGGAGGCCGCCGCCGAACGCCGGCGCGAGGCCGCCGGGCTCGTCGAGGAGCTGGGCGAGCGGCGGCGGACCGCGGACCGGGAGAAGTCGGCGGTCGCCCAGCAGCTCGGGCGGCTCGCAGGGCAGGCCAGGGGCGCCGCGGGAGAGGCCGAGCGGACCGCCGCGGCCGCCGCCCGCGCGGGCGAGGCGCTGGAGAAGGCGCTGGCCGAGGCGGAGGAGCTGGCGGAGCGGCTGCTGGTGGCGGAGGAACTGCCGGCCGACGAGGAGCCGGACGCCTCGACCCGTGACCGGCTCGCCATCGACGGCTCCAACGCGCGCCAGACCGAGATGGAGGCCCGCCTCCAGGTCCGCACCCACGAGGAGCGGGTCAAGGGCCTGGCCGGCCGGGCCGACTCCCTGGACCGCGCCGCCCGCGCCGAGCGCGAGGCCCGGGCCCGCGCCGAGCAGCGCCGGGCCCGGCTGCGCCACGAGGCGGAGGTCGCGGCCGCCGTCGCCGCGGGCTCCCGCCAGTTGCTCGCCCACGTGGAGGTCTCGCTGGCGCGCGCCGAGCGGGAGCGGGCCCTGGCGGAGGCCGCGAAGGGTGCCCGCGAGGAGGGGCTCGTCGCGGCCCGCAACCGGGGCCGCGACCTGAAGGCGGAGCTCGACAAGCTCACCGACTCGGTCCACCGCGGCGAGGTCCTGGGTGCCGAGAAGCGGCTGCGGATCGAGCAGTTGGAGAGCCGTTCGCTGGAGGAGCTGGGGGTGGAGCCTGCCGCGCTGGTCGACGAGTACGGCCCCCACCGGCCCGTACCGCCGTCGCCGCCGGCCGAGGGCGAGACGCTGCCGGACGATCCGGAGGACCCGCGCAACCAGCCGCGGGCGTTCGTCCGTTCGGAGCAGGAGAAGCGGCTCAAGGCCGCCGAACGGGCGTACCAGCAGCTCGGCAAGGTCAATCCGCTCGCCCTGGAGGAGTTCGCGGCCCTGGAGGAGCGGCACCAGTTCCTCTCCGAGCAGCTGGAGGACCTGAAGAAGACCAGGGCCGACCTCCTTCAGGTCGTGAAGGAGGTGGACCTCCGGGTCGAGCAGGTCTTCACCGAGGCGTACCGGGACACGGCCCGCGAGTTCGAGGGCGTCTTCTCGCGGCTCTTCCCCGGCGGCGAGGGCCGGCTGGTGCTCACCGATCCGGACGACATGCTCCGGACCGGCATCGACGTGGAGGCCCGCCCGCCGGGCAAGAAGGTCAAGCGGCTCTCGCTGCTCTCCGGCGGCGAGCGCTCGCTGACGGCCGTGGCGCTGCTGGTCTCCATCTTCAAGGCCAGGCCCAGCCCGTTCTACGTGATGGACGAGGTCGAGGCGGCGCTGGACGACACCAACCTCCAGCGGCTGATCCGGATCATGCAGGAGCTCCAGGAGTCCTCGCAGCTGATCGTGATCACCCACCAGAAGCGCACGATGGAGGTCGCCGACGCGCTCTACGGCGTGTCGATGCAGGGCGACGGCGTCTCCAAGGTGATCAGCCAGCGGCTGCGCTGACCGGGAGATCCTCCCCCCGGCCCCTCAATCTCTTCAAGGGTTGAACTCAAGCCACCTTGTGGTGCCTATTAAGTCACACGACATCGACTATTGACTTCGAAACTTGAAGGCATAGTCTCTGCAACGTTGCTTTTACCTTCATGTGGTGGGCGGCGTGAAGTTGTGCGCCACTTGAAGGGCTCGCCCCCCCACCGCACCGGCGACGCTGCCGGAGCCCCGAGGAGTCCTCGTGACCACCACCGACAAGGCGTCCACACCGCCGCCGTCCGAAGGCCGTTCGGCCCATCCGGACCACATCGGACACGTCATCTTCATCTCGGCCTCGGCCGCGATGGGCGGCTTCCTCTTCGGCTACGACAGCTCCGTCATCAACGGCGCCGTCGAGGCCATCCGCGACCGGTACGACATCGGCTCCGCGGCCCTGGCCCAGGTCATCGCCATCGCGCTGATCGGCTGCGCCATCGGCGCCGCCACCGCCGGCCGGATCGCCGACCGCATCGGCCGCATCCGCTGCATGCAGATCGCCGCCGTGCTCTTCTCCATCAGCGCCGTCGGCTCGGCGTTGCCCTTCGCCCTGTGGGACCTGGCCTTCTGGCGCATCATCGGCGGCTTCGCCATCGGCATGGCCTCGGTGATCGGCCCCGCCTACATCGCCGAGGTCGCCCCCGCCGCGTACCGCGGCCGGCTCGGCTCCTTCCAGCAGGCCGCGATCGTCATCGGCATCGCCATCTCCCAGCTGGTCAACTACGGCATCCTCCAGCTGGCCGACGGCGACCAGCGCGGCAAGATCGGCGGCCTCGAGGCCTGGCAGTGGATGCTCGGCGTGATGGTCGTCCCCGCCGTCCTCTACGGCCTGCTCTCGTTCGCGATCCCCGAGTCCCCGCGCTTCCTCATCTCCGTCGGCCGCACCGACCGCGCCAAGGAGGTGCTCGCCGAGGTCGAGGGCCACGGCGTCGACCTGGACCACCGGGTCGCCGAGATCGACCGGGCCATGCGCAGCGAGCACAAGTCCACCTTCAAGGACCTGCTGGCCGCCGGCAGCAAGTACCGGCTGCTGCCGATCGTCTGGGTCGGCATCGGACTCTCGGTCTTCCAGCAGCTCGTCGGCATCAACGTCGCCTTCTACTACTCGGCGACCCTCTGGCAGTCCGTCGGCATCGACCCGTCGAGCTCCTTCTTCTACTCGTTCACCACGTCGATCATCAACATCGTCGGCACCGTGATCGCGATGGTCCTGGTCGACCGGGTCGGCCGCAAGCCGCTCGCCCTCGTCGGCTCCGTCGGCATGGCGATCGCCCTCGCCTTCGAGGCCTGGGCCTTCTCCGCCGACCTCGTCGACGGCAAGCTGCCCACCACCCAGGGCGTCGTGGCGCTCGTCGCCGCCCACGTCTTCGTGCTCTTCTTCGCCCTCTCGTGGGGCGTGGTCGTCTGGGTCTTCCTGGGCGAGATGTTCCCGAACCGGATCCGCGCCGCGGCCCTCGGCGTCGCCGCCTCCGCGCAGTGGATCGCCAACTGGGCCATCACCGCCAGCTTCCCGTCCCTCGCGGACTGGAACCTCTCCGGCACGTACGTCATCTACACGGTCTTCGCCGTGCTCTCGATCCCCTTCGTGCTCCGGTACGTCAAGGAGACCAAGGGCAAGGCGTTGGAGGAGATGGGCTAAACCCCGCTGCCCCTCTCCTCGCACACGAGACCGCCCCGCCCGAGGCCCCGCGCCCCGGGCGGGGCGGTTCGGTCATCCGCGGAGCCGGGGCAGCACGGCGTCGCAGAACAGCCGTACGCTCCGCCAGCCCTCCTCGACCGGCATCCCGCCGCACAGCGGATGCAGCACCAGGCTCTCCAGCTCCCGCCCGAGCGCCACGCACTCCTCGGGCGTCACCACCCGGTACACCCCCTCCGCGCGCAGCTCCGCCACGCTCCCCGCGGCCGAGCGGACCGCCGACCTGATGTCCTTCGACTGCCAGGAGGCGTAGGTGCGGGCCTCGTGCAGGAAGTGCTCCCCGTGCTCCGCCCAGGTCCGGTCCGGGTCCTCCGACACGTGCAGCAGCGGGGTCTCGCGGGCCGGCATCATCGTCCAGCCCTCGGTGCCGTGCGCGGCGCACTGCTCCTGGTAGTACGTCTCCAGCTCGGGAAGGTGCGCGCTCGGGAAGAACGGCAGCCCGAGCCGGGCCGCCCGCCGGGCCGCCGCCTTCGAGGAGCCGCCGACCAGCAGCAGCGGGTGCGGCTGGGTGAAGGGCCGCGGGGTGATCCGCACCGTACGGCCCCGGTACGTGAAGGGCTCGCCCGACCAGGCGGTCAGCAGGGTCTCCAGGAGCAGGTCCTGCAGCTTGCCGCGGCGGCCCCAGTCGACCCCGCGCTCCTCGTACTCCTCCGGCCGGTAGCCGATCCCGGCGACGGTCACCAGCCGGCCCGCGCTCAGCAGGTCCAGGACCGCGATCTCCTCCGCGAGCCGCAGCGGGTCGTGCAGCGGGCCGATGATCGCGGAAACGGTGACCGCGATCCGCCGGGTGGCGCCGAAGACGGCTCCGGCGAAGGCGAAGGGGGAGGGGAGCCAGTTGTTGACGGCCCCGTGGTGCTCCTCGGTCTGCACGGTGTCGACGCCGTGCGCGTCGGCGTGGGCCGCCATCTCGACGGCCGCCCGGTAGCGGGCCGACAGGGAGGCCGGGTCCGCGTGCGGATCCACGAGGTTGAACCGGACGACGGTGAACGGCATGGGAAGTCCCCCTCCACGGGTGCGTCGGAGGGGGACGGTAGCTGACGTCGCGTCAGATGGAAACGGTCGCGCGCCGCTCGTCGGGCTCCTCGCCGGAGACCGGGGCCGGCTCCGCGCCCCGCTCGCGGGGCAGCACCGCGTACAGCACGCCGGCCACCACGATCGTCGCCGCCCAGCCGAGGCCGTTCCGCCCGATCCAGGAGGAGGCCAGCGGGCCGGCGAACCAGTCGACCCTGGTGAACAGCAGGCCCGTCACGAGCGCCACGCCCCAGGCGGCCATCGCCTGCCAGGCGAAGCCGCCCCGGTACCAGTAGCCGCTGGTCCGGGTGGTGTCCATCAGCGCCTCGGCGTCGTACGACCGGCGGGTCAGCATGTCCACGCCGAAGACGCCGATCCAGGCCGAGAACGCGACCGCGAGCAGGGTCAGGAAGGAGATGAACGAGCCGATGAAGCTGGTCGCCACCACCATCAGCAGGAAGCCGAAGACCAGGCTGATCACCGCGTTCACGCTGACCGCCGCGGCCCTCGACACCTTGATGCCGAGGGTCTGCGCGGTGAACCCGGCCGAGTACATCGACATCGAGTTGATCAGCAGCATCCCGATCAGGGCGATCAGCAGGTACGGCACCGAGATCCAGGTCGGCAGCAGCTCGCCGATGAAGGACACCGGGTCCTGCGCCGAGGCCAGGTCCGGCGTCGACACCGCCATCACGGCGCCCATCAGGACCATCGGCAGCACCACGATGCCGGCGCCGCCGACCGTCGTGCCGACCAGGCCCTTCGAGGAGGCGTTCCGCGGCAGGTAGCGGGTGAAGTCCGGACCGGAGGGCACCCAGCTGATGCCGCCCGCCGCGATGGTGCCGACCCCGGCCACCAGCATCGCCGTCGAGCCGGCCGGCCTGGCGAAGACCGCGGACCAGTCCGTGTTCGCCACCAGGTAGACGAGGACCAGCACGGAGAAGGCGCCGAAGAGGTACGTCGACCACGTGCTGCACACCCGCAGCGCGTTGATGCCGAGGCCGGAGACCAGGAAGGTGCAGGAGACGAAGAGCAGCAGCGTCACCACGATCAGCGCCGTGTTGGACTTCACACCGAACAGCAGGTCGAGCACGGTCAGCACCGCGTAGGCGCCGGTGACCGCGTTGATGGTCTCCCAGCCCCAGCGGGCCACCCAGATCAGCGAGCCGGGGAAGAGGTTGCCGCGCTGCCCGAAGACCGCGCGCGACAGCGCCATGCCGGGCGCGCCGCCGCGCTTGCCCGCGATCGAGATCAGTCCGACGATCCCGTACGACAGGACCGGCGCGGCGGCCGCGACGAACAGCACCTGCCAGAAGTTCAGGCCGTTGAAGACGATCAGACCGGCGCCCATCGTGAGCAGCAGCACACTGATGTTGGCGGCGACCCAGGTCGGGAAGAGCTCCCGGACCCGGCCGGTGCGCTCGGCGTCGGGGACGGGTTCGAGGCCACGGCTCTCCAGCGTGGCGCCGCTCTGCGCGCCCTCGGTCTCGGCGGCGTGGGGCATGGGGACACTCCGTACACATGTGGGGGAACCCACCCAGACTACGTGCTCCTCGAACCGCGCTCCCGTGGCCGATACTGGTCAGGTTATGGAACTCATCCTTGCTGTAGTCATCGCTCTGGTCGTCGCGGTCGCCGTGACCAGCGGACTCGTGATCAGCGGTCGCAAGAAGAAGCAGCTGCCGCCCGCCGAGCCGCCGTCCACCACGCCGACCATCACCGCTCCGCCCGCCGAACCGCACGTCGGCGACGAGGCGGAGACGCCGCGGGAAGAACCACGCCGCACCGTCGAAGAGGTCACCCTCCCCGCCCCCGAGGCCGCCGAGGCCCCCGCCCCGGTCGAGGAGCCGGCCGCCGCGGTCCCCGAGATCGAGGTGCCCGAGCCGACCGCCGGCCGCCTCGTGCGGCTCCGGGCCCGGCTCGCCCGCTCCCAGAACTCGCTCGGCAAGGGGCTGCTCACGCTCCTGTCGCGCGAGCACCTCGACGAGGACACCTGGGAGGAGATCGAGGAGACCCTCCTCACCGCCGACGTCGGCGTCGCCCCCACCCAGGAACTGGTCGAGCGGCTGCGCGACCGGGTCAAGGTGCTCGGCACCCGCACCCCCGAGGAGCTGCGCGGGCTGCTCCGCGAGGAGCTGATCGCCCTCCTCGGCGCCGACCTCGACCGCTCGGTGAAGACCGAGAGCCCCGAGGACGTCCCGGGCGTCGTGATGGTCGTCGGGGTCAACGGCACCGGCAAGACCACCACCACCGGCAAGCTGGCCCGGGTGCTCGTCGCCGACGGCAAGTCCGTCGTCCTCGGCGCCGCCGACACCTTCCGCGCCGCCGCCGCCGACCAGCTCCAGACCTGGGGCGAGCGGGTCGGCGCGCGCACCGTGCGCGGCCCGGAGGGCGGCGACCCGGCGTCGATCGCCTACGACGCGGTCAAGGAGGGCATCGCCGAGAAGGCGGACGTCGTCCTCATCGACACCGCCGGCCGGCTGCACACCAAGACCGGCCTGATGGACGAGCTCGGCAAGGTCAAGCGCGTCGTCGAGAAGCACGGCCCGCTCGACGAGGTGCTGCTCGTCCTCGACGCCACCACCGGCCAGAACGGCCTGATCCAGGCCCGGGTCTTCGCCGAGGTGGTCGACATCACCGGCATCGTCCTGACCAAGCTGGACGGCACCGCCAAGGGCGGCATCGTCGTCGCCGTCCAGCGCGAGCTGGGCGTCCCGGTCAAGCTGATCGGCCTGGGCGAGGGCCCGGACGACCTGGCGCCGTTCGAGCCGGGCGCGTTCGTGGACGCCCTGATCGGCGACTGATCCCCGCCCGCGTACGACGAAGGCCCCCGCCGCATCCGGCGGGGGCCTTCGTCGTACGGGCCGGGGGAGGGGGCGCCTCAGAAGTGCGTGCGGTGACAGATGTACGCCAGCGTGCCGAGCAGCAGCCGGGCCTGCGGCGGCGACCCCGCCGTGTCCAGCGTCGGCGACCGCAGCCAGCGCACCGGGCCGAGGCCGCCCAGGTCCGAGGGCGGGGCCGTGACATGGGCGCCGGGGCCCAGGCAGTGCAGGTCCAGGTCGGCGTCGTCCCAGCCCATCCGGTACAGCAGCTGCGGCAGCTCGGCCGCGGCGCCCGGGGCCACGAAGAACTGCGCCCGGCCCGTCGGCGTCGCGCTCACCGGGCCCAGCGGCAGCCCCATGCGCTCCAGCCGGACCAGCGCCCTGCGGCCCGCCGCCTCCGCCACCTCGATCACGTCGAAGGCCCGGCCGACCGGCAGCAGCAGCGCCGCTCCCGGGTAGCGCGACCACGCCTTGCCCGCGTCGTCGAGGCCCGCGCCCGCCGGGACCGGCTCGGCGAAGGAGAGCGGATGCGCCCCCGGCGCCGTACAGCCGAGGTCGCCGCAGGAGCAGCGGCCCGCGACCGCCCGTGCTCCCGGGACCACGTCCCAGCCCCACAGTCCGGTGTACTCGGCCACCGCTGTGCACTCCGTGGTGCGTACGCGGCGACGTGAGCCGGACCGCATCTCACGAATGCCGCCGATCGTGAAGCCCATGCCCCCTCCAACGGGTCGAGCGCGCCGGTGGTTACGGACCGGGGTCCACCGTCACGCTCCGCCGCCCCCGTGGGGGTGCGGTGGCGCGGGGGGTGGTGCGGACCGTTGCGCGCGCCTCTCCGCGCTCCGGTTCACGGACCCCGTTCCGTCGCATGTCAAGTGAATCGTGTTCCGTGCGCGGCGAGTTCATTCGAAGGGGTGGCGAATGGTGGCGTTTCTTGAATCGCCATGCCGGGGCGGGTGATCGTAGGATTACCTTCGGTACACGAACCCGGGGCGGATCGCACGCACGGGTATGCCGGAGGCAAGCCGGTTTTCCGTTCGAAGGAGTACAAACACCGGACGGGAACCGTGAAACACGGCATTCTGGCAGGGGATCGCAGGACGGCATCAGTGTGGATGGGGGCGTTCCAGTGGGCGGCAACGGCGCAGACGGTTCGACTGCCGGCAAGCGCCCGAACGAACAGCTGAGCTCGTGGTTCGTGCGCAGCGGCTGGTCGAAGGGTGAGCTGGCGCGCCAAGTGAACCGCCGGGCACGCCAGATGGGCGCGCACCACATCTCCACCGACACCTCGCGGGTGCGCCGCTGGCTCGACGGCGAGCAGCCCCGCGAACCCATCCCGCGGATCCTCTCCGAGCTGTTCTCCGAACGCTTCGGCTCCGTCGTCGCCGTCGAGGACCTCGGCCTGCGCACCGCCCACCAGTCGCCGTCCGTCTCCGGCGTCGACCTGCCCTGGGCCGGCCCCCAGACCGTCGCACTGCTCGGCGAGTTCTCCCGCAGCGACCTGATGCTCGCCCGCCGCGGCTTCCTCGGCTCCTCCCTCTCGCTCGCCGCGGGCCCCTCCCTCATCGAGCCCATGCAGCGCTGGCTGGTGCCCACCCCGGCCGGCGAGCCGCTGCCCGGTCCAGCGCCCGACGAGCGCCGGGCGCACCGGCTCTCCCCGGTCGAGCTCGACCTGCTGGAGTCCACCACCGCCATGTTCCGCCAGTGGGACGCCCAGTGCGGCGGCGGACTGCGCCGCAAGGCGGTCGTCGGGCAGCTCCACGAGGTCACCGACCTGCTCCAGGAGCCCCAGCCCGCCGCCACCGCCCAGCGCCTCTTCACCTGCGCGGCCGAACTGGCCGAACTGGCCGGCTGGATGAGCTACGACGTGGGCCTCCAGCCCACCGCCCAGAAGTACTTCGTGCTCGCCCTGCACGCCGCGAAGGAAGCCGGCGACAAGCCGCTCGGCTCGTACATCCTCTCCTCCATGAGCCGGCAGATGATCCACCTCGGCCGGCCCGACGACGCCCTCGAACTCATCCACCTCGCCCAGTACGGCAGTCGGGACTGCGCCACCCCCCGCACCCAGGCCATGCTGTATGCGATGGAGGCCCGCGCCTACGCCAACATGGGCCAGCCCTCCAAGTGCAAGCGGGCCGTGCGGATGGCCGAGGACACCTTCTCCGACGTCGGCCTCGACGGCGAGCCCGAGCCGGACTGGATCCGCTTCTTCTCCGAGGCCGAGCTCAACGGCGAGAACTCCCACTCCTACCGCGACCTCGCCTACGTCGCCGGACGCTCCCCGACCTACGCCTCGCTCGCCGAGCCCGTCATGGAGCGCGCCGTCGAGCTCTTCGAGAAGGACCCCGAGCACCAGCGCAGCTACGCCCTCAACCTCATCGGCATGGCCACCGTCCACCTCCTCAAGCGGGAGCCCGAGCAGTCGGTCGTGCTGGCCGAGAAGGCCCTCGGCGTCGCCCGCAAGGTCCGCTCCGAGCGGGTCAACACCCGGCTCCGCAAGACCGTCGACACCGCCGCCCGCGACTTCGGCGACGTCGCCGAGGTCGTCCACCTCACCGACCGGCTCACCGCGCTGCTCCCCGAGACCGCCGAGGCGGTCTGAGCCCCGCGGCAGGACCGCACCGACCCCGGCCGCGCCGGCCGTCCCGTAAAGCCCGACTCGGCTCCCCCGCCGCAAGGACACACGGACGCCGGCGCGGTCGGTTCTCCTCTCCTCCCGTGGGCTTCCGCGCCCTCCCCGGATCCCGCGCGGAGAGTACGCCCGTTACATCTCCGTGACCCCGGCGTTCACGGTCGCGTAACACGCCCCGTCCCTTCGTCACTGCGGCGAAACATCGAGCGGCATCGGCGGAAACCGCGCTGCGCGAATCTCTGGCGCATAACCGGCCACCCCTCACGGCCAAGCCGCTCCGGCCCCGCCCCGCACAGGCCGCATTCGACGACGAGGAGACGCCGATGGCATCAGCCATCACGACCCTGGCAGCAGACGCGCCCGCGCTGTCCGCCGCCAACACCGGGTTCATGCTCATCTGCTCCGCCCTGGTCATGCTGATGACCCCGGCTCTCGCCTTCTTCTACGGAGGCATGGTCCGCGTCAAGTCCACCCTCAACATGCTGATGATGAGCTTCATCAGCCTCGGGATCGTCACGATCCTCTGGGTGCTCTACGGCTTCAGCATCGCCTTCGGCACCGACTCCGCCTCGCTCTTCGGGTGGTCCTCCGACTACGTCGGCCTCAGCGGCATCGGCCTCACCGAACTGTGGGACGGCTACACCATCCCGGTGTACGTCTTCGCCGTCTTCCAGCTCATGTTCGCGATCATCACCCCGGCCCTGATCAGCGGCGCCCTCGCCGACCGCGTCAAGTTCACCGCCTGGGCCCTCTTCATCACCCTGTGGGTCACGATCGTCTACTTCCCGGTCGCCCACTGGGTCTGGGGCACCGGCGGCTGGCTCTTCGAGATGGGCGTCATCGACTTCGCCGGCGGCACCGCCGTCCACATCAACGCGGGCGCGGCCGCCCTCGGCGTCATCCTCGTCATCGGCAAGCGGGTCGGCTTCAAGAAGGACCCGATGCGCCCGCACAGCCTCCCGCTGGTCATGCTCGGCGCCGGTCTGCTCTGGTTCGGCTGGTTCGGCTTCAACGCCGGCTCCTGGCTCGGCAACGACGACGGCGTCGGCGCGGTGATGTTCGTCAACACCCAGGTCGCCACCGCCGCCGCCATGCTCGCCTGGCTCGCCTACGAGAAGCTCCGCCACGGCTCCTTCACCACCCTCGGCGCCGCCTCCGGCGCGGTCGCCGGCCTCGTCGCCATCACCCCCTCCGGCGGCTCCTGCTCCCCGCTCGGCGCGATCGCCATCGGTGCCGTGGCCGGCCTGCTCTGCGCCATGGCCGTCGGCCTCAAGTACAAGTTCGGTTACGACGACTCGCTCGACGTCGTCGGCGTCCACCTCGTCGGCGGTGTCGTCGGCTCCCTCCTCGTCGGCTTCTTCGCCACCGGCGGCGTCCAGTCCGACGCCAAGGGCCTCTTCTACGGCGGCGGCCTCGACCAGCTCGGCAAGCAGGCCATCGGCGTCTTCTCCGTCCTCGCCTACTCTCTGATCGCCTCCGCGATCCTCGCCCTGATCATCGACAAGACGATGGGGATGCGGGTCAGCGAGGACGACGAGATCTCCGGCATCGACCAGGTCGAGCACGCGGAGACCGCGTACGACTTCAGCGGGGCGGGCGGCGGCAGCTCCTCGCGCAGCACCGCCGTACCCGCCCCGGCCCCGACGGAGAACAAGAAGGTGGACGCATGAAGCTCATCACCGCGGTCGTGAAGCCGCACCGGCTCGACGAGATCAAGGACGCCCTCCAGGCCTTCGGCGTCCAGGGCCTCACCGTCACCGAGGCCAGCGGGTACGGCCGCCAGCGCGGCCACACCGAGGTCTACCGCGGCGCCGAGTACACGGTCGACCTCGTCCCCAAGATCCGCATCGAGGTCCTGGTGGAGGACGAGGACGCCGAACAGCTCATCGACGTCGTCGTCAAGGCCGCCCGGACCGGCAAGATCGGAGACGGCAAGGTGTGGAGCGTCCCGGTCGAGACCGCCGTGAGGGTCCGCACCGGCGAACGCGGTCCGGACGCGCTGTAGCCCGGACGACGACGCGAAAAGGAGCCGCTGGGTGACGAGCCTCGACGTGAACACGGAATCCGAAGACACGGGACCCAGCGGTTACGCGGCGGCCCGGCTGCGCCTTCTCAGTGAGAAGACGCGGTCCGGGCCGCCGCGCCGTGCCGAGCTCTCCCGGCTCACCGACGCCTGGCTGGCGGCCCTCCTCGACGCCGGCCTCGACGCCGCCGGACGGCCGCCCCGAGGGGTGGCGCTCGTCGCCGTCGGCGGCTACGGGCGCGGCGAGCTCTCCCCGCGCAGCGACCTCGACCTGCTGCTCCTGCACGACGGCTCCGCCGACCCGGGCGCCGTCGCCACCCTCGCCGACCGGGTCTGGTACCCGGTCTGGGACCTGGGCCTCGCCCTCGACCACTCCGTCCGCACCCCCGCCGAGGCGCGCAAGACCGCCGCCGAGGACCTCAAGGTCCAGCTCGGCCTCCTGGACGCCCGGCCCGTCGCGGGCGACGCGGGCCTGGTCACCGCCCTGCGCACCACCGTCCTCGCCGACTGGCGCAACCAGGCCACCCGGCGGCTGCCCGAGCTCGACGCCCTCTGCCGCGAGCGGGCCGAACGCAGCGGCGAGCTCCAGTACCTCCTGGAGCCCGACCTCAAGGAGGCCCGCGGCGGACTGCGCGACGCCCAGGCCCTGCGCGCCGTCGCCGCCTCCTGGCTCGCCGACGCGCCCCGCGAAGGACTCGACGAGGCCCGCCGCCGCCTCCTCGACGCCCGCGACGCCCTCCACCTCGCCACCGGCCGCGCCACCGACCGCCTCGCCCTCCAGGAGCAGGACGCCGTCGCCGCCGAACTCGGCCTGCTCGACGCCGACACCCTGCTGCGCGAGGTGTACGAGGCCGCGCGGACCGTCTCGTACGCCTCCGACGTCACCTGGCGCGAGGTCAACCGGGTCCTCAAGGCCCGCGCCGGGCGGCCCCGGCTGCGCGGCCTGCTCGGCGGGCGCGGCGGCCGGCCCGGCGGCGCGAAACCGCCCGCCGAACGCACCCCGCTCGCCGAGGGCGTCGTCGAGATGGACGGCGAGGCCGTCCTCGCCCTCAGTGCCCGACCCGAACGCGACCCCGTCCTGCCGCTGCGGGCCGCGGCCGCCGCCGCCCAGGCCGGCCTCCCGCTCTCCCTGCACGCCGTACGCCGCCTCGCCTCCTCCGCCAAGCCGCTGCCGGTGCCCTGGCCGGCCGAGGCCCGCGAGGAACTCGTCACCCTCCTCGGCGCGGGCGAACCCACCGTCCCCGTCTGGGAGGCCCTGGAGGCCGAAGGGCTCGTCACCCGGATGCTGCCCGACTGGGAGCGGGTCCGCTGCCGCCCCCAGCGAAACCCCGTCCACACCTGGACCGTCGACCGGCACCTCGTCGAGACCGCCGTCCGCGCCGCCTCCCTCACCCGCCGGGTCCACCGGCCCGACCTGCTGCTCGTCGCGGCCCTCCTGCACGACATCGGCAAGGGCTGGCCCGGCGACCACGCCGTCGCCGGCGAGACCATCGCCCGCGACGTCGCCGCCCGGATCGGCTTCGACGCCGCCGACGTCGCGGTCCTCGCCACCGTGGTCCGCCACCACCTGCTCCTCATCGAGACCGCCACCCGGCGCGACCTCGACGACCCCGCCACCGTCCAGTCCGTCGCCGCCGCCGTCGGCACCCTCGGCGCCCTGGAACTCCTGCACGCCCTCACCGAGGCCGACGCCCTGGCCACCGGGCCCGCCGCCTGGTCCTCCTGGCGCGCCTCCCTGGTGGCCGATCTCGTCAAACGCGTCGCCGGGGTGCTCGCGGGGGAGGAGCTGCCCGACCCGGAGGCCGCCGCGCCCAGCGCCGAGCAGGAACGGCTCGCCATCGAGGCGCTGCGCACCGGCGAGCCCGTCCTCGCCCTGCACACCGAACCCGTCGTCGCCGGTGCCGGGGAGCCCGAGCCCGTCGGCGTCGAACTGCTCGTCGCCCTGCCCGAGCGGCCCGGCGTGCTGCCCGCCGTCGCCGGCGTGCTCGCCCTGCACCGGCTCACCGTGCGCGCGGCCGAGCTGCGCGCCGTCGCCCTGCCGGCCGAGATCGGCAAGGGCCCCGTCCTCGTCCTCGACTGGCGGGTCGCCGCCGAGTACGGCTCGCTCCCCGAGGCCCGACGGCTCCGCGCCGACCTCGTGCGCGCCCTGGACGGCTCCCTCGACGTCCCCGCCCGGCTCGCCGAACGCGACGCCGCCTACCCCCGGCGCCGCGGGGTCGCCGCCCCGCCGCCCCGGGTCACCGTCGCCGCCGACGGCTCCCGGCTCGCCACCGTCCTGGAGGTCCGCGCCCAGGACGCCCCCGGCCTGCTGCACCGCATCGGCCGTGCCCTGGAGGGCGCCGAGGTCCGGGTCCGCAGCGCCCATGTCTCCACCCTGGGCGCCAACGCCGTCGACACCCTCTACGTGACCCGGCCGGACGGCTCGCTGCTGGCGTCGGAGGAGGCGGCCGGACTGGCGCGGACGCTGGAGGAGGCGCTGCGCTGAACGGCCGGGGCGCCCCGACCCGTACCGGCCAGGGCGCCCCCGTCCGCGGGACGGATACCCTTGGGGGACTGCCCGCCCCGACCCGAGGAATCGCGACCACCGTGTTCGATACGCTTTCCGACCGCCTCAGCGCGACTTTCAAGTCCCTCCGGGGTAAAGGCCGCCTCTCCGAGCAGGACATCGACAGCGCGGCCCGGGAAATCCGTATCGCGCTCCTCGAGGCCGATGTCGCGCTGCCCGTCGTCCGCGCGTTCATCAAGAACGTCAAGGAGCGGGCCGCCGGTGCCGAGGTCTCCAAGGCGCTGAACCCCTCGCAGCAGGTCATCAAGATCGTCAACGAGGAGCTCGTCGGCATCCTCGGCGGCGAGACCCGCCGCCTGCGGTTCGCCAAGACCGCCCCGACCGTGATCATGCTCGCCGGTCTCCAGGGTGCCGGTAAGACCACCCTCGCCGGAAAGCTCGGTCTCTGGCTCAAGGGCCAGGGGCACTCGCCGCTGCTCGTCGCCTGCGACCTCCAGCGCCCCAACGCCGTCACCCAGCTCTCCGTGGTCGCCGACCGCGCGGGCGTGGCCTTCTACGGCCCCCAGCCGGGCAACGGCGTCGGCGACCCGGTCCAGGTCGCCAAGGACTCGATCGAGTACGCGCGCGGCAAGCAGTACGACATCGTCATCGTCGACACCGCCGGCCGCCTCGGTATCGACCAGGAGCTGATGCAGCAGGCCGCGGACATCCGCGACGCCGTCAGCCCCGACGAGATCCTCTTCGTCGTCGACGCGATGATCGGTCAGGACGCCGTCAACACGGCCGAGGCCTTCCGCGACGGCGTCGGCTTCGACGGCGTGGTGCTCTCCAAGCTGGACGGCGACGCCCGCGGTGGTGCGGCGCTCTCCATCGCGCACGTCACCGGCAAGCAGATCATGTTCGCCTCCAACGGCGAGAAGCTGGACGACTTCGACGCGTTCCACCCGGACCGCATGGCGTCCCGCATCCTCGGCATGGGCGACATCATGTCGCTCATCGAGAAGGCCGAGCAGACCTTCAGCCAGGAAGAGGCCGCCAAGATGGCCTCCAAGCTGGCGTCCAAGAAGGGCCAGGAGTTCACGCTCGACGACTTCATGGCGCAGATGGAGCAGGTCCGCAAGATGGGCTCCATCTCCAAGCTCCTCGGGATGCTCCCCGGCATGGGGCAGATGAAGGAGCAGATCGCCAACATCGACGAGCGCGAGGTCGACCGCGTCGGCGCCATCATCAAGTCGATGACCCCGGCCGAGCGCCAGGACCCGACCATCATCAACGGCTCCCGCCGTGCCCGTATCGCCAAGGGTTCCGGTGTCGAGGTCAGCGCGGTCAAGGGCCTGGTCGAGCGGTTCTTCGAGGCCCGCAAGATGATGTCCCGCATGGCCCAGGGCGGCGGCATGCCGGGCATGCCGGGGATGCCGGGCATGGGCGGCGGCCCCGGCCGGCAGAAGAAGCAGGTCAAGCAGGCCAAGGGCAAGCGCAAGAGCGGCAACCCGATGAAGCGCAAGGCCGAGGAGCAGGCCGCCGCGGAGCGCCGCGAGCAGGCGCAGGCCGGCGGCGCCTTCGGGCTGCCGGCGGGCCAGGACCCGGGCCAGTTCGAGCTGCCCGACGAGTTCAAGAAGTTCATGGGCTGAGTGCCCACCGGAGAGGGGCCCGCGGCGGTGCGAAACCGCCGCGGGCCCCTTTTCACTCCCGCGCGTCATCCGTAATGCCGGGTATGCCCGGCTCTTCGATACTGGGGCCACTGCCACCCCGAGGAGAGCACGTGGCCAACCCCGTACCCCCGCGCGACCGGACCGACCAGCCCTGGCGCTCGGAAGGGGCTCCGCCGTCCCCGCCGCCCAAGAGGAGGATGCCCGGCGGCTGGGGCAGCCTGATCCTCACCGCGCTCGCGGTCTACCTCATCGCCAACCTCGTGCTCGGCTTCTTCAACGAGGGCGACGGGCCGACCATCTCGTACACGGAGTTCGACAAGCAGGTCGCGGCCGGCAACGTCACCAAGATCTACTCCAAGGGCGACGCCATCCAGGGCCAGCTCAAGACCAAGCAGCCCGTCCCCGACGGCGACGGCGACTACACCAAGTTCCAGACCCAGCGGCCCGCCTTCGCCGACGACGACCTCTGGGCCCAGCTGACCAAGCAGAACGTCGTCGTCACCGCCAAGCCGGTCGTCGCGGAGCGCAGCTTCCTCGCCAACCTGCTGATCTCGCTCGCCCCGATGCTGCTGCTCATCGTGCTGTGGGTGTTCATCGCCCGCCGGATGAGCGCCGGCATGGGCGGCGCCGGCGGCATGCTCGGCCGCAAGGCCCCGCCCAAGCCCGTCGAGCTGGACGGCGCCAAGCGCACCACCTTCGCCGACGTCGCCGGCATCGACGAGGTCGAGGGCGAGCTCAACGACGTCGTCGACTTCCTCAGGAACCCCGACGCCTACCGCGCGATGGGCGCCAAGATGCCCCGCGGCGTGCTGCTCGCCGGACCGCCCGGAACCGGCAAGACGCTCCTCGCCAGGGCGGTCGCGGGGGAGGCCGGGGTGCCCTTCTTCTCGGCCTCCGCCTCCGAGTTCATCGAGATGATCGTGGGCGTCGGCGCCTCCCGGGTGCGCGAGCTCTTCGCCGAGGCCCGCAAGGTCGCCCCCGCGATCATCTTCATCGACGAGATCGACACCATCGGCCGGGCCCGCGGCGGCGGCGCCGGCATGGGCGGCCACGACGAGCGCGAGCAGACGCTCAACCAGATCCTCACCGAGATGGACGGCTTCACCGGCTCCGAGGGCGTCATCGTGATCGCCGCCACCAACCGGGCCGACGTCCTCGACCCCGCCCTCACCCGCCCCGGCCGCTTCGACCGGATCGTCCACGTCAACCCGCCCGACCGCGGCGGCCGCGAGGCCATCCTCAAGATCCACACCCGGGAGATCCCGCTCGCGCAGAACGTCGACCTCGAACACGTCGCCAAGACCACCCCCGGCATGACCGGCGCCGAACTCGCCAACCTCGCCAACGAGGCCGCCCTGCTCGCCGTCAAGCGCCAGCAGAAGGCCGTCACCCAGTCCGACCTCTCCGACGCCCTGGAGAAGGTCCAGCTCGGCGCCGAACGGCCCCTGGTGATGCCCGACGAGGAGCGCCGCCGCACGGCCTACCACGAGAGCGGCCACGCCCTGCTCGGCATGCTCCAGCCCGGCGCGGACCCCGTCCGCAAGATCACCATCGTGCCGCGCGGCCGCGCCCTCGGCGTCACCCTCTCCACCCCCGAGGCCGACCGCTACGCCTACACCGAGGAGTACCTGCGCGGCCGGATCATCGGCGCGCTCGGCGGCATGGCGGCCGAACAGGTCGTCTTCGGGGTCATCACCACCGGCGCCGAGAGCGACCTGGAGCAGGTCACCGGCATCGCCCGCGGGATGGCCGGCCGCTGGGGCATGAGCGAGCGGGTCGGCCGCCTCACCGCCATCCCCGGCGACGCCCAGCAGGCCTACGGCCTCTCCGCCGCCCCCGCCACCCTCGACACCGTCGACGCCGAGATGCGCCGCATCGTCGACGAGTGCTACGAGAGCGCCCTGCGGCTGCTCCGGGAGAACCGCGACAAGCTCGACGCCCTCGCCGAGGCCCTCCTCGCCAACGAGACCCTGGAGGAGGCCGCCGCCTACCGGGCGGCCGGCATCCCGCGCCTGGAGAAGGAGTAGCCCCGCGCCCCACGCGGGACCACCCCGCTACGGCAGGCGGGCGATCACGTACCGGAAGACGTTCGGCATCCACACCGTGCCGTCCGCGCGCACGTACGGCTCCAGCGCCTCCAGGAGCTCCTTCTCCACCTGGTGCGCATCCGTCGCCCGGACCGCCGCGTCGAACTCGCCCGTCGACAGCAGCCCGCGCACCGCGCTGTCCGGGCCCGCGTAGCCGAACGGGCAGGCCACCCGGCCCGAACCCTCCCAGCGCAGCCCCGCCGCCGCGACGGCCGCCTCGAGCTCCTCGCCGTCCTCGCGTTCCCCCGGCACCCAGCCGGTCAGCCGCTCCGCGACCCGGAGCACCGAGGCCGTGGCGCAGCGCTCCGGCGGGCCCCAGCCCGCCACCACGACCGCCGCGCCCGGCTGGGCCGAGCGGGTGAACGAGGCCGTCCCCGCGGTCAGCGGGCCCGTCCCGTGGAAGGCCGTGATCACGTCGTACGGGTCGCCCTCCGGGGGCCCCGCCATGCTCACCGTCCCCTCCGGGAGCCGCTCCCTCGCGAGCGCCAGCCGGGCGAGGTCGTCGTCCGTCCCGGCCACCCGCGCGCCCCGCGCCGCCGCGATCAGCAGGGCCAGTCCGGAGCCGCAGCGCAGGCCGAGCACCGAGGACCGGGCGCCCACGCCGAGCCGGTCGTAGACCGTCTCGTAGAGCGGCACGAGCATCCGTTCCTGGATCTCGGCCCAGTCGCGCGCGGGGTGGTGCGGGACGAGCGTAGGTGTCATGGAAAGCGCCCCAATCGGTGCCTGGACGACGACCCCCCGTAGTCAGGGAACTGCGCATCCCGCCCCGCGTCCAGTGCTCGGGCCGTACGACTTCCGGACAGGGGGAGGAGGCGGTTTCGCGACGAGTGGGGGGCGGTGCCCGACTTCGGGCAGGAGCCCGGTACTGTCCCTCCCACCAGGCCCCCGGCGCATGTGCCACCACCGCGCGCCGGGGCGTATGCGCCGCTACGCACCGGCTTGACGGGCAACCAGGGCAACTGACGGGTACGTGCAAAATATTTGGGATGCCCCGGAATGGAACCCGGAGGGGATCAGGCTCGTTGTACCCGACGTGAGCACGACACCCCCTGTTCTCGCCGCAGAGCTGGCACAGGCGTGGGCCGACATTCAGCGGTACCACCCCGAGCTGCCGGACCTTGCCGCGCCCGAGTCCCTGATCGGAGAGTCCTCGTCCGCCTGCGGCGCCGAGCTCTCCTTCGAGCGACTGCTCCACGAGGCAGTCCACGGCATCGCCGCCGCCCGAGGTGTCCGCGACACCTCCCGGGCCGGCCGCTATCACAACCGCAGATTCCTCGCGATCGCCGAGGAGCTGGGCCTGGACCATCCCGAGGAACCGCACGCCAGCAGCGGCTTCTCCCTGGTCACCCTGAACGCGGAGGCCAGGCGCCGCTACCGGCCCACCATCGAGCGGCTCCAGCGCGCGCTCAAGGCCCACACCGTCGCGACCGCCGCCGACACCAAGCGCTCCTTCCGCGGACCTGCCGCCCGGCACGGCTCCTCGGGCGGCGGCGTGCGGGTCAAGGCCGTCTGCGACTGCGGGCGCAACGTGCGCGTGGTCCCGTCCGTGCTCGCCCAGGCGCCGATCGTCTGCGGCGGCTGCGGCAAGCCCTTCCGCATCCCGGAGACCGTGGGCGCCGCAGGCTGACCTCGCGGTGTGTGGCACAATGGCTAGCTGTACTCGACAGTCGCACAGGACCCCTCTCTCCTCCGGCTGACGCGTCCTCCGGGCCCCTCGGGTTCCGCAACCCCACGTGGCATCCCGTTGGTGCCCAACCACGTCAAGACCAGGAGACACCACTCCAGTGGCAGTCAAGATCAAGCTCAAGCGCCTCGGCAAGATCCGCCAGCCCCACTACCGCATCGTCGTCGCCGACTCCCGCACCCGTCGGGACGGTCGCGCGATCGAGGAGATCGGCCTTTACCACCCGACGTACAACCCGTCGCGTATCGAGGTCGACTCCGAGCGTGCGCAGTACTGGCTGTCCGTCGGCGCCCAGCCGACCGAGCCGGTTCTCGCCATCCTGAAGCTCACCGGCGACTGGCAGAAGGCCAAGGGCCTGCCGGCCCCGGAGAAGCCGCTGCTCGTTCCGGCGACCAAGGAAGCCAAGCGCGCCTCGTTCGACGAGTTCGCCAAGGCTCTCGAGGGCGGCGACGCCAAGGGTGAGGCCATCACCCCGAAGGCCAAGAAGGCCAAGGCGGACGAGGCCGAGGCCGAGTCCACCGAGACCACCGAGGCCTGAGCATGCTCGAGGAGGCTCTCGAGCACCTCGTGAAGGGCATCGTCGACAACCCCGACGATGTGCAGGTCGCCTCGCGCAACCTGCGTCGCGGCCGTGTGCTCGAGGTTCGGGTCCATCCCGAGGACCTCGGCAAGGTGATCGGCCGCAACGGCCGCACCGCGCGTGCGCTGCGCACCGTCGTGGGCGCCATCGGCGGCCGGGGCATCCGCGTCGACCTCGTCGACGTGGACCAGGTGCGCTGAGAAGAGAACACCGGCACGGGCCGGGGAGGGCCTAGCGCCCGCCCCGGCCCGTTGTCGTACCCGCCCGATGGGCGTACGGACGTCGTACCCCCGGGAGAGACAGGAGAGAGTGGAGAAGTGCAGCTGGTAGTCGCGCGGATCGGCCGCGCCCACGGGATCAAGGGCGAGGTCACCGTCGAAGTGCGGACGGACGAGCCCGAGCTCAGGCTCGGCCCCGGAGCCGTCCTGCTCACCGACCCGGCCTCCACCGGGCCGCTCACCATCGAGACCGGCCGGGTGCACAGCGGCCGCCTCCTGCTGCGCTTCGAGGGAGTCAAGGACCGCACCGGCGCCGAGGCCCTGCGCAACACCCTCCTGATCGCCGAGATCGACCCCGAGGAGCTTCCCGAGGAGGAGGACGAGTACTACGACCACCAGCTCGTGGACCTCGACGTGGTCCTCGCCGACGGCACCGAGATCGGCGTGATCTCCGAGATCTCCCACCTGCCGTCCCAGGACCTCTTCATCGTGGAGCGGCCCGACGGCAGCGAGGTGATGATCCCCTTCGTCTCGGAGATCGTCACCGAGATCGACCTGGAGAACCAGCGGGCCGTGATCGTCCCGCCGCCCGGCCTGATCGACGACCGCGCCGAGATCGCCTCCGCCCGCGAGGACGCCGCCGAGCCCGAGGACCGCGCATGAGGCTCGACGTCGTCACGATCTTCCCGGAGTACCTCGAACCGCTGAACGTGTCGCTGGTCGGCAAGGCCCGCGCCCGCGGCCAGCTCGACGTGCACGTCCACCACCTGCGCGACTGGACCTACGACCGGCACAACACCGTCGACGACACCCCGTACGGCGGCGGCCCCGGCATGGTCATGAAGACCGACCCCTGGGGCGACGCGCTCGACCAGACCCTCGCCGACGGCTTCGAGGCAGGCGCCCACGGCCCGGTCCTCGTCGTCCCCCACCCCCAGCGGCCGGCCCTTCACCCAGGAGCTCGCCGTCGAGCTCTCCGAGCGGCCCTGGCTGATCTTCACGCCGGCCCGCTACGAGGGCATCGACCGCCGGGTCATCGACGAGTACGCCACCCGGATGCCGGTCTACGAGGTGTCCATCGGCGACTACGTGCTGGCCGGCGGCGAGGCCGCCGTCCTGGTCGTCACCGAGGCCGTCGCCCGGCTGCTGCCCGGCGTCCTCGGCAACGCCGAGTCGCACCGGGACGACTCCTTCGCCCCCGGCGCCATGGCCAACCTCCTGGAGGGCCCGGTCTACACCAAGCCCCCGGAGTGGCGCGGCCGCGGCATCCCCGACGTGCTGCTCAGCGGGCACCACGGGAAGATCGCGCGCTGGCGGCGCGACGAGGCCTTCCGGCGCACCGCGGCCAACCGCCCCGACCTGATCGAGCGCTGCGACCCCGCCGCCTTCGACAAGAAGGACCGGGAGATCCTCTCCATGATGGGTTGGGCCCCCGAGCCCGGCGGCCGATTTTGGCGCAGGCCGCAGGCCGTGGAAGAATAGGCCGCTGTCGTACGTCCGGCGCGCGCCCCTGCCACAGGGGGACGACGCCCGCCAGGGACGCACGGCGCTCACTCATCATTCGTACGTACCGCTGATGACCTGTGGCATCAGCGAGGAAAGAGACCTCCATGGCCTCCCTGCTCGACCAGGTCAACGCCGGTTCGCTGCGCTCCGACGTCCCGGCCTTCCGCCCCGGCGACACCGTGAACGTCCACGTTCGCGTCATCGAGGGCAACCGCTCCCGTATCCAGCAGTTCAAGGGTGTCGTCATCCGCCGTCAGGGCTCGGGCGTCAGCGAGTCCTTCACGGTCCGCAAGGTCTCGTTCTCCGTCGGCGTCGAGCGCACCTTCCCGGTGCACAGCCCGATCTTCGAGAAGATCGAGCTCGTCACCCGCGGTGACGTCCGTCGCGCCAAGCTGTACTACCTCCGTGAGCTGCGCGGCAAGGCCGCGAAGATCAAGGAGAAGCGCGACCGCTGACCCACGGTCCACAGGGTGGCGGGATAAGCTCTGCCCCCGATGGACACCGAAGCACAGCACTCGGAGCGCGATCGCTCCTCCGACGAGGAGGAGCGATCGCGCTCCGCGCGCATGTCCGGGCCCTTCGGGGGCTCCGGACCGCTCACCTGGCGCCGTACCGGGCTGATCGGCGCGGCCTGCATGGTCTTCCTGCTGGTGTTCAGCCACTTCGTGCTGCAGCCCTTCCTGGTGCCCAGCGGCTCCATGGAGCCCACCCTCCAGGTCGGCGACCGGATCCTGGTCAACAAGCTGGCGTACCGTTTCGGCGACGAGCCGCGCCGGGGTGACGTCGTCGTCTTCGACGGCACCGGGTCCTTCGTCCGCGAGGAGCCGTCGGGCAACCCGGTCACCGGGCTGTTCCACGACGCGGCCGCCGCCCTCGGCCTCGCCGAGCCCGACGAGACCGACTTCGTGAAGCGGGTCGTCGGCACCGGCGGCGACCGGGTGGTCTGCTGCGACAAGGACGGCCGGATCAGCGTCAACGGCGCGCCCGTCCAGGAGCGCTACGTGATGCTGGGCGACCAGCCGTCCAGGGTGCCGTTCGACATCGTGGTGCCGCCCGGCACCCTGTGGGTCATGGGCGACCACCGCAGCCAGTCCAGCGACTCCCGCGACCACCTCGGTCAGCCCGGCGGCGGCATGGTCCCGGTCGAGAAGGTGGTCGGGCGCGCGGACTGGATCGGCTGGCCCTTCGGCCGCTGGTCCACCGTTCCCGGCACCGACGCCTTCGCCGCCGTGCCCGACTGGACGGGTGGTGGCCACGCCGGGAGCCCGGGGAGCCCCTCGGGCGGCTCCGGACGGGGCCATGGGTAGGCGGGGCCGGGCGCCCGAAGGCCGCCAGGGCCCCTCGGGCGACCCGGGCGGCTCGGCCGGCACCGGAGACGGCCCGGAGGACGGCGTCCGTACGCTGCCCGGCCGGGCCGAGCGGCGCCGGCTGGCCCGCAAGGTGAAGCGGCGCCGACAGCGCTCCGCCCTCAGGGAGATCCCGCTCCTCGTCACCGTCGCCGTCCTGATCGCCCTGGTCCTGAAGACCTTCCTGGTGCAGGCCTTCGTGATCCCGTCCGGCTCGATGGAGCAGACGATCCGGATCGACGACCGGGTGCTGGTCGACAAGCTCACGCCCTGGTTCGGCTCCCGGCCCCAGCGCGGTGACGTGGTGGTCTTCAAGGACCCGGGCGGTTGGCTCCAGCAGGAGACCGCGCCGCCGGCCGACGACCCGGTGGGCGTCAAGCAGGTCAAGCAGGCCCTGACCTTCATCGGGCTGCTGCCCTCCGCCGACGACCAGGACCTGATCAAGCGGGTGGTCGCGGTCGGCGGGGACACCGTGAAGTGCTGCGGCGACGACGGACGGATCACCGTCAACGGCGTACCGTTGGACGAACCGTATCTGCACCCCGGGAACGCACCGTCGAACATCCCCTTCGAGGTGAAGGTCCCGCAGGGGAGGATCTTCGTCATGGGCGACCACCGGGCCAATTCCGCCGACTCGCGCTATCACCTGGACGAGAAGGACCACGGCACGGTCTCCGAGGACCAGGTCGTGGGCCGCGCCGTCGTCATCGCCTGGCCGGTGGGCCACTGGCGACGGCTGGAAGAACGGTCGGCCTTCGCCTCCGTGGCCGCCGCGGACTCCGGGTCCGAGGACGGCGCGGTGGACGGGGCCGGAGCGCAGGGTGTGTCGCATAGTGTGTCCCAGCGGAATCTGAACGGATTGCCCTGGCTCCCGACCCCTGCGGAACTCCCGCTCGTTATGGGAGTGGTGGGCCTGTCCCTGTTCCGGGACGGGCGTTTGCACGGATTGAGGAGTGGATGTGGGGGATTTGGCCGTCGGCGCACGATCCGGACACGACGAGCCCGAGAAGAGGCCCGATCGGCCCGCCCAACAGGTGGCGGCCATGACGGATGACTCCACGGGCCGTCGGGACGGTGACGCGGGCTCCGACCAGGGCCCGGACCAGGGTGCCACCCCGCCCGGCGACACCGGTGACGGCGGCGACGGCGCGGGCCGGAGCGGCAGCGGCGGCGCGAAGAAGCCGCGCTCCTTCTGGAAGGAGCTGCCGCTGCTCATCGGCATCGCGCTGATCCTCGCGCTGCTGATCAAGACCTTCCTGGTGCAGGCGTTCTCGATCCCCTCGGACTCGATGATGAACACCCTCCAGCGCGGTGACCGGGTGCTCGTGGACAAGCTGACCCCGTGGTTCGGCTCGGAGCCGGAGCGCGGCGAGGTCGTCGTCTTCCACGACCCGGGCGGCTGGCTGGAGGAGGGCAAGACGCCCGAGCCCAACGTGGTGCAGAAGGTCCTGAGCTTCATCGGCCTCATGCCGTCCGCCGAGGAGAAGGACCTGATCAAGCGGGTCATCGCGGTCGGCGGCGACACGGTCTCCTGCAAGGAGGGCGGCAAGGTCACGGTCAACGGCAAGGAGCTGGACGAGACCTCGTACCTGTACCCCGGCTCCGTGCCCTGCGAGCCCGCCTTCGGCCCGATCAAGGTCCCCGAGGGCCGCATCTGGGTCATGGGCGACAACCGGCAGAACTCCCTGGACTCCCGCTACCACCAGGAGCTCGCCGGCGGCGGCACCGTCTCCAACGACGAGGTCGTCGGCCGGGCCGTCGTCATCGCCTGGCCGGTGACCCGCTGGGCCACCCTGCCGGTGCCGTCCACCTTCGACCAGCCCGGCCTCAGCCAGGCACTGGCCGTCGCCCCGGGCGCGGCGGGTGTCGCGGGAGCGCTTCCGCTGGTGCTGTGGCGCCGCAAGAAGCTCGCCGCACGTCATACCGCCGAGTAGCGACCCGCGGGTAGGGTGCCCTCCCGGACCGTCGCACGGACGGTCCGCGGACCCCTGAGGTGCCCATGAGCGTCAAACCGCGTACGAACGACGGCCGCGGCCGTCTCGGCAGGGTGCTGTCGGGACTGGCCGTGGCCGTCGGCTGTGTGCTCTTCCTCGGCGGCTTCGCGCTCGGCGCCGTGCTCTACCAGCCGTACACGGTGCCCAGCGACTCCATGACGCCGACCCTCGCGGTCGGCTCCAAGGTGCTGGCCGAGCGCATCGACGGCTCGGAGGTCCGGCGCGGCGACATCGTCGTCTTCACCGACCCGCTCTGGGGCGACGTGACCATGGTCAAGCGGGTGGTGGGCGTCGGCGGCGACACCGTCACCGGCGCCGACGACGGGCGGCTCCTGATCAACGGCAAGCCGGTCGAGGAACCGTATCTGCCGGCCGGTCAGCCCGCCTCGGACTACGCGTTCTCCACGACCCTGCCGGCGGGGAAGCTCTTCCTCCTCGGCGACGAGCGGCGCAACTCGGTGGACTCGCGCTCCCACCTCCAGGACGCCGGCCACGGTGCCGTGCCGGCCTCCTCCGTCGTCGGCCGCGTCGACGCCGTCGCCTGGCCCTCCCCGGCCGTCCTCGAACGGCCCGCGAGCTTCGCCGCGCTGCCCGGCGGCATCTCCGGGCCCGGACCGGTCGCGCCGCTCTTCTACGCGATCGTCGCCGGGTGCGTACTGATCCTCGGCGGGGCGGCGTACGGCCCGCTGGCCGGGCTGGGCGGCCGGAAGCCGGCCCCGGCTTCCGGAGGCGGCAGGGACAGGGTGAGCGCATGACGCACGCGGCCGAGACCCGGCGGGTGGCCCGGGTCGTCCTGCTCGACCCCGACGACCGCATCCTGCTCCTGCACGGCTACGAACCCGACGACCCCGCGCAGACCTGGTGGTTCACCCCCGGCGGCGGGCTGGAGGGCGACGAGGGCCGGGAGGAGGCGGCGCTGCGCGAGCTCGCCGAGGAGACCGGCATCACCGAGGTCGAGCTCGGGCCCGTGCTCTGGCAGCGCTACTGCTCGTTCCCCTTCGACGGGCGCCGCTGGAACCAGGACGAGTGGTACTACCTGGCCCGCACCACCCGGACCGAGACCGCCCCGGCCGGCCTCACCGAGCTGGAGGCCCGCAGTGTGGCCGGCCTGAGGTGGTGGACTTCCGCCGAACTGTCGGCGGCCCGTGAGACGGTGTACCCCAACAGACTCGCCGAGCTGCTGCAGACGCTGCTCGACGAAGGACCTCCCAGCGCGCCGCTCGTTCTCGCCCCGGAAATCGTTTAGGGGCCCGTGCGACCGGCGCACAATAGGGGGACGCACGGCTGAAGGGGAACATGCCATGAGTGCCGAGGACCTCGAGAAGTACGAGACCGAGATGGAGCTCAAGCTCTACCGGGAGTACCGCGATGTCGTCGGGCTGTTCAAATACGTGATCGAGACCGAGCGGCGCTTCTACCTCACCAACGACTACGAGATGCAGGTGCACTCGGTCCAGGGCGAGGTCTTCTTCGAGGTCTCGATGGCCGATGCCTGGGTCTGGGACATGTACCGGCCGGCCAGGTTCGTCAAGCAGGTCCGCGTCCTCACGTTCAAGGACGTGAACATCGAGGAGCTCAACAAGAGCGACCTGGAACTCCCCGGCAGCTGACGGTCCACCCGAACGGGTGGCCGGGTTTTCCCCAGTCGCCCCCTCGTCCACAGCCCCGCACACGGGGCGTGCGGGCTGCGTCACAGTCGGTGCCGGAGGTGGTACCGAATGAACGCGACCCGAGCACTCGGGCGGTACGGGGAAGAGCTCGCCGCCCGCCGGCTGACCGCGGCCGGCCTGCACGTCCTCGCCAGGAACTGGCGCTGCGGCCGCACCGGAGAGATCGACATCGTCGCCCGCCAGGGCGACACCCTCGTCGTCTGCGAGGTCAAGACCCGCCGCGACGGGGCCTTCGAACACCCGATGGCCGCCGTCAGCCCGCGCAAGGCCGAGCGGCTGCGGCGCCTCGCCGCCTGCTGGCTCGACCGACACGGCGGCCCGCCCGCCGGCGGAGGCGTCCGCATCGACCTCGTCGGCGTCCTGCTGCCCCGGCGCGGCGCACCCGTCGTCACCCACGCCCGGGGGGTGGCGTGATGGGATTCGCCCGCACCTGCTCCGTCGCCCTGGTCGGCGTCGAGGGCGTCGTCGTCGAGGTCCAGGCCGACCTCGAAGCCGGGGTCGCCGCCTTCACCCTCGTCGGACTCCCCGACAAGAGCCTCACCGAGAGCCGCGACCGGGTCCGCGCCGCCATCGTCAACTCCCAGGCGGAATGGCCGCAGAAGAAACTCACCGTCGGCCTCAGCCCCGCCTCCGTGCCCAAGGGCGGCTCGGGATTCGACCTCGCCGTGGCGGCCGCCGTGCTCGGCGCCGCCGAGCGCATCGACCCGCGCAGCATCGCCGACCTCGTCCTCATCGGCGAACTCGGCCTGGACGGCCGGGTCCGGCCCGTCCGCGGCGTCCTGCCCGCCGTGCTCGCCGCCGCCGAGGCCGGATACCGGCAGGTCGTCGTCCCCGAACGGACCGCGGGGGAGGCCGCCCTCGTGCCCGGCGTCTCGGTCCTCGGCGTCCGCAGCCTGCGCCAGCTCATCGCCGTGCTCTCCGACGAACCCGTCCCCGACGAGCAGCCGCTGGAGGAGGGGCGGCCCGACCCCATGCTCGCCGGACTCCTCGTCCCCGGCGCCGGGGTCGGCACCGGACTCGCCGCCGACCCCTCCGACGGGCCCGACCTCGCCGACGTCGCCGGGCAGCACACCGCCCGCCGCGCCCTGGAGATCGCCGCCGCCGGCGCCCACCACCTGCTGCTCACCGGACCTCCCGGCGCCGGCAAGACCATGCTCGCGGAGCGGCTCCCCGGCATCCTGCCGCCGCTCACCCGCCAGGAGTCCCTCGAAGTCACCGCCGTCCACTCGGTCGCCGGGATCCTCCCGCCCGGCGAACCCCTCGTCCACCGCCCGCCCTACTGCGCGCCCCACCACTCCGCGACCATGCAGTCCCTCGTCGGCGGCGGCAACGGACTGCCGCGGCCCGGCGCGGTCTCCCTCGCCCACCGTGGGGTGCTCTTCCTCGACGAGGCGCCCGAGTTCTCCACCAAGTCCCTCGACGCCCTGCGCCAGCCCCTCGAATCCGGCCACGTCGTCGTCGCCCGCGCCGCCGGAGTCGTCCGGCTCCCCGCCCGCTTCCTCCTCGCCCTCGCCGCCAACCCCTGCCCCTGCGGCCGCCACACCCTTCACGGCGCCGGCTGCGAATGCCCCGCCTCCCTCATCCGCCGCTACCAGGCCCGGCTCTCCGGCCCCCTGCTCGACCGCGTCGACCTGCGCGTCGAGGTCGAGCCCGTCACCCGCTCCGACCTCCTCGGGCAGGGCGGGCGCGGCGAGCCGAGCGGCGCCGTCGCCGACCGGGTCCGCGAGGCCAGGGCCCGCGCCGCCGCCCGGCTCGCAGACACCCCCTGGACCGTCAACAGCGAGGTCCCGGGCCACGAGCTGCGCACCCGGTACGTCACCGAGCCCGGCGCCCTGGCCGCCGCCGAACGCGACATCGAGCGGGGCCTGCTCACCGCCCGCGGCCTCGACCGGGTGCTCCGCGTGGCCTGGACCGTCGCCGACCTCGCGGGCCGCGACCGGCCCGGCGCCGACGACCTCGCGCTCGCCCTCGAACTGCGCACCGGCATCGCCCGGGGCGTCCCCGTCGGCGCGGGGGACCGGCGGTGACCGCCGAGGAGCGCGAGCGGCTCGCCCGCGCCGCCCTCACCCACGTCGTCGAACCGGGCGACGAACACGCGGGCCGCGCCCTGCGCCGGCACGGGGCGGCCGGCTTCCTGCGGCTGCTGCGGGAGGACGGGGGCCCGCTCGCCGATCCCTTCCAGGGGACCGGCGAGCGGCGCGTCGACGGCTGGCGGCGCCGGGCCCGCACGGCCGCACCGGACCGGGACCTCGACCTCGTCGCCCGGCTCGGCGGGCGCTTCCTCGTCCCCGGCGATCCCGAGTGGCCCCGCCAGCTGGACGACCTGGAGGATGCCCGCCCCCTCGGCCTCTGGGTCCGGGGACCCGCCGACCTGCGCGGCTGGGCCCTGCGCTCGGTCGCCGTCGTCGGCGCCCGCGCCTGCACCCCCTACGGAGCCCACACCGCCGCCACCCTCGCCGCCGGGCTCGCCGAGCGCGGCTGGGTCGTCGTCTCCGGAGCGGCGTTCGGCGTCGACGGCGCCGCCCACCGGGGCGCCCTCGGCTCCGACGGCGCCACCGTCGCCGTCCTCGCCTGCGGAGTCGACGTGCCGTACCCCCGCGGCCACGCCCGACTCATCCGCCGCATCGCCGAACAGGGGCTGGTCCTCGGCGAACTCCCGCCCGGCGCCCACCCGACCCGCAGCCGGTTCGTGCTGCGCAACCGCGTGATCGCCGCCCTCACCCGCGGCACCGTCGTCGTCGAGGCCGAGTACCGAAGCGGCTCCCTGGTCACCGCCCGCGCCGCGGCCCGGCTCGGCCGCCACGTGATGGGGATCCCCGGCCCGGTCACCAGCGGCCTCTCCGCCGGGGTCCACGAACTCCTGCGCGGCGAGGCCACCCTCGTCACCGACGCCGACGAGGTCGAGGAACTGGTCGGCGCCATCGGCCGGCTGGCCCCGGCGCGCCGGGGCCCGGTCCTGCCCCGCGACCTGCTCGCCCCGGACACCGCCCGCGTCCTCGAAGCCCTTCCGGGCCGAAGCCCCGCCGCCCTCGCCGAGATCGCCGCCCGGGCCGGCACCCACCCCGACCACACCCTCGCCAAGCTGTACGAACTCCACTCCCTGGGGTTCGTCGAACGACGGCAGGACGACTGGCAGTTGACGAACAGAAGGACAGAAGCCTCGAACGCCCGGCATGGCGGTACTTGACCTGGAGCATTCGGGTGAAAGGGTGATGAGGATGAGCATTCGAGTTCTCTCGGTCACGTCCGAGGGGCCGACGCGCGCCACGGCCCCCGTTCGAAGACATGGCCGACGGTGTCCACCCGGACCGGCGCGATCCGCCGACGTTCGCGCACCGCGACAGCCCACTCACGCTACGCTCACGGGCATCCCCCTCCCGACCGACGGACCGACTCCTCCACACCCGACAGCAGAACGGCTCAAGGCGACGCATGCCCCAGCACACCTCCGGGTCTGACCGCGCTGCGGTGCCCCCAGCAGCCCGGGGCCCCGTGCGACCGCCCGCACCGACCTCGCTCGACGAGCTGTGGCGCTCGTACAAGGACAGCGGCGACGAGCGGCTGCGGGAGCAGCTGATCCTGCACTACTCGCCCCTCGTGAAGTACGTCGCCGGACGCGTCAGCGTCGGCCTGCCGTCCAACGTCGAGCAGGCGGACTTCGTCTCCTCCGGGGTCTTCGGACTCATCGACGCGATCGAGAAGTTCGACGTCGAGCGGGCCATCAAGTTCGAGACCTACGCCATCACCCGCATCCGCGGCGCGATGATCGACGAACTCCGGGCCCTCGACTGGATCCCCCGCTCCGTCCGGCAGAAGGCCCGCAACGTCGAACGGGCCTACGCCACGCTGGAGGCGCAGCTGCGGCGCACCCCCTCCGAGCCCGAGGTCGCGGCCGAGATGGGCGTCAGCCTGGAGGAACTGCACTCCGTCTTCAGCCAGTTGTCCCTCGCCAACGTGGTCGCGCTGGAGGAGCTGCTGCACGTCGGCGGCGAGGGCGGCGACCGGCTCTCCCTGATGGACACCCTCGAGGACACCGCCGCCGACAACCCCGTCGAGGTCGCCGAGGACCGTGAGCTGCGCAGACTGCTCGCGCGCGCGATCAACACCCTCCCCGAGCGGGAGAAGACCGTCGTCACGCTCTACTACTACGAGGGCCTCACCCTCGCCGAGATCGGACACGTCCTCGGCGTCACCGAGAGCCGGGTCAGCCAGATCCACACCAAGTCCGTCCTCCAGCTGCGCGCCAAGCTGGCCGACGTAGGGCGCTGACGGGGCGGGGCGCTCCCGCCGTACAGTGGATCCGTGCCAAGGATTCGAGCGGCCTCCGTGGCCGAGCACCGGACGATGCAGCGCGGCGCCCTGCTGGACGCCGCGCGATCCCTGCTGTCCGAAGGCGGGACGGAGGCGCTGACCTTCCCCGCCCTCGCCGAGCGGACGGGCCTGGCCCGCTCCTCGGTCTACGAGTACTTCCGCTCCCGCGCCGCCGTGGTCGAGGAGCTGTGCGCGGTGGACTTCCCGGTCTGGGCCGCCGAGGTCGAGGCGGCCATGGCCGGTGCCACGACCGCCGAGGGCAAGGTCGAGGCCTATGTGCGCACCCAGCTGGCGCTGGTCGGCGACCGGCGGCACCGCGCGGTGGTCGCGATCTCCGCGAGCGAGCTGGACGACGGCGCCCGCGAGAAGATCCGCGCCGCGCACGGCGGCCTGGTCACCATGATCGTGGACGCCCTCACCGCCCTGGGCCGCCCCCAGCCCCGCCTGGAGGCGATGCTCCTCCAGGGCGTGGTGGACGCGGCGGTCCGCCGCATCGAGCTCGGCGCGGCCGAGGACCCGGCCGTGATCACCGAGGCGGCGGTCTCCATGGCCCTCGGCGGCGTCCGCGGCGCCTGAGCCGCCCGGGGAGGCGGCGGCACCGGCAGCAGCCGGGACGGGCCGCCGCGCACCAGCGCCAGCGGGTCGACGTACCGGTCGCCGCGCAGCAGCCCCCAGTGGAGACAGGACCGCGGGCAGTGCCCGCCCGGGGCGACCCGGGCCACCACCTCACCGGGGCGGACGGGGGTGCCGGCCCCGACCAGCGGCTCCACCGGCCCGTACGTCGTGCGCAGCGGCGGCAGGCCCGTACCCGTGAGGGTGATCGTGAGGACCCCGCGGCCGCCGACCGGGCCCGCGAAGGCGACCGTGCCCGCCGCGGGGGCCCGCACCGGGGTGCCCGGCGGGGCCGCCAGGTCGACCCCGCGGTGACCCGCCGCGTACGGCCCGGGAGGCGGCTCGAAGCCGCGCAGGACCTCGGGACGGGGCGGTCCGAGGGGCCAGACCGCGGTGAGCAGGGACAGCAGGAGCAGCGTGACGTGGCGCATGACGGCAGGCTGCCCGCCGCACCGCCGCCGGCCCCGGGGCGGCCCGGATCTGTGGACGACGGGGCCCTTGTGGACAGCGCCGTCACCCGCTGCCTTCACGGTCCCGTACACTTTCCATGGCGACCCGGGTCACCGGGTCGACTTCGCACGCCCCGCCATCGGTCTCCGTGACGGATGGCAGCGCCTTTCGGTCCCTCGTGGCACGGCGCGTCCGGGGCGTCAGGAACACAACCGAGAACCCAAGGAGATGGCCATGGCCGTCGTCACGATGCGGGAGCTGCTGGAGAGCGGCGTCCACTTCGGTCACCAGACCCGTCGCTGGAACCCGAAGATGAAGCGCTTCATCTTCACCGAGCGCAACGGCATCTACATCATCGACCTGCTCCAGTCGCTGTCGTACATCGACCGCGCCTACGAGTTCGTCAAGGAGACCGTCGCGCACGGCGGCTCCATCATGTTCGTCGGTACGAAGAAGCAGGCCCAGGAGGCCATCGCCGAGCAGGCGACGCGCGTCGGCATGCCGTACGTCAACCAGCGCTGGCTGGGCGGCATGCTCACCAACTTCTCGACCGTCTACAAGCGTCTGCAGCGCCTCAAGGAGCTCGAGCAGATCGACTTCGAGGACGTGGCCGCCTCCGGTCTCACCAAGAAGGAGCTCCTGGTCCTCTCCCGCGAGAAGGCCAAGCTGGAGAAGACCCTCGGTGGTATCCGCGAGATGCAGAAGGTGCCGAGCGCCGTCTGGGTCGTCGACACCAAGAAGGAGCACATCGCCGTCGGTGAGGCGCGCAAGCTCCACATCCCGGTCGTCGCGATCCTCGACACCAACTGCGACCCCGACGAGGTCGACTACAAGATCCCGGGCAACGACGACGCGATCCGCTCCGTCACCCTGCTCACCCGCGTGATCGCCGACGCCGTCGCCGAGGGCCTCATCGCCCGCTCCGGCGCCGCGACCGGCGACTCGAAGCCGGGCGAGAAGGCCGCCGGCGAGCCCCTCGCCGAGTGGGAGCGCGACCTGCTCGAGGGTGAGAAGAAGGCCGACGAGGCTCCGGCCGCCGAGGCCGCGGCCGTCGAGGCTCCGGCCGCCGAGGCCGAGGTCGTCGCCGAGGCTCCGGCCGCGGACGCCGAGCAGGCCTGACCCTTCAGGACCCTGAGGACCTTCGGGTGACGACGGCGGGGGCCCACGAAGCCCCCGCCGTCCACCCGTGGACCCGCCCGATCTTTCAGACTTCGAGAGAGAAACAGACTCATGGCGAACTACACCGCCGCTGACGTCAAGAAGCTCCGCGAGCTCACCGGCGCCGGCATGATGGACTGCAAGAAGGCCCTGGACGAGGCCGACGGCGATGTCGACAAGGCCGTAGAGGCCCTGCGCATCAAGGGCCAGAAGGGTGTCGCCAAGCGTGAGGGCCGCTCCGCCGAGAACGGCGCCGTGGTCTCCCTCATCGCGGACGACAACACCGCCGGCACGATCGTCGAGCTGAAGTGCGAGACGGACTTCGTCGCCAAGGGTGACAAGTTCCTCGCCGTCGCCAACGCGCTGGCCGCGCACGTCGCCGCCACCGCCCCGGCCGACATCGAGGCGCTCCTCGCCTCCGAGATCGAGCCCGGCAAGACCGTCCAGGCGTTCGTCGACGAGGCCAACGCCAACCTCGGCGAGAAGATCGTCCTCGACCGCTTCGCGCAGTTCGCCGACGGCTACGTCTCCGCGTACATGCACCGCACCATGCCCGACCTGCCCCCGCAGATCGGTGTCCTGGTCGAGCTGGACAAGGAGAACGCCGAGGTCGCGAAGGGTGTCGCGCAGCACATCGCCGCGTTCGCCCCGAAGTACCTGACCAAGGAAGACATCCCGGCCGACGTCGTCGAGTCCGAGCGTCGCATCGCCGAGGAGACCACCCGCGCCGAGGGCAAGCCCGAGGCCGCGATCGCCAAGATCGTCGAGGGTCGCCTCAACGGCTTCTTCAAGGACGCCACGCTGCTCGGCCAGCCGTACGCCCTTGACAACAAGAAGTCCGTCCAGAAGGTCCTGGACGAGGCCGGTGTCACCCTGAAGCGCTTCGCCCGCATCAAGGTCGGCATCTGAGTCCGTCAGCAACGGACACCGGACCCCGGTAGGGTCTGAGGCAGCCGCCCGCGTTCGCGTCGGACGGCCGCAGATCTGACGAGGAGGCCATTGCCGTACGGGAAGCCGCAAGGACCCCAGGCAATGGCCTTCTTCGTATGTGCACGAGGAGACCTCCATGAATCAGGGCGCCGCACAGGGCGACGACAACAACGGCAAGAAGACCGGCCGCTACATGCTGAAGCTGTCCGGAGAAGCCTTCTCCGGCGGTACCGGGCTTGGGGTCGACCCGGACGTCGTGCACGCGATCGCGCGGGAGATCGCCGCCGTGGTCCGTGACGGCGCGGAGATCGCGATCGTCATCGGCGGCGGCAACTTCTTCCGCGGCGCCGAACTCCAGCAGCGCGGCATGGACCGGGCCCGCTCGGACTACATGGGCATGCTCGGCACCGTGATGAACTGCCTCGCCCTCCAGGACTTCCTGGAGAAGGAGGGCATCGACTCCCGCGTCCAGACCGCCATCACGATGGGCCAGGTCGCGGAGCCGTACATCCCGCTGCGGGCCGTGCGCCACCTGGAGAAGGGCCGCGTGGTCATCTTCGGTGCCGGTATGGGCATGCCGTACTTCTCCACCGACACCACCGCCGCGCAGCGCGCGCTGGAGATCGACGCCGAGGCCCTGCTGATGGGCAAGAACGGTGTCGACGGGGTCTACGACTCCGACCCGAAGACCAACCCCGACGCGGTCAAGTTCGACGCGCTGGAGTACGGCGAGGTGCTCTCCCGCGACCTCAAGGTCGCCGACGCCACCGCGATCACGCTGTGCCGGGACAACAACCTTCCGATCCTCGTCTTCGAGCTGCTCGCCGAGGGCAATATCGCCCGCGCGGTGAAGGGTGAGAAGATCGGCACTCTCGTGAGCGACCAGGGCACCCGGGCCTGACCCGAACCGGGAACCGCCCCGCGAGGGGATGGACAGAGCCCTGCCGGTCGTACAGCCGTGCAGGACACAACGCGACGACACGCAGGAGCAAGTGGTGATCGAAGAAATCCTCCTCGAGGCCGAGGAGAAGATGGAGAAGGCCGTCGTGGTCGCCAAGGAGGACTTCGCCGCGATCCGCACCGGCCGTGCGCACCCGGCGATGTTCAACAAGATCGTGGCGGACTACTACGGTGCCATCACCCCGATCAATCAGCTGGCGTCGTTCTCGGTGCCGGAGCCGCGCATGGCCGTGGTGACCCCGTTCGACAAGAGCGCGCTGCGCAACATCGAGCAGGCCATCCGCGACTCGGACCTGGGCGTCAACCCCAGCAACGACGGCAACATCATCCGTGTGACGTTCCCGGAGCTGACCGAGGAGCGCCGCCGCGAGTACATCAAGGTCGCCCGCGGCAAGGCCGAGGACTCCAAGGTCTCCATCCGCGCCGTGCGCCGCAAGGCCAAGGACGCCCTCGACAAGCTCGTCAAGGACAAGGAGGCCGGCGAGGACGAGGTCCGCCGTGCCGAGAAGGAGCTCGACGACACCACCGCGAAGTACGTCGCGCAGGTGGACGAGCTGCTGAAGCACAAGGAAGCCGAGCTCCTCGAGGTCTGATGAACGACTCTTCCTGGGGGGGCCCCGGCCGGAACCGGCTTCGGGGGACCCGACCAGGGGCCTGCCCCGGCGGGTCCCGCCTACGAAGGGCGGCAGGCGGCGCAGACTCGGCCCATGCCCATCGTGTCCGACGTTCCCGCCGGCGACAACCAGGACGATCACGACCGGGGGGCCGCCCAGCAGGGCGGTCCCCCGTTCCGTGACGTGACGCCGCACGAGCACCCGCAGGAGCCCATGTCCAGCCCCTCCCAGCCCGCGCCCGCGCCTTCGCCCCGGCAGCAGCCGCGGCAGAAGAAGAGCGCGGGCCGTGACCTGGGCGCCGCCATAGGGGTCGGCCTCGGACTCGGCGCCGTGATCGTCGCGTCGCTGTTCATCTGGAAGCCCGCGTTCGTCGGCGTGATAGCGGTCGCCGTGGTCGTCGGCCTGTGGGAGCTCACCTCCCGCCTGCAGGAGCGCAAGGGCATCAAGGCCCCGCTGGTCCCGCTCGCGGTCGGCGGCGCGGCCATGGTCGTCGCCGGGTACGTGCGCGGGCCGGAGGGCGCCTGGGTCGCGATGGCCCTGACCGCGCTCGCCGTGCTGGTGTGGCGGATGACGGAGCCGCCCGAGGGCTATCTGAAGGACGTCACGGCGGGTGTCTTCGCCGCCTTCTACGTGCCGTTCCTGGCGACCTTCGTGGCGATGCTGCTGACCGCCGACGACGGCCCGCAGCGGGTGCTGACCTTCCTGATCCTCACGGTGGTCAGCGACACCGGCGCGTACGCCGTCGGCTGGCGCTTCGGCAAGCACAAGCTGGCGCCGCGCATCAGCCCCGGAAAGACCCGCGAGGGCCTGGCCGGAGCGGTGGCCTTCGCGATGGCGGCCGGCGCGCTCTGCATGGAGTTCATGATCGACGACGGCACCTGGTGGCAGGGTCTGGTCCTCGGCCTCGCGGTCGCGGCCAGCGCGACCCTGGGCGACCTGGGCGAGTCGATGATCAAGCGTGACCTCGGCATCAAGGACATGGGCACCCTGCTGCCCGGTCACGGCGGCATCATGGACCGGCTGGACTCCCTGCTGCCGACGGCGCCGGTGGTGTGGCTGCTCCTGGTGCTGTTCGTGGGCAGCGGCTGACCGCTCCCTCCACCGCACGGCGGAGGCCGAAGGGCCCGTCGCTCCTCCTGGGGGCGGCGGGCCCTTCCGCGTCCGCCATGCGGTGGACCTTGGGGCGGGTCGCCGGTCCGGCGCGGGCGGCGCGGGAAGGATGCGCCCATGACACCGAAGGCCCGCTCGGCCGGGAAGCCCCCGGGGTCCCTGACCGTCCTGCTGACCCTCGCGTCGGGGCAGTTCCTGATGGCGCTCGACAGCTCCGTCATGAACGTGTCCATCGCGACGGTGGCCGCGGACGTGGACACCACCGTGACCGGCATCCAGGGCGCCATCACCGCGTACACCCTGGTCATGGCGATGTTCATGATCCCCGGCGGCAAGGTCGGGGTGCTCATCGGCCGCAAGCGCGCCTTCATGATCGGCTGCTGCGTCTACGGCGCCGGCTCCCTCACCACGGCCCTCGCGCCGAGCCTCACGGTGCTGCTGATCGGCTGGTCCCTCCTCGAGGGCATCGGCGCGGCGCTGA
This sequence comes from Streptomyces showdoensis, assembly GCF_039535475.1. Lineage (NCBI taxonomy): Bacteria > Bacillati > Actinomycetota > Actinomycetes > Kitasatosporales > Streptomycetaceae > Streptomyces > Streptomyces showdoensis. The sequence goes on along the minus strand of NZ_BAAAXG010000028.1, from coordinate 549,507 downwards.
TCATGCCCGCGATCGTGGCCCTGGTGGCCGGCAACTTCCCCACCGAACGGCGCCCCTTCGCGTACGGCATCGTGGCCGCCGCGGGCGCCGTCGCCATCGCGCTCGGCCCGCTCATCGGCGGCATCGCCACGACCTACTTCTCCTGGCGCTGGGTCTTCGCCGGCGAGGTCCTGCTGGTCCTCGTCATCCTCGTCTTCGCCCGGGGCATCGCCGACGCGGTGTCCGAGGAGCGCCCGCACATCGACCTCGTCGGCGCCCTCCTGTCCGCCGCCGGGCTCGGGATCTTCGTCTACGGCGTGCTGCGGTCCGACGAGTGGGGCTGGGTCCAGCCGAAGGCGGACGCGCCCGCCTGGCTCGGGGTGTCCATGGTCGTGTGGCTGACGTTCGCGGGCCTGCTGCTGGTCTGGCTCTTCCTGCGCTGGGAGGCCCGGCTGGTCAAGCAGGGCAAGGAGCCGCTCGTCCACCCGGACATGCTGCGCAACCGGCAGCTCACCGGCGGGCTGACCATGTTCTTCTTCCAGTACCTCGTGCAGATGGGCGTCTTCTTCGTCGTCCCGCTCTACCTGTCCGTCGCCCTCGGCCTGTCCGCGCTGGCGACCGGTGCGCGCATCCTGCCCCTGTCGGTCACCCTGCTGGCCGCCGCGCTCCTCATCCCGCGCTTCCTGCCCGACGTCTCGCCGCGCCGGGTGGTCCGCTTCGGTGTGCTCGCGCTGCTCGCCGGGGCGGTCGTCCTGATGGCGGCGCTCGACGCGGACGCCGGCGCGGAGATCGTCACCCTCCCGCTGCTGCTGATCGGACTCGGCATGGGCGCGCTCGCCTCCCAGCTGGGCTCGGTCACCGTCTCCGCCGTCCCCGACCGGCAGAGCGCGGAGGTCGGCGGCATCCAGAACGCCGTCACCAACCTCGGCGCCTCCATCGGCACGGCCCTCGCCGGCTCCCTCATGATCGCGGCGCTCACCACCTCGTTCCTGACCAGCGTCGAGCAGAACCCGGCGATCCCCGCCGAGGTCAAGAGCACGGCCGCCGTCGAGCTCCAGAGCGGCGTCCCGTTCCTCTCCGACGCCCAGCTCACGACGGCCCTCGACGAGGCCGGGACCAGCCCGGAGGTCACCGACGCCGCCCTGGAGGCCAACGCCGCCGCCCGCCTGGACGGCCTGCGCGCCGCCCTCGCGATCCTCGCCGGCGCCTCCGTCCTGGCCCTCTTCTTCACCTCCCGCATCCCCAGGACCCAGCCCGGCACCCCAGCCTGATCCGGAGGACACGGCCTGGCTAGAGCACCTGCTGCTGGCCCTGCTGAGGCTGGTCGAGCTGCTGCTCGCGCAGCCGCTGCTCGGCCCGTATCCGCTCCACGGCCGCGGCGAACTCCCGCAGGGTCGGCTCGCCGTCGCCGCCCGCGTAGGGAGCGATCCCCAGTTCGAGGGCGGTGATGTGCTGCTCCATCGTGTCGGCGGTCTGCTGGAGGTTGAAGGCCCGCTCGCGAGGCTTGAAGTAGCCGGCCGCACCGGTGACCACGGTCACGGTGAAGCCGAGGGCGATGAGCACGCCCTTGCCCGGCTGCGGCGGGTCGTACCACGCCGTCACCCCGGTGATCGCCGCCGAACTCGTGAAGAGCACCCACTGCATCAGCAGGTTGAGCCGGCGGTAGTGCCGGGACTCCCTGCGGAGCCTGTTGATCTCGGCCGGCAGACGTTCCTTGTACGAGGACTGCCGCTCGTCGACGGGGGGCGTGCGGCGGCGGGCCTCCAGGATGCGGCGCTCTTCCGCGAGCTCCAGGTCGAGACGGAGGTTCTTTACGGGGGTCTTGGGGTCTTTCCACGTCGCGGGCTTGCTGAATTCCAGGAAGAACTGGGCAATGGTCGCGAGAATGAAGAAAATGGTCAGGCCGAGCGCGAGATTGTCGACGGAATCCGGGGTCGGAGCGCTTCGCCAGAGGGCGATTTTCAGTCCCGCCCAGGAAAGGACGGTGGACGCGACGGCCACGGGGGTCGCGTACAGCCCGAAGACCTGCAGCCGACGGTTCTTGATCCGCTGTTCGAGATCCGCGACTTCTCGCCGGAAGCGAATCATCTCGCTGGTGGTGGCGGCTTCCGCGGTAGTGGGCGGACCGGGCATGAAAATCCCCTCCTCATGTCGCTCGATGGGCTGGAGGGGTGGTTCTCGCGGTTCTTCCCGTGGCTCGCGCCATGACGCCTCGCGTCATTCCCCCCGCCGACGCGCCTCGAATTCTGCCAGCTCCGCTCGCGTGCCGTTCCCGGTCCGTCCGAGGGCCGGCGGGGGCGGCGCCGTACGGCCCGAGACGGCCCGGTACGGCCCGGGGCGCCCCCGCGGAGGGCTCGTGCCCCGGGCAACCGGCATCCGTCTGCGACACTGGTAGCACCATGCCCAAGCCCGGAGAACTCACTTTCGTCGCCCCGCGCGGAGCCAAGCAGCCCCCGCGGCACCTCGCCGACCTCACGCCCGCAGAGCGCAAGGAGGCGGTCGCCGCGATCGGCGAGAAGCCGTTTCGCGCCAAGCAGCTGTCCACGCACTACTTCGCGCGCTACGCGCACGACCCGGCGGAGTGGACCGACATCCCCGCCGGCTCGCGCGAGAAGCTCGCGGGGGAGCTGCTGCCCGATCTGATGTCGGTCGTGCGGCACATCTCCTGTGACGACGACACCACCCGCAAGACGCTGTGGCGGCTGCACGACGGCACGCTCGTCGAGTCGGTGCTCATGCGCTACCCGGACCGGGTGACCATGTGCATCTCCTCGCAGGCGGGCTGCGGAATGAACTGCCCGTTCTGCGCCACCGGCCAGGCGGGCCTCGACCGCAACCTGTCCACGGCCGAGATCGTGCACCAGATCGTCGACGGCATGCGCGCCCTGCGCGACGGCGAGGTCCCCGGCGGCCCGGCCCGGCTGTCCAACATCGTCTTCATGGGCATGGGCGAGCCGCTCGCCAACTACAAGCGGGTCGTCGGCGCCATCCGCCGGCTCACCGACCCCGAGCCGGACGGCCTCGGCCTGTCCCAGCGCGGCATCACCGTCTCCACCGTCGGGCTGGTCCCGGCGATGCTGCGGTTCGCCGACGAGGGCTTCAAGTGCCGCCTCGCGGTCTCCCTGCACGCCCCCGACGACGAGCTGCGCGACACCCTCGTCCCCGTGAACACCCGGTGGAAGGTCCGCGAGGTCCTCGACGCCGCCTGGGAGTACGCGGAGAAGTCCGGCCGCCGGGTCTCCATCGAGTACGCCCTGATCCGGGACATCAACGACCAGGCCTGGCGCGGCGACCTCCTCGGCAAGCTGCTCAAGGGCAAGCGGGTGCACGTCAACCTGATCCCGCTCAATCCGACGCCCGGTTCGAAGTGGACCGCGTCCCGTCCCGAGGACGAGAAGGCGTTCGTCGAGGCCATCGCCCGCCACGGCGTGCCCGTCACCGTCCGCGACACCCGCGGCCAGGAGATCGACGGTGCCTGTGGACAGCTGGCCGCCGCCGAACGCTGACCTTGTACTCTGAGCTCGAACACATCTTCATATTCCGACAGGGGAGCGCCACAGCGCTGAGAGTGCGGTGACCAGCTGACGAACAGCGGCCGCAGACCCTCTGAACCTCGCCCAGGTCATTCTGGGTAGGAAGTTCGGTCGTAACTCGAGCTGTTGCGCCCTGCCCGCGTCCGGTGTCCCCGGCCGCGGGCAGGGCCGCGTCTCTTCCTGGACACCCCAGGAGGACAACCACGTGAACACCAAGAAGGCAGCCGCCGCCGCGCTCGTCGCCGCGCTCGGCGTCACCACCCTCGCCGCCTGCGGCGGCGGGGACGGCGGCAAGGACAAGGCCACCGGCACGCCCGCGCCGAAGACCGTGACGCTCGTCAGCCACGACTCCTTCAACGCCTCCAAGGAGGTGCTCGCGGAGTTCACCAAGCAGACCGGATTCACGCTCAAGGTCCTCAAGAGCGGCGACGCCGGCGAGGCCGTCAACAAGGAGATCCTGACCAAGGGCTCCCCCCAGGGAGACGTCTTCTTCGGCGTCGACAACACCCTGCTCTCCCGCGCCCTCGACAACGGCATCTTCACCTCGTACGAGGCGAAGGGCCTGGACCGGATCCCCGCCGCGCTCCAGGTCGACACGGAGCACCGGGTCACCCCGGTCGACTCCGGCGACATCTGCGTCAACTACGACAAGCAGTACTTCGCCGACAAGAAGCTGGCGCCGCCGCAGACCTTCGACGACCTGGCCGAGCCCGCGTACAAGGACCTCCTCGTCGTCGAGAACCCCGAGCGCTCCTCCCCGGGCCTCGGCTTCCTCCTCGGCACCGCCGAGAAGTACGGCGACGCCGGGTGGCAGGACTACTGGAAGAAGCTCAAGGCCAACGGCGTGAAGACCGTCGACAGCTGGGAGCTCGCCTACAACCAGGAGTTCTCCGGCTCCGCCGGCGGCAAGAAGGCCAAGGGCGACCGCCCGCTGGTCGTCTCGTACGCCTCCAGCCCGCCGGTCGAGGTGCTCTACTCCGAGCCCCAGCCGAAGGTGGCGCCCACCGGCGTCTCCACCGGCACCTGCTTCCGGCAGACCGAGTTCGCGGGCCTGCTGAACGGGGCGAAGAACCCCGAGGGCGGCAAGGCGCTGATCGACTTCCTGATCTCCAAGAAGTTCCAGGACGACATGCCCCTCCAGATGTTCGTCAACCCGGTGACGAACGACGCCACCCTCCCCGAGCTGTTCACCAAGCACGGTGTGGTCGTCGACAAGCCGGAGACCATGGCGCCCGACAAGATCGCCGCCAACCGTGACCAGTGGATCCAGCAGTGGACCTCGCTCGTCCTGAAGTAGCCGGACCGGCCCGACGCGGCCGTACGGGGAACGCGGCGCGGCTCGCCCTCATGGTGCTGCCCGTCGCGTTCTTCGCGGTCTTCTTCGCCTGGCCCGTCGTCTCCATCGTCGAGCGCGGGCTCCGGCCGGACGGGCACTGGGAGCCGGGCCGCCTCACCGAGACGCTGGGCAGCCCCGAGATCCTCGACGTGCTGTGGTTCACGCTCTGGCAGGCGCTCGCCTCCACCGCGCTCACCCTGCTCGTCGCCCTGCCCGGCGCGTACGTCTTCGCGCGCTTCGACTTCCCCGGCAAGGGGCTGCTGCGCGCCGTCGTCACCGTGCCGTTCGTGCTGCCCACCGTCATGGTCGGCACCGCGTTCCTCGCCCTCGTCGGCCGCCGCGGGCTGCTCGACGAGCTGTGGGGCGTCCGGCTCGACACCACCGTCTGGGCCATCCTCATCGCCCACGTCTTCTTCAACTACGCGGTCGTCGTCCGCACCGTCGGCGGCCTCTGGTCCCAGCTCGACCCCCGCCAGGAGGAGGCCGCCCGGGTCCTCGGCGCCTCCCGCTGGCGGGCCTGGCGGACGGTGACCCTGCCGGCCCTCGGCCCGTCCGTCGGCGCCGCCGCGCTCATGGTGTTCCTGTTCACCGCGAGCTCCTTCGGCATCGTCCAGATCCTCGGCGGCCCCGCGTACTCCACCCTGGAGACCGAGATCTACCGGCAGACCGCCGACCGGCTCCAGCTCTCCACGGCCGCCGTCCTCACCCTGGTCCAGTTCGCGGCCGTCGGCGCGGTCCTCGCCGTGCACGCCCGGATGGTGCGCCGCCGCGAGACCGCGCTGCGGCTGGTCCCCCCGGAGCGGACCGCCGCCCGTCCGCGCGGCGCCGGACAGTGGCTGCTGCTCGCGGCCGTCCTGCTGTCGATCGGGCTGCTCATCCTGGCGCCGCTCGCCGTCCTCGTGGAGCGCTCCCTCGCCACCCCCACCGGCTACGGCCTCGACTATTACCGGGCGCTGCAGTCCGTGGACGAGAACGGCACCTTCCTCGTGCCGATGACCGACACGATCGTCAACTCCCTCCAGTACGCGCTCGCCGCCACCGCCATCGCCGTCGTCATCGGCGGCCTCGCGGCGGCCGCGCTCACCCGGCGGGCCGGACGGCTGGTCCGCGGCTTCGACGCGCTCCTCATGCTCCCGCTCGGGGTCTCCGCCGTCACCGTCGGCTTCGGCTTCCTCATCACCCTCGACGAGCCCCCGCTCGACCTGCGGGCCAGCTGGATCCTGGTGCCGCTCGCCCAGGCCCTGGTCGGCGTCCCCTTCGTCGTCCGGACCATGCTGCCCGTGCTCCGCGCCGTGGACGAACGGCTCCGGGAGGCCGCCGCCGTGCTCGGCGCCTCCCCGTGGCGCGCCTGGCGCGAGGTCGACCTGCCGCTCGTCCGGCGGGCCCTGCTCATCGCGGCCGGCTTCGCCTTCGCCGTCTCCCTCGGCGAGTTCGGCGCCACGGTCTTCATCGCCCGTCCCGACAACCCCACCCTCCCGGTGGCCGTGGCCCGCCTCCTGGGCCGGCCGGGCGAACTCAACTACGGCCAGGCCATGGCCCTCTCGACGATCCTCATGGTGGTGTGCGCGGTGTCCCTGCTGCTCCTCGAACGGCTCCGCACCGACCGGACCTCGGGGGAGTTCTGATGCTGACGCTCAAGGACGCGACCGTACGGTTCGGGGACCGCGCGGTGCTCGACGCCGTGGACCTGGAGGTCGCCGAGCACGAGACCGTGTGCGTCCTCGGCCCCAGCGGCAGCGGAAAGTCCACCCTGCTGCGGGCCGTCGCCGGACTCCAGCCGCTCACCGCCGGCCGGGTGCTCCTCGGCGGCGCCGACCAGACCGGGGTGCCCGTGCACCGGCGCGGGGTCGGCCTCATGTTCCAGGACCACCAGCTGTTCCCGCAGCGGGACGTCGCCGGGAACGTGGCCTTCGGGCTGCGCATGCACGGGGTGCCGAAGGCCGAACAGGGCGCCCGCGTCGAGGAGCTGCTCGACCTCGTCGGCCTCCCGGGCGCCGGCCGCCGGGCCGTCTCCTCCCTGTCCGGCGGCGAACAGCAGCGCGTCGCCCTCGCCCGCGCCCTGGCCCCCCGCCCCCGGCTGCTCATGCTGGACGAGCCGCTCGGCCAGCTCGACCGGGGCCTGCGCGAACGGCTCGTGGTCGAACTCCGCGGGCTCTTCGCGCGGTTGGGCACCACGGTGCTCGCCGTCACGCACGACCAGGGCGAGGCCTTCGCGCTCGCCGACCGGGTCGTGGTGATGCGCGACGGGCACATCGCCCAGACCGGCACGCCCCTGGAGGTCTGGCGGCGCCCCGCCTCCGCGTTCGTGGCCCGCTTCCTCGGCTTCGACAACGTGGTCGCGGCCACCGTCACCGGAGCCGCGGCGGCCACCGTCTGGGGCGGGATCCCCGTCCCGGACGGCTCCCCCCAGGGCGACCGGCGCCTCCTCGTCCGCCCCGGCGGCGTCCGGCTGGTCCCCGCCGGCGAGGGCCTGACCTGCCGCGTCGAGTCCCGCACCTTCCGCGGCAACCACGTCGCCGTACGGCTCCGCCCGGCCGAAGGGCCGCCCCTGGAGGCGGAGTTCCCGCTGCGGGACGCGCCGGAGGCGGGCGCGGAGGTGGGCGCGGCGTTCCGGGCGGAGGACGTGGTCGTTCTCGACGCGTGACGCGGGCCTCCCGGCGGGGCGGGCCCGGCACGTCCGCTCAGGGGGGGGGGACCAGGTCCGCCGCGCGGGGGAGCGGCTAGGCGGCGAGCCGTGCCAGCGCCTCCGGCGCCTCGTCGATCGAGTCGACCAGGGCGATCCGCGCCGCCATCGGGCGCCCCTCCGCCAGGGTCCGGAGCAGCGGCCAGGCCGGCAGGCGTTCGGTCCAGTGGGTCCGGTCCACCAGGACCATCGGGGTCGGCTCGCCCCGCGACCCGTAGTAGTTCGGCGTCGCGTTGTCGAAGACCTCCTGCACCGTGCCGGCGGCCCCCGGCAGGAAGACGATCCCGGCGTTCGAGCGGGCGAGCAGCCCGTCCTCGCGGGTCGCGTTGGCGAAGTACTTGCCGATGAACGAGGCGAAGGCGTTGGGCGGCTCGTGCCCGTAGAACCAGGTGGGGATGCCGACCGAGTCGCCGCCGCGCGGCCAGCGGGCCCGTACCTCGAAGGCGGCGCGGGCCCAGTCCGTGACGGAGGGCGTGAACGAGGGGGCCTTCGCGAGCAGTTCCAGGGCCTCGTCGAGGACCCCGTCCGAGAGCGGGGCGGTGTACGCCCCCAGGTTCGCGGCCTCCATCGCGCCCGGCCCGCCGCCCGTGGCCACGGTCAGCCCCCCACGCGCCAGCGCCCGCCCGAGTCGGGCGGCCCCCGCGTACGCCTCCGTGCCGCGGCCCATCCGGTGCCCGCCCATCACGCCCACGACGCGGGCGTCCGCCAGGTGCTCGTCCAGCGCGTCCGAGATCGCGTCGTCGTGGAGCGAGCGCAGCATCGAGGAGAAGATGTCGCCGTCGCCCCTGGTCCGCTGGAACCAGGCGTAGGAGCGGGCGTCGGGCGTCGAGGCGTAGGGGAGGCCGGCGATGCCCTCGAACAGTTCCTCGGGGGAGTAGAGCCGGGCCCGGTACGGGTCGAAGGGCAGGTCCGGCACCGGCGGGAACACCAGCGCCCCGTCCGCCCGCACCTTCGCGGCGGCCTCGGGCTGCATGGCGCAGCCCAGGAAGACGGCGTCCGTGGTGGAGGCGGCGAGCAGCGCGAAGGTGCGGTCGGTCAGGTCGACGGACTGGATCCGGTACGAGCTGAGGGAGCCGCGCGAGCCGAGTGCGGCGTCGAACTCGTCGAGGGAGTGGATCTCCCGGGCCTGGTCCCGGTCCCGTCCGTGGTCCTGTCGGTGAGTCGCCATGGGGTCACGATAGGGCGGCCCGGCGCCGGTGTGGTGCGCCGGGCGGCGCGGCCTCGCCCGCCCCGCCCCCTCAGCCCTTCAGCGGTACCGCCGCCAACGCGCCCACCGTCCAGGTCAGGGGGACGAAGACGAGCAGCAGGACGCCCGCCCTCAGGAGGGCCGTCGTGCGGAGGACCGTCGGCGGGGCGCCGATGCGGAGGAGGGCCTGGGTCGTGTGGGTGCGGGACTGTTTGGATTCCAGGGCCGCCGTGAGGAGGGTCGCCGTCGTGCACGCGACGACCAGCGCGGCGCCCAGGCCGCCGAGGGGGCCGAAGTCGGTGCCGAGGGCGAGGGCCGCCACCGCGCCCGAGCCGACCGCGCAGACCACGCCCAGCGGGCGCCCGATCCGGCGGGACTCGTCCATGAGGACGCGGCCGGCGAGGAGCCGTACCGCGCCGGGGCGGACCATCTGGAGCAGGCGCCCGCACCAGTGGGTCAGGCCGGGGCCCGCCATCGCGAGGCCCACCGCGGTGAGGATCCAGCCGGCCAGGACGCCGCCGCTGCCCTCCCGGCCGGCGTAGGTCTCCAGGGCGAGGCCGACCGCGAGGAGGGCCACGCCCCAGGGGAGGCCGGAGGGCTGCGGGGCGGCCTCGGCCGGGGTGCGGGGGCGCAGGGCCAGGCCGGCCGCGGTGGCCGCCGTCACCGGCAGGACCGCCAGGAGGGTGAGCGCCCCCGCGAGCGGGATCGGCTGGTCGGCGGCGAGCAGCTCCGCCGCGGCGCCGTCGAAGGGCAGCCCGGTGATGTCGCCGCGCAGGTGCAGGTAGAAGAGCAGGGCCAGGGCGGAGCCCAGGGTGCAGGCGACCGCGGTGGAGGCCGCCGCGAGGGCGGTGAGCCGGGCGGGCCCCAGGCCGACCGCGTCGAGGCCCCGCCGGGGCCGGGTGCTGGGGTCGGTGCGGGCCACCGCCACCGCGAACTGCACCGTCGCGGCGAGGGGCAGGGCGCACCACAGCAGGCGGAGGACCGAGGTGGAGGAGTCCGCGGGGTGGCCCACCGCGTAGCCGAGGGAGCAGAGCAGGAGGAAACCCACCCCGGCGGCCGCCGCGGCCACCAGCAGGCGGCGCGCCTGGACGACGGGGTGGGTGCCGCGGACTAGACGGAGAGCGAGCACGCGGTGACGCCCTCCGCCCCGGTGGCCGGCGGTACGGAGCCGACCCGGCGTCCGTCGAGGAGCGCGACCGAGCGGTCGGCGAGGGCGGCTACCTCGGGGTCGTGGGTCGCGAGCAGCACGGTGATCCGGTGGGAGCGGGCCGCGGCGGTGAGGGTGCGCAGCACCTGGGCGCCGTCCGCACGGTGCAGGGTGGCGGTCGGCTCGTCGGCGAACAGCACCGTGGGGGTGGTGACGAGCGCGCGGGCGATGGCGATCCGCTGGCGCTGGGAGTGGTTGAGGGTGTGCGGCCGCCTGCGGGCGGCGGCGCCGATGTCGAGGCGGTCGAGCCATTCGAGGGCGCCGGCCTTGGCGGTCCGGTGGGAGATGCCGCGCAGCAGCAGGGGGAGGGCCGCGTTCTCCCAGCCGGTGAGTTCGGGGACCAGGCCCGGCTCGGGGTCGATCCAGCCGAAGCGCTCACGCCGCACCCGTTCGCGCTGGGCGGTGCCGAGGGTGTGGAGCGGGGAGCTGTTGAACCAGACCTCGCCCTGCTGGGCGACGGTCTGGCCGGAGAGGCAGCGCATCAGGGTGGTCTTGCCGCTGCCGCGCGGGCCGACGAGGGCGAGGATCTCGCCTTCCCGTACGCCGAGGGAGACGCCGGTAAGGACGTCCGTGCCGCCCAGGGTGCAGTGCAGGGAACGCGCCCAGAGCACGTCGTTGTCCGGTGGGGCCATCGCGTACACCTCGATGTTGAAGCCGACGGGGTCCGTTCCCCCGTCCGGGGGAACGAGGGGACGGGCCTGTCGGTCACTGGGACCCGGCGGGCGTCACTCGGCACCGTAAGGATTCAGATCAGTTTGTACGGACAGCACGCGGCCCGGGCCGCCGCCATCCACTCGGATGGCGGCATGCCCGGGCCGGGGTCACGCCGTGAGGGCGGCGTGGCGCACGTCGAGAACTACAGCTTCGTCCAGGCCTCGGTGAGGGTGGTCCGGAGGATCTGCTCGATCTCGTCGAACGTGGACTGGTCCGCGATCAGCGGCGGAGCCAGCTGGATGACCGGGTCGCCACGGTCGTCGGCGCGGCAGTAGAGGCCGTTCTCGTACAGCGCCTTGGAGAGGTAGCCGTAGAGGACGCGCTCCACCTCCTCGTCGTTGAACGACTCCTTGGTGACCTTGTCCTTGACCAGCTCGATGCCGTAGAAGAACCCGTTGCCGCGGACGTCGCCGACGATCGGCAGGTCGTGCAGCTTCTGCAGCGTCGAGAAGAAGTTGCCCTCCTGGTCCAGCACGTGCTGGTTCAGGCCCTCCTTGTCGAAGATGTCGAGGTTCGCCAGGGCCACGGCGGAGGACACCGGGTGACCACCGAAGGTGTAGCCGTGCAGGAAGGTGTTGTCGCCCTTGTAGAACGGCTCCGCGATGCGGTCCGAGACGATGCAGGCGCCGATCGGGGAGTAGCCCGAGGTCATGCCCTTGGCGCAGGTGATCATGTCCGGCACGTAGCCGAACTTGTCACAGGCGAACATCGTGCCGAGGCGGCCGAAGGCGCAGATCGTCTCGTCGGAGACGAGCAGCACGTCGTACTGGTCGCAGATCTCGCGGACGCGCTGGAAGTAGCCGGGCGGCGGCGGGAAGCAGCCACCGGCGTTCTGCACCGGCTCCAGGAAGACGGCCGCGACGGTGTCGGGGCCCTCGAAGAGGATCTGCTGCTCGATCTGGTCGGCGGCCCAGCGGCCGAAGGCCTCGGGGTCGTCGCCGTGGATCGGGGCGCGGTAGATGTTGGTGTTCGGCACCTTGTGCGCGCCGGGGACCAGCGGCTCGAAGGGGGCCTTCAGGGCCGGCAGGCCGGTGATGGACAGGGCGCCCTGCGGGGTGCCGTGGTAGGCGACCGCACGCGAGATGACCTTGTACTTGGTGTGCTTGCCCTGGAGCTTGAAGTACTGCTTCGCCAGCTTCCAGGCGGTCTCGACGGCCTCGCCGCCACCGGTGGTGAAGAAGACCTTGTTCAGGTCGCCGGGGGCGTAGTCCGCCAGACGCTCGGCGAGCTCGACGGCCTTGGGGTGCGCGTACGACCACACGGGGAAGAACGCGAGCTCCTGGGCCTGCTTGTACGCGACCTCGGCCAGCTCCTTGCGGCCGTGACCGGCGTTCACCACGAACAGGCCGGCGAGGCCGTCCAGGTAGCGCTTGCCCTTGTCGTCGAAGATGTAGGTGCCCTCACCGCGGACGATGGTGGGGACGGGGTTGTTCTCGTACGACGACATGCGGGTGAAGTGCATCCACAGGTGGTCGTAGGCGGTCTTGGAGAGGTCCTGGCTCACGGCTATCGGGTTCCCCACATGTAGGTCTGCTTCTTGAGCTTCAGGTAGACGAAGCTCTCGGTGGAGCGCACCCCGGGGAGGGTGCGGATGCGTCTGTTGATCACATCCAGGAGGTGGTCGTCGTCCTCGCAGACGATCTCCACCATCAGGTCGAAGGAGCCCGCGGTCATCACCACGTACTCGCATTCGGCCATGGCGGTCAGTGCCTCCGCCACCGGATCCAGGTCACCCTCGACGTTGATGCCGACCATCGCCTGCCGCCGGAAACCCACGGTGAGCGGGTCGGTGACGGCGACGATCTGCATGACGCCCTGGTCGAGCAGCTTCTGGACGCGCTGTCGTACGGCGGCTTCGGAGAGACCGACGGCCTTTCCGATGGCTGCGTAGGGACGGCGACCGTCCTCCTGGAGCTGTTCGATGATCGCCAGGGAGACGGCATCGATCGTCGGGGACGAACCGGTTCCGGTTCTGGAGTCTGTGCTTCGACTGGCCACGACCTCACTGTGCACCGAACCTCGTCGGTCTGGCAAGCCCAGAGTGATGAAATCCGTTGTTCTGGGGTCTCGATCTCACTGAATCCGAAGTTGGCGGGGGCCGGGCCTGTTGAAAGCGTCAGCGGACCGATTAGGCTGAGGTGTCTCGCCCATCGGGACGCCGCACGACGGAGTGCGGAGACAGAACGTGACAGGAGGGGTGGCTGTGACCACCGAGCTGCGTCGGCTGCGCAACTACATCAACGGGGAGTTCCGGGATGCGGCCGACGGCCGCACGATCGACGTGATCAACCCTGCCACCGGTGAGGCCTACGCGACCTCCCCGCTCTCCGGTCAGGCCGACGTCGACGCCGCCATGGAGGCCGCCGCGGCCGCCTTCCCCGCGTGGCGCGACACTACGCCGTCCGAGCGTCAGAAGGTCCTCCTCAAGATCGCCGACGCCTTCGAGGAGCGCGCCGAGGACCTGATCGCCGCCGAGGTCGAGAACACCGGCAAGCCGGTCGCCCTCACCGCGAGCGAGGAGGTGCCGCCGATGGTGGACCAGATCCGCTTCTTCGCGGGTGCCGCCCGTCTGCTCGAGGGCCGCTCGGCCGGTGAGTACATGGAGGGCATGACCTCGATCATCCGCCGCGAGCCGGTCGGCGTCTGCGCCCAGGTCGCGCCGTGGAACTACCCGATGATGATGGCCGTGTGGAAGTTCGCCCCGGCCCTCGCCGCGGGCAACACGGTCGTCCTCAAGCCCTCGGACACGACCCCCGCGTCGACCGTCCTGATGGCCGAGATCATCGGCTCGATCGTCCCCAAGGGCGTCTTCAACGTCATCTGCGGCGACCGTGAGACCGGCAAGGCCATGGTCGAGCACCCGACCCCGGCGATGGCCTCCATCACCGGCTCGGTGCGCGCCGGCATGCAGGTCGCCGCGTCGGCGGCCAAGGACGTCAAGCGCGTCCACCTGGAGCTGGGCGGCAAGGCCCCGGTCGTGGTCTTCGAGGACACCGACCTGGAGAAGGCCGTCGAGGACATCTCCGTGGCGGGCTTCTTCAACGCCGGCCAGGACTGTACGGCCGCGACCCGCGTCCTGGTCCACGAGTCGATCCACGACGAGTTCGTGGCCGCCCTCGCCAAGGCCGCCAGCGAGACCAAGACCGGCCAGCCGGACGACGAGGACGTGCTCTACGGCCCGCTGAACAACGCGAACCAGCTGGGGCAGGTCAGCGGCTTCATCGACCGCCTGCCGGCGCACGCCAAGGTCGAGGCGGGCGGCCACCGGGTCGGCGACAAGGGCTACTTCTACGCCCCGACCGTCGTCTCCGGCCTCAAGCAGGACGACGAGATCATCCAGAACGAGGTCTTCGGCCCGGTCATCACGGTCCAGTCCTTCACGGACGAGGCCCAGGCCCTGGAGTTCGCCAACGGCGTCGAGTTCGCCCTGGCCTCCTCGGTCTGGACGAAGGACCACGCCCGCGCGATGCGCATGTCCAAGTCGCTCGACTTCGGCTGCGTGTGGATCAACACCCACATCCCGCTGGTCGCCGAGATGCCCCACGGCGGCTACAAGAAGTCCGGCTACGGCAAGGACCTCTCGGCGTACGGCTTCGAGGACTACACGCGCATCAAGCACGTGATGACCTCCCTGGGCTGACCAGGCCCGCCCCGCGCGGCCCCGGCACCTCGATCCACGTGATCGACAAGGTGTCGGGGCCGCGCCGTCCCGGTCGACGGAGCGTCCATTGCCGCTGGTCGCCCGGGGCGACCATGCTGTCCGGGTGACAGCCAGAGCCAGAGTTCCCGCCCGCCCGCACCCGTCCCGCCGCGCCCTGCTGCGGGGGATCGGCGGGGCCGGCGCCGCCGCGCTCCTCGCCGGATGCGGAGTGCCGGCCGCGTACGTCGATCCGGAGGACCGGGCCGGGCGGGACCTGTCCGCGCGGGACCGGGTGCTGCACTTCGCGAACTGGCCGCTGTACATCGACACCGATGACGACGACAAGTCGAAGCGGCCCACCCTGGACGCCTTCCGGAAGCGCACCGGGATCTCCGTGCGCTACACGGAGGAGATCAACGACAACGACGAGTTCTTCGGCAAGATCGGCCCCGCCCTGATGAACCATCAGGAGACCGGCCGGGACCTCATCGTGATCAGCGACTGGATGGCCGCCCGCTACGTGCGCCTCGGCTGGGTCCAGGAGATGGACCGGGCGAAGCAGCCCAACGTCGCCAGGTACCTGGACCCGCTGCTGCGCAAGCCCGCCTTCGACGCGGGGCGGCTGCACTCGGTGCCCTGGCAGTCCGGGATCACCGGCATCGCGTACAACCGCAAGAAGCTCGGCCGGGAGATCCGCTCCACCAAGGAGCTGTGGGCCGACGACCTGCGCGGCAAGGTCACCCTGCTGTCCGGGCTCGACGAGTCCTTCTCGCTGCTCATGCAGGGCAGGGGCGTGGACGTCACCCGGTGGACCGCGGACGACTTCCACGGACTGTGCGAGCAGATCGAGGACCTGGTCCGCCGCAAGCACCTCCGCCGCTTCACCGGCAACGACTACATCAAGGACCTGTCCACCGGCGACGTCCTCGCCTGCCAGGCGTACTCCGGCGACATCATCCAGCTCCAGGCCGACAACCCGGACATCGAGTTCGTCGTGCCCGAGGAGGGCGCCGAGCTGTGGGCCGAGTCCCTGATGATCCCCAACCTGGCCCAGCACAAGCGGAACGCCGAGCAGCTGGTCGACTACTACTACGAGCCCGCGGTCGCCGCCGAGCTCGCCTCCTGGGTCAACTACGTCTGCCCGGTCCCGGCGGCCCGCGACATCCTCGCGGACTCGGGCGACGAGGAGCGGGCGGCGCTCGCCGAGGACCCGCTGATCTTCCCGGACGACGCGATGCGGGCCCGGCTGGCCATCGCGCGGGACATATCCGGCGACGAGCGGGCCGAGTTCACCAAGAGGTGGAACGCGATCGTCGGTCTGTGAGTTGCGAGGGTATGGAGCGCTCAGACAGCACAGACGGCACAGACAGCACCGTCGGTTCAGACAGCACCGTCAGCACCGTCAGCACGGACGGCACCCGGCGTGATCCGCACCCGCTCGTCACCTACGGACTCCTCGCCGCCTGGGCCCTGCACGACGCCGAGGAGCTCGCCTTCGGGCCGCGCTGGATACGGGAGAACCTGCCCCGGCTGAAGGAGCGCTTCCCCCGGGTCCCGCGAGCCGGGTGGGAGGCCGTGGAGTCCGTCGACGAGCGCGAGTTCGCCGCCGCCGTCGGGGTGATGGCGGCGATCGTCGGCTCGGCGGCCGTGGCGGGCGGGCGTACGGGCGGCCGGTCGACCTTCTACCAGGGGGCGTTGAACGGCTTCGGGCTGCACGGCTTGGTCCATCTCGCCCAGGCGGCCGCCGTCCGCGGGGTGACCCCCGGCTCCGTCACCTCGCCCCTCGTGGTCGTCCCCTTCACCCTGTGGGCGCGCGGCCGGCTGCGGCGGGCCGGGGTGCTGAAGCCGGTGCGGGCCGTCGACGTGGCGGCCGGGCTGGCGGTCGCGGCGGGGGCGACGGTCGTCGCGCACGCCGTGGGGCGCCGGGTCGCCCGACGGCTGCCCCCCACTTTTTGAACACGTTCATGAGGGGCGTACGCTGCCCCCATGAGCGACACGAACGGGCCCAGAGCCCTCCTCGAGCGCATCCGCGTCTGGCTGGTCGTCTTCATCGTCTGCCTGGTGCTGAGCGGGGTCACCGCCTTCCCCCTCGTCACCGAACTCCGCCTGCTCGACGAGGCCCTGGGCTCCTGGGCCGCGCCCGTCGCCGACGCCCTTCCCGGCCTCGCCGAGTGGATCGCCCGCGTCCGCACCGGCCTGGAGGGCGCCGACGCCCGGGCCCCGTACCTCCTCTACGGCACCGACTGGCTGGCCTTCGCCCACCTCGTCATCGCCGTCGCCTTCTACGGGCCCTACCGCGACCCGGTCCGCAACATCTGGGTCATCGAGTTCGGCATGATCGCCTGCGTCGGCATCATCCCGCTCGCCCTGATCTGCGGACCGGTCCGCGGCATCCCCTTCTGGTGGTCCGTCATCGACATGTCGTTCGGCGTCATCGGCATCCTGCCGCTGCTCGCCGTCCGCCGGCTGATCAAGCGGCTCGAAGCCCTGCAGGCCCCGGGAGCTCCGGATGCCGCGCCGGGCCTCACTTCGACGGCGGTCCGTACGCCGTCAGCATGAGGTTCAGCGCCACCTTGTTCATGTCCTGGCCCTTGGCGTCCGTCGCGTTCACGCTGTAGACCAGGGTCCGCTCGCCGTGGCGGGTCGAGGCGATGGCCGTGTTGTAGCCCCAGCGGCCACCGGTCTTGCCCCACACCTCGCGCCCGCCCAGCTTCTTCATCGACAGGCCGACGGAGTACGCGGCCGGGGCCCCGCTCCCGAGGTCCGGCACCTTCGGCAGCGTGAACATCTCCTCCAGGAGCGGTCCCCGCACCACCCGGCCCGCGAACAGGGCGTTCGTGAAGCGCTCCAGGTCCGCGGTGGTGGAGATCAGGTCCCCGGCCGCCCAGCCGTCCGTCGCCCCCCAGACGGAGACGTCCCGCAGACCGGTCGTCCCGTCGTCCAGCCGCATCAGCTGGTAGCCGTGGTTGTGACGGCCCTCGATGCGGGGGCTGCCGCCGGGGAAGTACGTGTCGCGCAGCCCGAGCGGGCGCAGCACGCGGACGCCCACCTGGTGCTCGTACGAGTCGCCCGTCACCCGCTCGATGATCAGCCCGGCGACGGTGTAGCCGATGTTCAGGTAGTGCTGCTTCTCGCCCGGGGCGAACTCGCGCGGCCGCGCCGTCGCCGAGCGCACCATGTCCCGAGGGTCGTGCCGCTCGAAGCGGTTCGCGTACCACTCCTCGACCGTCTCGCCCGGCATCCCCGCCGCCGGGATCCCGTGCGTGTGGTTCAGCAACTGGCGCACCGTCACCCCGTCGTACGCCGCCGGGATCAGCTCCGGCAGGTACGAGCGGGCCGACCGGTCGAGGTCGATCCGGCCCTCGCCCGCCAGCTGGAGCGCGACCGCCGCCGTGAACACCTTCGTCACCGAGCCGGCCCGGAACCGGCCCCCGGGGTCGGCCGCCCGGTTCGTCCGCAGGTCGTGCACGCCCGCACTGCCCCGCCAGACGCCCTCCGTGCCGCCGACCCGCGCCAGGGCCGCCGTCGCGTCCTTCGACGGGAGGTCCGCGATCACCGCCGCCAGGGCCGCGGAGTCCGGTGCGCCGCCCGTCTCCGCCGCCGCGGTCCGAGCCGTCGCCGGCACCGGGGCGGCGCCCGCCGGGAGGACCGCCGGGCCCGCCGCCACGCCCAGGACGAGGGCGGCGGCCAGCAGCGTGCGGGTGGTGCTCTTCATGGTCAACTCCGTGGGTGTGAGCCGTCGTTCGCGATGACCCCATCCTGCTGACCTGCGGCGCTCCGCGGATCGCCCGCACCGGCGGTTCCCGCGCGCCGCTCTCCTCGCCCGCGCGGGGGAGTCACCCCCGTCCGGCCTCCCCCGGCCGGGGGAGGCCGGACGGGCCCGCCGCCACCAGCCCCGTCTCGTACGCGCAGATCACCGCCTGGATCCGGTCCCGCAGGCCCAGCTTGGCCAGCACGTTCCCCACGTGCGTCTTCACCGTGTGGTCGCTCACCACCAGCTCCGCCGCGATCTCCGCGTTCGAAAGACCCCGCGCGAGCAGCAGCAGCGTCTCGCGCTCCCGCCCCGTCAGCACGTCCAGGCGCGCGTCGGCCGGCGCGTCCGCCCGCCGCGCCGTCCCCGAGGTGTACTGCTCCACCAGCCGCCGCGCCACCGACGGCGCGAGCAGCGCCTCGCCCGCCGCCACCACCCGCACCGCGTGCACCAGGTCGTCCCGGCGCACGTCCTTCAGCAGGAAGCCGCTCGCGCCCGCGTGCAGCGCCTCGTACACGTACGCGTCCGAGTCGAAGGTCGTCAGGATCACCGTCCGGCACTCCGACTCCGCGCTGATCACCCGGCAGGCCTCGATCCCGTCCATCCGGGGCATCCGGATGTCCAGCAGCGCCACGTCCGGCCGCAGCCGCCGCACCGCCTCCACCGCCGCGGCGCCGTCCCCGACCTCCGCGACCACCTCGATGTCCTCCTGCACGTCCAGGATCAGCGCGAAACCGCTGCGCACCAGCTCCTGGTCGTCCGCGACCACCACCCGCAGCGTCATCCCCGCACCTCCAGCGGGAGCACCGCCCGCAGCTCGAAACCACGCCCGTCCGGACCGGGCCCCGCCGAGGCCGTACCGCCGTGGGCGGCGGCCCGCTCCCGCACCCCGACCAGACCGTGGCCGCCCTGCCCGCGGGCCCTCGTGGCCCCGGCGTGCCGCGGCCCGCGGCCGTCGTCCGTCACCCGGATCTCCACCGTGTCCCCCAGGTAGCCGAGGCACACCGAGACCCGCGTGGCCTCCGCGTGCTTCACCACGTTCGTCAGCGCCTCCTGCACGATCCGGAAGACCGTCGCCCCCGTCGCCGCCGGCAGCGGGCGCAGCGTGCCCTCCGTGGCGTACCGCACGTCGAGCCCCCCGCCCCGCACCCGCGCGACCAGCTCCGGGAGCCGGTCCACCCCCGGCTGCGGGTCCCTCGGCGCCCCGGCCCCCTCCTCGTCCCGCAACACGCCCAGCATCTGCCGCAGTTGCGTCATCGCGTCCCGCCCGGCCTCCGAGATCGCCTCGAAGGCGGCCTCGGCCCGCTCCGGCGCCCTGCGCACGGCCAGCGGGCCGGCCTCCGCCTGCACGATCATCAGGCTCACCGCGTGCGACAGGATGTCGTGCATCTCCCGGGCGATCCGGGCCCGTTCGCGCGCCGCGGCCCGCTCGGCCTCCACCCGGTTCGCCCGCTGCCGGGCGTCGGTCAGCCGCCCGAACACGTAGGCGGCACCGAACACGAAGAGCGAGAAGGTCAGTTCGCGCGCCGACTGGGTGTTGAGCCACACCGACGCCGGCACCGCGACGAGCATCACCAGCGCCGTCACCAGCCGCTTCCACGGCGGCGACAGCACGGCGATCGTGTACACGCTCACCAGGCCCGTGTACGGCAGCGGCTGCCCGGGCCCCTCCAGCGCCAGCTTGTACAGCGCGCCGGTCGCCAGGATCGCGAGCAGCACCGCCATCGGAGCCCTCCGCCGCCACACGAGGGGCACCACGGTGAGCGTCGTCAGGCCGTACGCCGGCCAGGTCGCCGGCTCCAGTTCCGGCCCGCGCGGGACGACGAACGGCATCGTCATCGCGGCCTGGACGAGAAGGGCCAGGCCGATGTCCACCGCCCACGGGTTGGCCGCCGCCCAGTTCCTCGTGTCCCGCAGTCCGGGTATGCCGTGAGCTCTGAGGATCTTCATCTACGGCTTGCGGCCCACCGCTCCGTACTGCGCCACCTCGGCCCCGTCCGGCGCCCGCCAGCGCGCGCACGACACGATGCCCGGCTCCAGCAGCTCCAGACCGTCCAGGAACGAGGCGAACTCCGCCCGGCTGCGCGCGGTGATCGGCGGGGTCGCGTGGGCGTTCCAGAACTCCATCGCCGCGATGTTCCCCTCCCCGCCCAGCTCCGCGTCGAAGGTCGGATGCGTCAGCACCAGATGACTGCCGGACGGCACCGCCGCCATCACCGTCCGCACGATCGACCGGGCCTCGTCGGTGTCCAGGACGAAGTTGAGGATGCCCAGTATCAGCACCGCCACCGGCCGCTCGAAGTCCAGCGTCCGGCCGGCCGCCGCCAGGATCGTCGCCGGGTCGTGCGCGTCCGCGTCCACGTACTCCGTCACGCCCTCCGGCGCGCTCGTCAGCAGGGCCCGCGCGTGGGTCAGGACGATCGGGTCGTTGTCGACGTAGACCACCCGCGACTCCGGCGCCACCCGCTGCGCGATCTCATGGGTGTTGTCGGCCGTCGGCAGCCCCGTACCGATGTCCAGGAACTGGCGCACCCCCGCCTCCGCCGCCAGGTACGTCACCGCCCGGCCGAGGAACGCCCGGTCCGCGCGCGCCACTTCGCCGATGCTCGGGTGGAACGACGTCACCCGGTCGCCGACCTCGCGGTCCACCGGGTAGTTGTCCTTGCCGCCCAGCCAGTAGTTCCACACCCGGGCGTTGTGCGCGATGTCGGTGCGGATCCTGTCGTTCATTCACGGCCCTTTCGCCGCACGCCGGCCAGCGTGTCGATCCGGTTGGTGGTGATCGAGTCCACCCCGTCGCGGATCAGCTTACGCATCGTCCAGGCCGTGTCCGCGGTCCAGGCCGACACCAGCAGACCGTCCTTGTGCACCCGCTCCACCAGCTCCCGACCGGCCAGCCCGAAGCGGTAGTTGAGCCACCGGGGGCGCACCGCGTCCAGCAGCGTGCGGCGCGGCGGGACCAGCGTGTTCCAGGTCAGCGCGATCTCCGCGGCCGGGTCCGCCGCCCGCACCTGGAGCATCGCGACGGCGCCCGCGCAGTAGTACACCCGCTCGCCCGCCCCGCACTCGCGGACCGTGCCCACGATCGTGCGCACCGAGCGCTCGTCGCCGCCCGGCAGGTCCAGCATCAGACGGTGCGGCCCTGCCGCGATCAGCGCCTCGCGCAGGGTCGGCACGCCGCCCCCCGTGGCCTCCGCGACCTCGGCCGCCGTCAGCGAGGACAGCGCGCGGTCCACCTTCCACAGGCGCTTGAGCGTGTCGTCGTGGAGCAGGACCGGGACGCGGTCCTTGGTGAGCCGGACGTCGACCTCCACCGCGTCCGCGCCCCGCTCGACCGCCGAGACGATCGAGGGGACGGTGTTCTCGCGGACGCGGTAGGGGTCGCCGCGGTGGCCTACGACAGTGACGGGGTCCATGGGGCCATTCTGCTGCGCCTCGGTCCGTCAGCGCGTCAGCGCGCCAGCCACTGCTCCGTGTACGTGTCGATCTCCTCGACGATCCGCGCCTTGCCCGCCTCGTCCAGGAACGAGGCCTCCACCGCGTTCTTGGCGAGGGCCGCGACACCGCGCTCGTCCAGGCCGAGCAGGCGGGCGGCGACGGCGTACTCGTTGTTCAGGTCCGTGCCGAACATCGGCGGGTCGTCGCTGTTGATCGTCACCAGCACGCCCGCGTCCACCATCTGCCGGACGGGGTGGTCCTCCAGGCGCTCCACCGCGCGGGTGGCGATGTTCGAGGTCGGGCAGACCTCCAGGGCGATCCGGTGCTCGGCCAGGTACTTCAGGAGCTCCGGGTCCTGGACCGAGCTGGTGCCGTGGCCGATGCGCTCGGCGCCCAGGTCGTTCAGGGCGTCCCAGACCGTCTCCGGGCCCGTCGTCTCGCCCGCGTGCGGCACCGAGCGCAGGCCGGCCGCGCGGGCGCGGTCGAAGTACGGCTTGAACTGCGGGCGGGGCACGCCGATCTCCGGGCCGCCGAGGCCGAAGGAGACCAGGCCCTCGGGGCGCAGCTCGACCGCCAGGCGCGCGGTCTCCTCCGCCGCCTCCAGGCCCGCCTCGCCGGGGATGTCGAAGCACCAGCGCAGGATCACGCCGAGCTCGGTCTCGGCCGCCTTGCGGGCGTCCTCGATCGCCTCCATGAAGGCGTGCTCGTCGATGCCGCGGCGGGTGGAGCTGTACGGGGTGATGGTGAGCTCGGCGTAGCGGATGTTCTGCCGGGCCATGTCCCGGGCGACCTCGAAGGTCAGCAGCCGCACGTCCTCGGGGGTGCGGACCAGGTCCACCACCGACAGGTACACGTCGATGAAGTGCGCGAAGTCCGTGAAGACGAAGTAGTCGCTCAGGGCCTCCGGGTCGGTCGGGACCTTGGAGTCCGGGTGGCGGGCCGCCAGCTCGGCGACGATCCGGGGCGAGGCCGAGCCGACGTGGTGGACGTGGAGCTCGGCCTTGGGGAGCCCGGCGATGAAAGGAAGCAGGTCGGTCATCGGGTCATCGTAGGCCGGGGCCCTCCTGCCCAAGGGGGAGGTCGTAGCATGGCGTGACCACGATGGGGGAGGCCCAATGTCCGAAAACAGCGAGCAGCCGGTGGACCCGTGGGCTCCGCCGAACCAGGACGGCGTCGAGCTGAGCAAGCCCGCGACGCCTCCGGTCCATGACCAGAACACCGTGATCTCGATGCCGGGCGCGGAGACCGCGCCGCCGCCGCCGGTCGCGCCGGGCGGCGCCTACGGGTACCCGACGGGCGGTGCGCCGTCGTACGGGTACCCGCCCGCGTCGCCGTACCCGGCCTACGGGCAGCCGGGGTACGGGCAGCCCGGGTGGCAGCAGGCGCCGTCCAACGGCATGGGCACCACCTCGATGGTGCTCGGGATCATCGCCGTGGCCGGCTTCTGCATGTACGGGCTCGGGATCGTGCTCGGCGTCCTCGCGCTGGTCTTCGGCATCATCGGGCTGAAGAAGGTCAACCGGGGCGAGGCGACCAACCGGGGCATGGCCATCGCCGGTGTCGTGCTCGGGGCGATCGGCACGCTGGTGAGCGCCGTGTTCCTCGGTTTCATCATCTGGGCCATCACCCAGGACCCGAGTTCCTTCGAGGACTCCAGCGATCCGTTCGCCACCTCGCTCGTCGTGGACGCCGGGGCCCGTTAGCCGCGAGCCCCTTCGGCCGGAACGCTCAGGCCGTGGGTGGTACGCGGGGGACGGGCTGGGGGCCGCGTTCCGGACTGCATGACGTACGGCGCGGAGCTGGTCACGGGAGACCTTGAGCTTCCAGTACCGCGCCACGCATCACGCTGTGCGTCCTGAACGCGGCCCCCTGCCCGTCCCCCGCTCCGGTCACCTCAGCCGGTCCCGCGCGGCCATCAGGGCGAAGCCCAGGAGGTTGCTGCCGCGCCAGCGGGCCGGGTCGGTCGCCCTCGGGTCGTCCGCCGTCATGCCGATGCCCCAGATGCGGTCCATCGGGCTCGCCTCCACGAGGACACGGGTGCCCGTGCCGAGGAGGTAGCCGCGGAGCTGCTCGGTCGAGGCGAACTTGTGGACGCTGCCCGTGGTCACGATGTCCAGGCGCCTCCGTTCCCAGAGGGATTCGTCGAAGTTCCTGACCAGGCGGCCGGCGTTCTTCGCCTCTGCCGGGGTGCGTGCCGCCAGGGCTTTCGCCTCGGCTTCCGCGTCCTCGAAGAGTCTGGCCTTCTCGGCCATCATCCAGTGCTCCGCGGTCGCGTACCGCACGTCGTCCACCACGAACGGTGACGGCCACCATTGGCTCAGACAGCTCGCCGAGAGGCGCCCGTCGGGGCTCGGGCGGTGGCCCCAGAAGTGCAGCCACTTGACCTTTTCACCCCTGCTGACCTGGTGAATCAGCTGCTCAAGATCCTTCATGCATGCCACCATCTCAGTTGCCACTGACACTCCGTACGGCAATTTCCCGCGGCCCTCGACACATGGTCGACCGATTCCGTCGCGTAACCAAAAGGCAACAACGGAATCACTTGTTGCACCCGTATGTCTCTGTCAGGATCGGCACTCAATTCGAGCTGGAACAACGGAGAGCGTCATGGGCAACCGCTTCCAGGTGTCGGACCGTTTCGCGGACGGCGCGCAGTACATCGGGGGGCGGCTCCGCCCCGGAACCTCGGGGCAGGAGCACAGTGTCATCGACCCCGCCACGGGGGAGAGCGTCTACACCTACACCCTGGCCTCCGTGGCCGATGTCGACGAGGCCGTCGCCGCCGCCAAGGCCGCGTTCCCGGCGTGGGCGGGTGCCACTCCGGGCGAGCGGTCCGAGGCCCTGCACCGGTTCGCCGCGGTCCTCGCCGAGCAGGCCGAGGACATCGCCGTCGTCGAGTCGCTCCAGTGCGGCAAGCCCATCAAGCTGACCACCGAGTTCGACGTGCCCGGCACCATCGACAACACCGCCTTCTTCGCCGGCGCGGCCCGCCATCTCCAGGGCCAGTCCGCCGCCGAGTACGACGGTGACCACACCTCGTACGTACGGCGCGAGCCGATCGGTGTCGTCGGGTCCATCGCGCCCTGGAACTATCCGCTCCAGATGGCCGCCTGGAAGATCCTTCCGGCTGTCGCGGCCGGTAACACGGTGGTTCTGAAGCCGGCCGAGCTCACTCCGCTGACGTCCTTGATGTTCGCTCAGGCCGCCACCGAGGCCGGGATTCCCGACGGCGTCATCAATGTCGTCACCGGGGCCGGGCGGGTCGTCGGCGAGCACCTGGTGGGGCACCCGGACGTCGTCATGACCTCGTTCACCGGGTCCACTCCGGTCGGCAAGCGGGTCGCCGAGATCGCCACGGCCACCGTCAAGCGGCTCCACCTGGAGCTCGGCGGCAAGGCGCCCTTCGTCGTCTTCGACGACGCCGACCTGGAGGCCGCCGCGCACGGCGCGGTCGCCGCCTCGCTCATCAACAGCGGACAGGACTGCACCGCCGCCACCCGCGCCTACGTGCAGCGGCCGCTCTTCGACGCCTTCGTGGCACGGGTCGCCGAGCTCATGGAGACCGTGCGGCTCGGGGATCCCTTCGATCCCTCGACCGACCTCGGGCCGCTCATCAGCCATGTCCAGCGCGACCGGGTCGCCGGGTTCGTCGAGCGGGCGCGTGGCTACGCGACCGTCGTCACCGGCGGTGAAGCTCCTGGTGGCGAGCTCAAGGACGGGGCGTACTATCGCCCCACCCTGATCACCGGCGCGGCGCAGGACAGCGAGGTCGTGCAGTCGGAGATCTTCGGTCCGGTCCTGGTGGCCCTGCCCTTCGACAGCGACGACGAGGGCATCCGGCTCGCCAACGACACCCCCTACGGGCTCGCCGCCTCCGCCTGGAGCCGCGACGTCTACCGGGCCAACCGGGCCACCCGCGAGATCAAGGCGGGGTGCGTCTGGGTCAACGACCACATCCCGATCATCAGCGAGATGCCCCACGGCGGCTACAAGGCCTCCGGCTTCGGAAAGGACATGTCGGCGTATTCCTTCGAGGAGTACACGCAGGTCAAGCACGTGATGTTCGATAACACGGCGGTCGCCGCGAAGGACTGGCACCGCACGATCTTCGGGGACCGATAGCAGCCAGCCGTCCGACCAGCGGCGAACCCATCCCGAAAGGGCACAGCGCATGGAGCAGTACCAGCCCGACAGTCTGTCCGCGGCGCAGATCGCGGCGATGCGGCGCAGCCTCACGAGCGGCCGGGGCGCGCTCACCCGCCGCTCGGTGCTGCGGGCCGGCGGCGTCGGAGCGCTCACGGTCGGCGGGCTCGCCGGCCTGAGCGCCTGCGGCATCCCGCCGGCCAAGCGGGAGGGCCAGGGGCCCGCGTCCACGGACTTCTCGGCCAAGGAGAAGAGCGTCACCTTCTCCAACTGGACCGAGTACATGGACGTCAGCGAGGACGAGAAGTCCCGTCCCACGCTGGAGGCGTTCGCCAAGCGGACCGGGATCAAGGTCAAGTACACCGAGGACATCAACGACAACGTCGAGTTCTTCGGCAAGATCAAACCGCAGCTCGCGGCCGGCCAGGACACCGGCCGCGACCTGATCTGCGTCACCGACTGGCTGGCCGCCCGCATGATCCGGCTCGGCTGGGCCCAGAAGCTGGACGCGGCCCACCTTCCCAACGCCTACGCCAATCTCTCGGCCCAGTTCCGTCGGCCCGACTGGGATCCCGGCCGTGCCTACTCGTACCCCTGGACCGGCATCTCCACCGTCATCGCCTACAACTCCAAGGCGACCGGCGGCAAGAAGGTCGACTCGGTCAGCCAGCTGCTCGACGACCCCACGCTCAAGGGCCGGGTCGGCTTCCTCACCGAGATGCGCGACTCGGTGGGGATGACCCTGCTCGACATGGGCAAGGACCCCGGGAAGTTCACCGACGCCGACTACGACGCGGCCATCGGGCGGCTCCAGAAGGGCGTCGACAAGAAGCAGATACGCCGCTTCACCGGGAACGACTACACGTCCGACCTCGACAAGGGCGACCTCGCGGCCTGTCTCGCCTGGGCCGGTGACGTCATCCAGCTGCAGGCCGACAACCCGGACATCAAGTTCGCCATTCCGGCGGCCGGCTACATCACCTCCAGCGACAACCTGCTGGTCCCCGCCCAGGCCCGGCACAAGACCAACGCCGAGAAGCTGATCGACTACTACTACGAGCTTCCGGTCGCCGCGCAGCTCGCCGCGTACATCAACTACGTCTGCCCGGTCGACGGGGTGAAGGACGAGCTCGCCAAGATCGATCCCGAGCTGGCGAACAACACGCTGATCGTCCCCGACAAGGCGATGGCCCGGAAGTCGCACGCCTTCCGCTCGCTGAGCAGCGCGGAGGAGACGGCGTACGAGGAGAAGTTCGCCAAGCTCATCGGTGCCTGACCGCCGCCGCCCCTTTCCTTACGACCCTCCGGGACCGCAACCCATGACTGACAAGACTGCTCACACCGCAAAGAACGCCGGCGGCGGCGACGTCCGTCTCTCCGGCATCAGCAAGTCCTACGGCTCCTTCCACGCCGTCCGCCCGCTCGACCTGACCATCCCGCAGGGCTCGTTCTTCGCCCTCCTCGGCGCCTCCGGCTGCGGCAAGACCACCACGCTGCGCATGATCGCCGGCCTGGAGGACCCCACCACGGGCACCGTCTTCCTCGGCGACCGGGACGTCACCGACCTCCCGCCGTACAAGCGGCCGGTGAACACGGTCTTCCAGTCCTACGCGCTCTTCCCGCACATGAACATCTTCGAGAACATCGCCTTCGGCCTGCGCCGGCGCGGCATCAAGTCGGTGAAGCCGCAGGTGGACGAGATGATCGACCTCGTGCAGCTCGGCGAGCACGCCCACAAGAAGCCGCACCAGCTCTCCGGCGGCCAGCAGCAGCGCGTCGCCGTGGCCCGCGCGCTCATCAACCACCCGCAGGTGCTCCTGCTCGACGAGCCGCTGGGCGCGCTCGACCTCAAGCTGCGCCGGCAGATGCAGCTGGAGCTGAAGCGGATCCAGACCGAGGTCGGCATCACCTTCGTGCACGTCACCCACGACCAGGAGGAGGCCATGACCATGGCCGACCAGGTCGCGGTGATGAACGGCGGCCGGGTCGAGCAGCTCGGCGCCCCCGCCGACCTGTACGAGAACCCGCAGACCACCTTCGTCGCCAACTTCCTCGGCACCTCCAACCTCATCGAGGCCGAGGTCGTCGAGACGGGCGCCGACGTCCTGGCCACGGCCGGCGGCGGCAGGCTCCGGGTGCCCGGCGCGCGCTGTACGGACGCCGTCCGCACGGGTGGCAAGGTGCTGGTCGGCGTGCGGCCGGAGAAGATCACGATCACCCACGCCGACGACGCCGGCTCGATAGCCGACGGCCGCAACCGGGTCACCGGGCGGATCGCCGACTCCTCGTTCATCGGCGTCTCCACCCAGTTCGTGGTGAACTCGCCGGCCGGCGCGGAGCTCCAGGTCTTCGAGCAGAACGTCGAGCGCGACACGCGTCTGGTCCCCGGCGCCGAGGTCGTCCTGCACTGGAACCCGGCCCACACCTTCGGGCTCGACGCGGCCCAGGACATCGACGCGGGCGTGGAGACGGTGGAGGACGCCGCATGAGCGCCCCCACCCTCGTGAAGGAGGAGGCGGCCGCGACCGGCGACCCGGTGCCGCGCAAGGCCTCCACCCGCAAGCGGCTCGTCCCGTACTGGCTGCTGCTGCCCGGCATCATCTGGCTGCTCGTCTTCTTCGCGCTGCCGATGGTCTACCAGGCCTCCACCTCGGTGCAGACCGGCTCCCTGGAAAAGGGCTTCGAGGTCACCTGGCACTTCCAGACCTACTGGGACGCCTTCCAGGAGTACTGGCCGCAGTTCGTCCGCTCGCTGCTCTACGCGGGCACCGCGACCCTGCTCTGCCTGCTGCTCGGCTACCCGCTGGCGTACCTGATCGCCTTCAAGGCCGGCCGCTGGCGCAACCTCCTCCTGGTCCTCGTCATCGCGCCGTTCTTCACCAGCTTCCTGATCCGCACGCTGGCCTGGAAGACGATCCTCGCGGACGACAGCCTCGTGGTGGACGCGCTGAACACCCTGCACGTCCTCGACGTCACCAGCTGGCTCGGCTGGACCGAGGGCAGCCGGGTGCTCGCCACCCCCATGGCGGTGGTGTGCGGTCTGACGTACAACTTCCTGCCGTTCATGATCCTGCCGCTGTACACCTCCCTGGAGCGGATCGACGGCCGGCTGCACGAGGCCGCGCAGGACCTGTACGCCTCCCCGGCGACCACCTTCCGCAAGGTGACCTTCCCGCTCTCCATGCCGGGCGTCGTCTCCGGCACGCTGCTCACCTTCATCCCGGCGAGCGGCGACTACGTCAACGCCGAACTGCTCGGCTCGACCGACACCAAGATGGTCGGCAACGTCATCCAGTCGCAGTTCCTGCGCGTGCTCGACTACCCGACGGCCGCCGCGCTGTCCTTCATCCTCATGGCGATCGTGCTGCTCATGGTCACCGTCTACATCCGCAAGGCGGGAACGGAGGACCTGGTCTGATGCGTTGGATCCGACAGCACCTTGTCGTCATCGCGGGCCTGCTGACGCTCGCGTACATGATCCTGCCGAACGTCGTCGTGATGGTGTTCTCGTTCAACAAGCCGAACGGGCGCTTCAACTACGCGTGGCAGCAGTTCTCCCTGGACGCCTGGAAGGACCCCTGCGGTGTCGCCGACATGTGCGGCTCGCTGTCCCTCTCGCTCCAGCTCGCCGCGTGGGCCACGGTCGGCGCGGTCGTCCTCGGCACGATGATCGCCTTCGCGCTGGTCCGCTACCGCTTCCGGGCGCGCGGCGCGATCAACTCGCTGATCTTCCTGCCGATGGCGATGCCCGAGGTCGTCATGGCCGCCTCGCTGCTCACCCTGTTCCTGAACATGGGGGCCGAGCTGGGCTTCTGGACGGTCCTGATCGCCCACATCATGTTCTGCCTGTCGTTCGTCGTGACGGCGGTCAAGGCGCGCGTGATGTCCATGGACCCGCGCCTGGAGGAGGCCGCGCGCGACCTCTACGCGGGGCCGGTGCAGACCTTCCTGCGGGTGACGCTGCCGATCGCGGCGCCCGGCATCGCGGCCGGCGCGCTGCTCGCCTTCGCGCTCTCGTTCGACGACTTCATCATCACCAACTTCAACGCGGGCTCGACCGTGACCTTCCCCATGTTCGTCTGGGGCTCGGCTCAGCGCGGTACGCCCGTTCAGATCAACGTCATCGGTACGGCGATGTTCGTCATCGCGGTCCTGGTGGTAGTGGCCGGACAGATGGTTACGAACCGGCGCAAGAAAACAGCAACAGCCTGACCGAAAGCCGGTCAGGCACCGAAGGAGTTGGAAACCATGGCCCCAGTCGCCATGCGTCTCGCTGCACAATCTCTCTCCGACGCCCAGCCCGTCCCCTTCTGGCTGGAAGACCCCGGCAAGCCGGGAGCCCTGCCCGCCCTCACCGGCACCAAGCGCTGCGACCTGCTGGTCGTGGGCGGCGGCTACAGCGGTCTGTGGACCGCGCTGATCGCCAAGGAGCGCGACCCCTCCCGGGACGTCGTGCTCATCGAAGGCCGCGAGGTGGGCTGGGCCGCCTCGGGCCGCAACGGAGGCTTCTGCGCCGCCTCCCTCACCCACGGCCTGGGCAACGGGCTCGCCCGCTGGCCGGGCGAGCTCGCCACGCTGGAGCGGATGGGCGAGCGCAACCTCGACGCCATCGAGGAGGCCGTCGCCCGCTACGCGCTGGACTGCGACTTCGAGCGCACCGGCGAGATCGACGTGGCCACCGAGTCCTACCAGGTGGACGAGCTACACGAGCTGTACGAGGAGGCCGCCGGGCTCGGTCTCGCCGAGGGCCTGGAGCTCCTCGACGGCGACGCGGTGCGGGCCGAGGTCGCCTCGCCGACCTTCAAGGGCGGTCTGTGGGACCGCCGAGGGGTCGCCATGCTGCACCCGGCCAAGCTGGCCTGGGGGCTCAAGCGGGCCTGCCTCGACCTGGGCGTGCGGATCTTCGAGAACACCCCGGCGCTCGACCTGGTCTCGGCGGGCGGCTCCGGCGGCGGCATGGCCGTGCGCACCCCGTACGGCCGGATCGCGGCCCGCCGGGTCGCCCTCGGCACCAACGTCTTCCCCTCGCTGGTCAAGCGGCTGCGGCACTACACCGTCCCGGTCTACGACTACGCGCTGATGACCGAGCCGCTCTCGGCCGAGCAGCTCGCCTCCGTCGGGTGGAAGAACCGGCAGGGCCTCGGTGACAGCGCCAACCAGTTCCACTACTTCCGCATCACCGCGGACAACCGGATCCTGTGGGGCGGCTACGACGCCGTCTACCAGTTCGGCGGCAAGGTGACCGCCGAGATGGACCACCGTCCGGAGACCTACCTGAAGCTGGCCCAGCACTTCTTCACCTGCTTCCCGCAGCTGGAGGGGCTCCGCTTCAGCCACGCCTGGGGCGGAGCGATCGACACCTGCTCGCGCTTCTCGGCCTTCTTCGGCACCTCGCACCAGGGCAAGGTGGCGTACGCGCAGGGCTACACGGGCCTCGGCGTCGGTGCGACGCGCTTCGGCGCGGACGTGATGCTGGACCTGCTGGCGGGGGAGCGGACCGAGCGGACCGAGCTGGAGATGGTCCGTTCCAAGCCGCTGCCGTTCCCGCCGGAGCCGATCGCCTGGGCGGGCATCGGGCTGACCAAGTGGTCGCTGGCCCGGGCCGACGAGAACGGCGGCCGACGCAACCTGTGGCTGAAGACCATGGACAAGCTGGGGCTGGGCTTCGACAGCTGACCGGCCCGGA
This sequence comes from Streptomyces showdoensis, assembly GCF_039535475.1. Taxonomy (NCBI): domain Bacteria; kingdom Bacillati; phylum Actinomycetota; class Actinomycetes; order Kitasatosporales; family Streptomycetaceae; genus Streptomyces; species Streptomyces showdoensis. Next base: position 518,211 of record NZ_BAAAXG010000028.1, on the reverse strand, counting down.
GGGCCCGCGGCCGCTCGCCCCGATCCGTGATCGTGTTGTGATCCAGATCACAACTCACGGGTAGGGAACCCGCGTAAGAGAAACCCCGAGCCGCCCTCTCTCCGTACGGACACCGCGACCGTGGTGCCCGTACGGAGAGAGGAGACCGTTGCGATGACTGGTTCGGGGGCTTCGGAGGCCAGGACCGCCGTGGAGTGGCTGGCCTCGGTCGCGCCGGATCCCGACGCCTGCCGGTGGGAGTGGGAGCGCAACCCGCACGGGGTCGCACTGCTGCCCGCCGGGCGGCGCTGGGACGTGCTGATCCTGCCGTCGGAGCTCGGCTACCCGACGCTCGACGTGCTGACCCGCCTGGTGGACCGGCCGGGCCCGGTGCTGGCCGACTTCGGCGACGCCCGGATCGGCTTCTTCGTGCCGCCGGGCACCGCCGCCCGCTGGCTCGGCACCGGGGTGCGCGGCGCTGGCAGCGGCACCTGGATCGTGGTCCCGTACCCGGGCCGGCTGGCCGGCGGGGTGCGCTGGCTGGTGGCCCCGGACGCGGCCGGCACGCTCACGGACGCCGCGCTGCTCGAACTCGCGATGCACGAGGCGGCGGGCCGGCTGGCGCGCGGGGCGGGGGAGCCGGGGGACATCTGACACCACGTCATGCCGGGCAGAGGTCTTGACCACTCAATTGGTCTGGACCATGCTGTGGCGCGCTCCACCTCGATTCCCCCACCCCCGGAGGCAGTTGTGGACCGCACCAGACCCCTGACCCTGTTGCTGGCGGGCGTCCTCGCCGCCGGCGGACTCGTCGCGCTCACCCCCGTGGCCCAGGCCGCCGACACCGAACTCGCCCGCAACGGCGGCTTCGAGTCCGGCCTGGACGGCTGGAGCTGCACGGCCGGCAGCGGGGCCGCCGTCGCCACCCCCGTGCACGGCGGCACCAAGGCCCTGCAGGCCACGCCGGCGGGCAGCGACAACGCCAAGTGCTCCCAGACCGTCACCGTGAAGCCGAACTCCACCTACGCGCTCAGCGGCTGGGTCCGCGGCAGCTACGTCTACCTCGGCGCCTCCGGCACCGGCACCACCGACGTCTCCGCCTGGACCCAGTCCGCCCCCGACTGGCAGCGGCTCGCCACCACCTTCACCACCGGCGCCTCGACCACCTCGGTCACGATCTACACCCACGGCTGGTACGGCACCGGCGCCTACCTCGCCGACGACCTGTCCCTGCTCGGCCCCGGCGGCGACCCGGTCCAGATCCCGGCCACCCCGGCCGGCCTCACCGCGGGCTCCGCCACCTCGTCCTCGATCACCCTGAGCTGGCCGGCGGTGTCCGGCGCCACCTCCTACAAGCTCTACCGGGACGGCGTCCTCGTCGCGACCGTCACCGGCACCTCGTACACCGCCACCGGCCTGGCCGCCTCCACCTCGTACAGCTTCCAGGTCTCCGCGGCGAACAGCGCGGGCGAGTCGGCGAAGTCCACCGCCGTGACCGGCACGACGACCAGCGGGGGCGGCGGCAACCCCGGCGGCTCCCTGCCCGCCCACGCCCTCGTCGGCTACCTCCACGCCAGCTTCGCCAACGGCTCCGGCTACACCCGCATGGCCGACGTCCCCGACTCCTGGGACGTCATCAACCTCGCCTTCGGCGAGCCGACCTCGGTCACCTCGGGCGACATCCGCTTCAGCCTCTGCCCCGCGACCGAGTGCCCGAACGTCGAGTCCCCCGCCGACTTCAAGACCGCCATCAAGGCCAAGCAGGCCGCCGGCAAGAAGGTCCTGATCTCCATCGGCGGCCAGAACGGCCAGGTCCAGCTCTCCACCACGGCCGCCCGCGACACCTTCGTCTCCTCCGTCTCGAAGATCATCGACGAGTACGGCCTCGACGGCCTCGACATCGACTTCGAGGGCCACTCGCTCTCGCTCCAGACCGGCGACACCGACTTCCGCAACCCGACCAGCCCGGTCATCGTCAACCTGATCTCGGCGGTCAAGACCCTCAAGGCCAAGTACGGCGCGAAGTTCGTCCTCACCATGGCGCCGGAGACCTTCTTCGTCCAGCTCGGCTACCAGTACTACGGCTCCGGCCCCTGGGGCGGCCAGGACCCCCGCGCCGGCGCCTACCTCCCGGTCATCCACGCCCTGCGCGACGACCTCACCCTGCTGCACGTCCAGGACTACAACTCGGGCTCCATCATGGGCCTCGACAACCAGTACCACTCGATGGGCGGCGCGGACTTCCACATCGCCATGACCGACATGCTCCTCACCGGCTTCCCCGTCGCCGGCAACACGGCCCGCGTCTTCCCGGCCCTCCGCCCCGACCAGGTCGCCATCGGCCTCCCCGCCTCCACCCAGGCCGGCAACGGCCACACCACCCCGGCCGAGGTCAACAAGGCCCTCAACTGCCTCACCAGGAAGACCGACTGCGGCACCTACCAGACCCACGGCACCTGGCCGGCCCTGCGCGGCCTGATGACCTGGTCGATCAACTGGGACCGCTACAACCAGTGGGAGTTCAGCCGGAACTTCGACGCCTACAACTGGAGCTGACGGAGGGCCTCAGCCGAGCAGCTGTGAGAACAGCCGGTCCGCGGCCCGCGAGGGCCCCGGACCGGCCTGCTCGGCGAGGACCGCCGCCAGGTCCACCGGCACCGCCCGCACCCGGGCCGTGACCGGCCCGTCGAGCCGGCGCACCGCAACCCGGGCGCCCCGCGCCGATCCGTCGCCCGGGTGGAGCAGGACACGGACGGGAGGATCCCCGCCCAGGCCGCGGCCCAGGGTCTGCGCGTACAGGAACGCCTGGTACAGGTCCTCCGGCGAGAGCTTCCTCGTGTCGTACAGCTTGTACTTCACGTCCACCGGAAGCCGGAACGGCTCACCCTCCCGGCGCCCCGTGACCAGCAGGTCGGGCCGCACCTCCCCGTGGCTCCGCCCGGCCCGCTCGTCGTACAGCACCTTCCGGTGCCGGGACTGGGACGTCACGAGCAGCCCCGAGCCCGCCGCGCCCCACTCCACGAGCCGCGTCACGAAGTCCTCGAACAGCCGGTTCATGTCGACCAGGAAGGCCCGCGCCGCCAGCGCCCCGGACGCGAACAGGCCGTCCAGACCTCCGCCGAGCAGCAACAGCCGGGCCCATCCGTGCGCCGGCCGGTAGTGCTCGTTGTGCCGGTGGAACGCCAGACCGGACAGCAGCGCCCGTACGTCCCCGGGCGCGGTGGGCGCGTGGGCCGCGAACTCCGCCGCGGCCCGCCGGGCACGGGCCCGCACCCCGGGCGCGCGGGCGGTGCGGGCGGCGAGTGCGAGGGCGGCCGCGCACAGCCGGTTGTCGGGGATGTCGGCGTCGTGCTCCTCGAACCGGCAGGCGAGCCGGTCGAGCCGGCCGAGGTGGCGCACCAGCTGCCGGTCGGGGAGCAGCCGGCCGCGGACCACCCGCAGATCGTCCTCGACGGTCAGGTAGTCCCGGCGCACCCCGTGCCGCAGCAGCCGCTCACCGTGCTCCACCACCATCAGGCAGACCAGGTCCCGCAGGTTCGGCGCCCCGCCGCGGAACTCCTGGGCGGTGGGCAGCGGGTCGCGTGCCGCGCCCCAGGCGAGGTCGAGCATCCTCAGGACGTCGAGTTCGGTGCCGAGGTACTTCGGACGGACGCGGATCTCACAGCCGTCGAGACGCACCGCGCCCACGTACTGGTACGCCGTCACCTCCAGCTTCCCGCCGGCGAGCTCGCGCAGCCTCAGCCGCGCGTCGAGCCTGCCGTCGGCGAGCAGACGCCGGTCGGCATCCGACAGGCGGATGCCCTCGAAGACCGCGGAGCCGTACTCGCGCAGCTCGTGGACGGCCTCACTCGGCACCGGCACCGACCTGCAGTTCCTCGTAGAGCAGGGTGACGAGGGGTTCGTCGCCCACGTCCTTCAGGGTGTGCGTGGCCGGATCGACCAGCCCGTCCCCGAGGAAGCCGGCGAGCAGGGTGTAGTCGTCGTACGCGTACTCCTGCAGCAGGGGCAGGATCTCGCCCCGGATCACGGCCGCGAACTCCGCGGGCGAGGAGACCGGCCTGCCCCCGGGCAGGAAGAAGGCGTGCCCTATCTGCTTCTCGCGGTCGAGCAGGCTCCGGATGCGCCGGTTGAGCTCGTCGAGGAAGTCCGCCAGATGCAGCTTCCCGACCCAGCGGTCGACCAGCGGGCGGGAGTCGGGGAGGAGTTCGAGGAAGCTGAAGCGGCGGCGGATGGCCGCGTCGAGCATCCGGATCGAACGGTCGGCGGTGTTCATGGTGCCGAGGATCCGTACGTTCGGCGGCACCCGGAAGGCCTCGCCGGTCAGCGGCAGGGTGACCGGCAGACCCCGCTTGTCCTTCTCCAGGATCGTGATCAGCTCGCCCAGGATGCGGGGCAGATTGCCCCGGTTGAGCTCGTCGACGATCACCAGGTGCAGCCGGCCGGGGTTCTCGGCCGCCCGCGCGCAGACCCGCTTGAAGACGCCTGGCGCCGGGCGCAGCGCCAGACCTTCGGCGCCGTCGACCGGGCGCAGGCCCTCGACGAAGTCCTCGTAGCCGTAGCTCGGATGGAAGGCCACCATGGTCAGCCGGCCGGACCCGGTCAGCGCGTCGAGCGTCTCGCGGAAGGCCGCGGAGCCGGGCTCGGCGAGCGGGTCCACCCCCGGGAGGTCGTCGGAGAGCTCGCCCAGCCGTCGTACCGCGTAGCGCAGCGCGTGGTAGGTCTTGCCGGTGCCGGGCGGCCCGAACAGCACGGCCTGGCCGCGCCGTTCCAGGGCGTCGTCGATGCGCTGGAGGTCGTCCTCCAGGGGAGGGATCTCCTGGGCCTCGGAACCGCCGCCGGCCGGTGCCGTACCGTTCGCCGCGACGCCGTCGCCCGCCGAGCCGGGCGTGGCGGAGAGCTTCTGGATCCGGCGCCAGAGGGCGGGGGGGCACCTCGGTGACCGTCCGCCCGGCCCACTCGGCGACCGGCTGGTCCAGTCCGCCCGCGCAGGTCCCGTCCCACACGACGTCGACCGTGTGCCGGTGGTCGGGGAGGTCGGCGCGCCAGCGGTAGCCGTCGGTGACCTTGCCGACGCCGAGCACCTCGCTGCGCCCGCTGGTCGCCACCACGCGGTCGCCGAGGCGGAGCTCCGGAAGCTGCCAGAGGTCCGCCGCCCGCTCGGCCGGATGGCCGGTGCCGGCGAAGGCCTCGGCGTACGCGGCCTTGAACTCGTCCAGGTCGGCATAGCCGTGCAGGTCGCCGATCCGGTCGGCGTCGACGGCGATGTATCCCTCGCCACGGAACCTGTCCCAGCGGCCCGCGTCGGGCAGACCGATCCGGACGACCCGGCCCGCGGTGCGCCGGACCGGCGCCCACCAGTCCAGGAAGTACCAGACGAGCTGAGGCGGCCAGTCCTGGAAGCGGGGGTCGGCGTCGATGAGCCGCTTCAGCGCCTCCTTGCGGGCGAAGGGCTGCAGCTTCGTCCCGGTGCCGGGGGCGAGCCGGTCCAGATAGTGCTGGGTGAAGCTGTCGGCGTAGACGGGCAGGGTCGCCTCGGGGGCGTAGACGCGCAGGGTCTTCGCGATCACCGTGATGCCGGAGCGGACCGCCGGCAGGTCGTCGATGTCCCGGAGCCGCCCCTCGCGGGCGGCGGTCACCGCCGCCACGACGCCGGAACGGATCGCCTCCCAGGCCTCGTCGAGGCTGCCGTGGCCCTTGTCGTACCACCAGGTGCCGTCACTGCGCCGGTAGAGCAGGTGTTTCATCGCAGAGCCGCCGGTGATGCTGCCGAGCGCCTTGCTGCCGTACTCGAGGACATGGCTGTAGACCGGTCCGGGGGCGCCGGGCTGACCGAGGGCGTAGCGTTCGACCGGCAGCGTGGGCCACTCTTCCCAGGGGAACGCGGCCCTGATCGCCGCCGCGTCGCGCTCCGCCGCCTCCACGGCGTCGAGGTACCGGTCGCGGTCGAAGACGCGCAGCGCCTCATCGACCGGCCAGTACTCCAGGTCCGCCGCGTAACTCTCGGTGACGGGTCGCAGCGCGCAGGAGCAGACGCCGGTGACCGGCCGCCCCTTGCCGTTGAGGAGCTGGGCCCCCTCAGCGAAGGCGGTCACGTCGTCGGCGTCCAGCAGCCGGCGCCAGAGGAGCCCGTCGGGGTCGGGGTAGCGGGGGAGGGCGCCGGAGTCGGTGAGGTGGCCGCAGGACGGATCGTGATGGATCTTGCTGCCGTGGAGCGGCAGGATGACCCAGCCGCCCGACGGCATCAGCTCGTAGGGCCGTCCCCCGACCGTGACGGCGTACTGCTCTCCCGTGTCCGCCATGTTCCCGTCCCCTCCCCGCGCCGGCCGTCCGGCGAGCCCCGACCGTACCGCGCCGCCAGGACCGGCCAGCGCAGCAGGGGGACGCACAGGGCGACGGAGGCCAGGACGTCCAGGGGCCAGTGGAAGCCGCGGAGGAGCAGGCCCGTGGCGGTCACCGCCGTGAGCAGGGCGGCCACCGGGACCAGGCGCCGGGAGACCAGGAAGGCGGCGCCGAAGTAGGCGATCAGGGCCGTGGCCGTGTGGCCGGAGGGGTAGTAGCCGTGGGCCCAGGGCTCGAGGGGGCCGGGGCGGGCGGTCCACGCCTTCAGGGGGACGACCAGGAGGGGGACGGCGGCCATGGCCAGGCCCGCGAAGAGGGCCTCCGCGCGGCGGCCGCGCCGGATCGCGTACGCCATGGCGGCGGCCAGGACCGGCAGCGCGACCGTCAGGTTGCCCAGGTCGGAGGCGGCCTCGCTCAGGCCGCGCGGGACGGTGTCCACCAGGGCGCGGGAGAGGCGTTCGTCGAGGCGGGCCAGCGGGCCGTGGACCAGGACCTGCCAGGTGGTGAGGGCGAGGGCGACGAGGGCCCAGAAGACAGCCGGCCGCCCCGGAACAGGGGGGGTTGTTCCGGGGCGGCCGCCAGGACCGGGCTGCCGCGCGCCCCGGGGGGTGTGGGGCGGGCGGCCATCCGATCGGTGAGGAGTTCCGGAGCCCAGGGCTCCAGTGGTGTGCGCCAGGGCACGGTGTGGGCGGGGCTGGGGAGGCTCCGCCCGGGGTGTTTCTCTCATCTGCGGAAACCGTACGGCACGAAGAAGGGGACCGACAGCCGGATCTCCATCCCGCCATCGGCCCCCCACAGCTTCTTCACACGGAGCGTCAGATCTGGGCGAACGCGCTCTCGATGACGTCCAGGCCCTCGTTCAGGAGGTCCTCGCCGATCACCAGCGGCGGCAGGAAGCGGAGCACGTTGCCGTAGGTGCCACAGGTCAGGACGAGGACGCCCTCGGCGTGGCAGGCCTTGGCGAGCGCGCCGGCGGCCTCCGGGTTCGGCTCCTTGGTCGCCTGGTCCTTGACCAGCTCGATCGCGATCATCGCGCCGCGGCCGCGGATGTCGCCGATGATCGGGAACTTCTCCTGCATGGCCGTCAGACGGGCCTTCATGAGGGACTCGATCTTCTTCGCCGCGGCGTTGAGGTCGAGCTCCTTCATGGTCTCGATGGCGCCGAGCGCACCGGCGCACGCGACCGGGTTGCCGCCGTACGTGCCGCCGAGGCCGCCGCCGTGGACGGAGTCCATGATCTCGGCGCGGCCGGTGACCGCGGCGAGCGGCAGGCCGCCCGCGATGCCCTTGGCGGTGGTGATGAGGTCCGGGACGATGCCCTCGTCCTCGCAGGCGAACCACTGGCCGGTGCGGCAGAAGCCGGACTGGATCTCGTCGGCGACGAAGACGATGCCGTTGTCGTTGGCGAACTTCACGATGGCCGGCAGGAAGCCCTTGGCCGGCTCGATGAAGCCGCCCTCGCCGAGGACCGGCTCGATGACGATCGCGGCGACGTTCTCGGCGCCGATCTGCTTCGTGATGTTGTCGATCGCCTGGGCGGCGGCCTCGGGGCCGCAGTTCTCGGCACCGGTGGGCCAGCGGTAGCCGTAGGCCACCGGCACGCGGTAGACCTCGGGGGCGAACGGACCGAAGCCCTGCTTGTACGGCATGTTCTTCGCCGTCATGCCCATGGTGAGGTTCGTACGGCCGTGGTAGCCGTGGTCGAAGACGACGACGGCCTGGCGCTTGGTGTACGAACGGGCGATCTTGACCGCGTTCTCGACGGCCTCGGCGCCGGAGTTGAACAGCGCGGACTTCTTGGCGTGGTCGCCCGGGGTCAGCTCGGACAGCGCCTCGCAGACCTCGACGTAACCCTCGTACGGCGTGACCATGAAACAGGTGTGGGTGAAGTCCGCGAGCTGCGCGGAGGCGCGGCGGACCACGGCCTCGGCGGAGGCGCCCACGGAGGTCACGGCGATGCCGGAGCCGAAGTCGATCAGCTGGTTGCCGTCGACGTCCTCGATGATGCCGCCGCCGGCCCGCTTGGTGAACACCGGCAGCGTGGAGCCCACGCCACCGGCGACCGCGTCGAGACGACGGGCCTGAAGCTCCTGCGACTTCGGGCCGGGAATGGCGGTGACGACGCGCCGCTCCTGCGGGACAGCGTTCATGCGGGGCTCCTGGGGGTGTTCTGGACGCACTTGCGGGTTTCCTCCGCAGGCTAGGCGGGAGGGAGGGGCGGAGGCATGCGCCGATCGGGAGTGTTGGGGGGTGTGTCGTTGTCCTTGGTGGACATGACGGCAGGTGCTGCGGCCCGGCAGCGCGGCGGCTCGGGTCGGAGCTGTGCCGACGATCGGCCGAACGGGTGGGCGAAACCCCTCCGGGACGGGCCGCGCCCACTAGATTGACGATGGCACAGTTGCGGCGACCTGGCTGGTCAGGGGGCAGGGGTTCATGGAGACCGACGGCACGTACGAGTCCAGCGGCACCCGGGGGACCGGGGCCGGGGTGCCCCGCCCGGCCGCGTCGCCGCCCGCCGAGTCGCCATCGGCCCCGGCGGTCCCCGCCCGCCCGTCGGCGCTGCCGTCCGTACCGCCGCCGCCCGCGCACGCGCCGGGCGGTCCGGCGCCGGGTGTGCCCGCGGCACCGGACCGGAGGCCGTTCCCCGCCTCACCGCCGCCCGCACCCGCTGTGCCCGGATCCGCGCACGGGGCACCCCCGCCGCCGAGTGCCTCGCCGGGCTTTCCCGCGCCGTCCGGCGCCCCCCTCGTCGCCCCGCCCGTGCCGCCGCACACCGCTACGTCCCGCGCCCCCGCCGCCGAGTGGCTGGACGCGCCGCGGCCGGAGTCCGGGCTGGGCATCTGGCGGTTCCGGCACGTGCCGGCCGGCCCGCCGGCCGAGCGGCTGGCACCCGTCACGATCGTCGGGATGCTGCTGCCGGTGGCCATCGGACTCGTCCTGTGGTCCGTCTGGCGCACGGGCCTCTTCCCGTACAAGACCGAGATCCTGTGGGCCGTGACCCCCGAGGGCTGGTTCTGGCCGGCCAGCACCGTCGCGGTGGACTGGCACGGTGACGCGGCACGTGTGGTCGTGGACGGCGTGTTCTTCGCCGGACTCGTGACGGGCCTCGGCTTCCTCGGCTCCTGGCGCAAGATCACCATGCACTACATGAGGCGGTTCGAACCGGTCCCCCGTGCCGTGGTCGCCGCCCTCCTGGCACTCGGCGCCCTGCTCTTCGTGTGGCCCGAGGCGTTCGGCCTCGACTGGATGCCGCTGCCCGTCGCGAGCACCCTGCTCGCGCTCATCGCGTTGACCACCGGCGGCTTCGAGGTCTTCACGTCACCCCTTCTCGTCTACACCGCCTACACGCTGATCACCCTTCTCGTCCTGTGGCCGTTCGCCCGGCTCGGCGACTGGAAGGGGCTCTTCCTCGCCCGGCGGGCCCGCTCCGCGTCCGCCGCTCCGACCGCTCCCACCGGCCCCGTCGTACCGCCCTCCCAGTGGCCCGAGCTCCGAGCCGCCGGAGCGCAGCGCGCCGCCGACGTCCTCGCCGCCGAGGTCGCCGGCGGACGGATGAACGACGTCGACATCGCGCGCGTACGGCGGGCCTGGGCGGAGACCGACCGGGACGGGACGCGCCGCGGCGCGCTCGCCGAGGCGATCGTCGGCCAGGGCGCCGCCGCAGCCGGACACCCTTCTGGCGAGCGCGACCTGCCGGGCCGCCGGAACTCCACCCACGACCTGCTTCTCGGCCAGGTCCGGGTAGGCCGGTACGCGGCGGCCGAGCGCACCCCGCACGCCTACCAGGGCGCCGGGCTCGCCTTCGACCCCTCGCTGCTCGGCACCTCGCTGCTCGCGGTGGGCCCGTCCGGCTCCGGCAAGTCCCGCGCACTCGTCGCGCCCCTCGTGGAGTCGCTCACCCTGCAGGCCCTCACCGGCGGCTGCGCCGTCGTCGCCGTCGGCGCCGCCGGGGCGCCGCTGGGCCCGGACGAGGCGTACGACGTCGTGATCCGGCTCGGCGATCCGGCCTCGCGGCACGACCTCGACCTGTACGCGGGGGCCACCGACCCGGACGAGGCCGGTGCGCTGCTCGCGGAGGGCCTCGTCGGCGACATGCCGGGCGTCGAGCCCCGGCGCGCCGCCACCGTCCTGGCCCAGCTCATCGGCCCCTACCGGGCGGTTCACGGGCGCTTCCCCTCGGTCCCGGTGCTGCGCGAGCTCCTGGAAGCACGCCCGGAGACCCTGCGGCTCCTGCTCGACCGGCTGCCCGAGGACGGCTCCGTCACGCCCATGCGCCGTGAGCTGGAGTCCCGGATCCGGCAGGCCGGCACCGCGACCGACCTCGGCCCGGTGCTCGCCGACCGGCTCGCCGCGCTCGACCGGCCCGTTTTCGCCGACTTCTTCGGCGGCAGCGGCGACGACCGGGTGTTCGCCCTGCGGGCCGTCGTCCGGCACCCCATGCGGGTGCGGATCAGCCTCCCGGAAGGCGCGCACGAAGAGGCCGCCCGGCTACTCAACCGGCTGCTCCTCGCCCAGTTCCAGACCGTGGTACGGGACCGCGGGGGCAGGAACGGGGCTCACTTCGCCTGTCTCGTCCTCGACGACGCGGCCGGCGCGCTCACTCCAGGGACGGTGCGCGGCCTCCAGCGGCTGCGACCGCAGAACGCCGGAGTCGTGCTCGCGCTGCGCACCCTCGCCGAGGTCCCCGAGCCGCTGCACGGGCCGCTGCTCGCGGTCGTCGGCTGCCGGATGGCGTTCTCCGGCATCCCCACCTGGGACGGGCGGGCGTTCGCCGAGGCATGGGGCATCGAACGGGTGGAGACCACCGAGGTGGCCCACCACACGGTCTTCGCCGACCAGCCGATGACCCGGGCCATCCACGCCCTGCGCAAGAAGCTCACCGGCAAGGCCGTGACCACGGAGGCCGTGACCGTACGGGAGGTCGAGCGCGAGCGCTGGTCCGCCTCCGACCTCGCCCACTCCGTGCCGCCGGGGCACGCGGTCCTCTCCCTCACCCACGTGCGCGGCGAGCAGACGCCGCCGCTCCTCGTGGACCTGCGCGGCTGAGGGGGGTCCGGCCGAGGCCGGCCACCCCCGTGCGGGTCGGCGCGGCCGAGGTCGGCCATTCCCGTGCGGGTCGGCGCGGCCGAGGTCGGCCACTCCCGTGCGGGCCGGCGCAGCCGAGGGCGGGCTTCCCGGCGGGCTGGCACAATCGGGGGCGCGCCGCCCGACGGGCGGCGCCTCCCCTCCCCTCAAAGGTCCGACGGTCCCCAATGCCGCCCACCCTCGCCTCGCTCGTCCAGCACTCGGCGCTCAAACTCACGGTCCGAGCCGGTGAGGACCGCCTCGACACCCCCGTGCGCTGGGCGCACGTCAGCGAGCTCACCGACCCCGTCCCCTACATGGAGGGCGGCGAGCTGCTGCTCACCACCGCGCTCACCCTCGACGCCGAGGACCCGGAGGCGATGCGCCGCTACGTCCGGCGGCTGCTCGGTGCGGGGGTCGTCGGACTCGGCTTCGCCGTCGGCGTCAACTACGAGGCGATCCCGCAGGCGCTGCTCGACGCGGCCCGCGAGGAGTCGCTGCCGCTGCTGGAAGTGCCGCGCCGCACGCCGTTCCTCGCGATCAGCAAGGCCGTGTCCGCGGCCATCGCCGCCGACCAGTACCGGGCGGTCACCGCCGGCTTCGAGGCGCAGCGCGAGCTGACCCGGGCCGCGCTCGCCGAGGGCCCGGACGCGGTCGTCGCCCGGCTCGCCGCGCACGTCGACGGCTGGGCCGCGCTGTACGACACCTCCGGCAGCGTCGTCGCCGTCTCGCCCGAATGGGCCGCCCGCCGGGCCGCCCGGCTCACCTCCGACGTGGAACGCCTCCGCGAGCGCCCCGCGCCCGCGAGCGCCGTGGTCGGCGGCACCGACGACCGCGTCGAGCTGCAGTCCCTCGGCACCGGGCGGCGGGTGCGCGGGGCCCTGGCCGTCGGGACGGGGGCGCCGCTGGGGACGGCCGAGCGGTACGCGGTGCACTCGGCGATCGCCCTGCTCACCCTCACGACGGAACGCTCCCGCTCCCTCCAGGCCGCCGAGCAGCGGCTCGGCGCGGCGGTGCTGCGGATGCTGCTCGCCGGACAGCCGGACCACGCCCGGGCGGTCGCCGGGGACCTGTACGGCGGGCTGCTCGACGCGCCCTTCCGGCTGCTCATCGCCGAGCCCGTGGCGGCCGACGCGGGCTCGGGCGCGGGAGCGGGTCCGGGCGCCGGCTCGGCCCCCTCCGAGGCCCCGCTGGCCGTGCTCGCCGAGTCTCTGGAGGCCGCCGCGGCCCGGGCGGGCGAGTCGGTCCTGACCGTGCCCGAGAACGACGAGCGCCTGGTGGTCCTGGCCGGCGACGGGGGCGCGGTCGTCACGTCCTGCGAGGGGTACGCCTCGCGGGAGGCCGAGGAGGCCGAGCTCGTCATCGGCCTGTCCGCCCCGACCGGCCCGATCGCCGCGGCCGCCGCGTACAAGCAGGCCGAGCAGTCCCTGTCGGTGGCCCGCCGCCGGGGCAGGGCCCTGGTCGAGCACGAGGAGCTGGCGGCCGGGTCCGTGCTGCCGCTGCTCGCCGACGACGCGGTCCGCGCCTTCGCCGACGGCCTGCTGCGCGCGCTGTACGAGCACGACGCCACCGGCCGCGGCGACCTGGTCGCCTCCCTGCGCGCCTGGCTCTCCCGCCACGGCCAGTGGGACGCGGCCGCCGCCGACCTGGGCGTCCACCGCCACACCCTGCGCTACCGGATGCGCCGCGTGGAGGAGATCCTCGGGCGCTCGCTGGACGACCCGGACGTCCGGATGGAGCTGTGGCTGGCGTTGAAGGCGACGGGGGACGGGGCGGCGGCGGAGTAGGAGGGCGAGGGGAGAGGGAGGGGGAGTGGGAGGGGGAGAGAGGGAGGGGGGAAGGGCGGAAAGGGTGCTCCGCTGCCCGATCCCGGGCAGATTTCTTGGATATCCACCCCCGCGCTGCCTAATCTCCTGCACATGACAAGCCCCGCCGTCGATCCGGTCCCCGTGGTCCAGCCGTCCGCCCCCGAGAAGCCCCGGCCGGCCGGCCCCGCCCGGCGGATCCCGGCCGCCGTGTGGGCCGCGCTCGGGATCGTGTACGTCGTGTGGGGCTCCACGTACCTCGGGATCCGGGTCGTGGTCGAGACGCTGCCGCCCTTCCTCTCCGCCGGCACCCGCTTCGTCACGGCCGGGCTGCTGCTCGCCGGGATCATCGCCTGGCGGCAGGGGCCCGCGGCGCTCAAGGTGACGCCCCGGCAGCTCGCCTCCGCCGTCGGGGTGGGCCTGCTGCTGATCCTCGGCGGCAACGGGCTCGTCGTGCTCGCCGAGACCTCCATCCCCTCGGGGCTCGCCGCGCTGCTCATCGCCGTGGTCCCGGCCTGGGTCGTCGTCCTCAAGGCCCTCTCCGGCGACCGTCCGACCAAGGGCGGTCTCGCGGGCGTGCTCCTGGGGCTCCTCGGGCTCGGCGTCCTGACCCTGCCGGGGCTCAGCGGCGACGTGAAGGCGGGCGGGGTGGTCCTCGTGATCGCCGCGACGCTGTGCTGGTCGGTCGGCTCGTTCTGGTCGTCCCGGCTCCCGATGCCGGCCAACCCGTTCACCGCCAGCGCGTACGAGATGATCGCGGGCGGCCTCGCGGGCCTCGGGGTCGGTCTGGTCCGCGGCGAGCAGCACGGCCTGGACCTGTCGGCCGTCTCCGGCCGCTCCTGGGCCGCCCTCGGCTACCTGGTCGTCTTCGGCTCGCTGCTGGCCTTCACCGCGTACGCCTGGCTGCTCCAGGCCGCCCCGCTCTCGCTGGTCGCCACCTACGCGTACGTGAACCCGGTCGTCGCCGTCGCCCTTGGCGCCCTCGTCCTGAACGAGGCCCTGAGCCTGCCCATCGTCCTGGGCGGCGCGATCGTCGTGGGCGGGGTGTGCCTGATCGTCTCCACCGAACGCCGCTCACCCGCGCCACGCTCCCGCACCTGACCCTCCGGGCCCCTCCAGGCCCCCGATCAGGGCCGGGCCCCCGATCAGGGCCGGGCCCCCGATCAGGGCCGGGCCCCCGATCAGGGCCGGGTCCGCCGCGGGTCCCACCCGACTCCCGCCCGACTCCGGCCCGACACGGGCCGGCCGGGCCCACCGCTCCCGCCCCGTCCGGCCCGCCCCGCCCGAAGCCCGCCCCGTCCGGCCCGGCCCCGCCGAAGTCCGCCCCGCCCCCGCTCCCCTCCCCTTCGGCCAAACCGGAGCGCACCGCGACCCCCACCACTCCACACCGGACAAACCCACGCCCGCCCCCTCGGCCCTAACGTGTCACGAGAGCGATCGCTCACACCCCGATACGGAAAGGGCCGGGACGCAATGACGACCACCCACGCCTTCTGGCTCGCCGGCCGCGAGGCCACCGGCGAGGCCACCTTCGACGTCACGAACTCCTTCGACGGACGTCTGGTCGGCAAGGTCAGCGTGCCCACCGAGGCCCAGGTCGAGGAGGCCGTCGCCGCCGCGCACGCCGTCGTCGACGAGTTCGCCGCCACCCCGGCGCACGTGCGTGCCGCCGCGCTCGACCACGTGTCGAAGCGTCTGGCCGAGCGCACCGAGGAGATCGCCCTGCTGATCTCCGCCGAGAACGGCAAGCCCATCAAGTGGGCCCGCGGCGAGGTCGGCCGTGCCGTGTCGGTGTTCCGCTTCGCGGCCGAGGAGGCCCGTCGCTTCAACGGCGGCGAGGCCCAGCGCCTCGACACCGAGGCCGGTGGCGTCGGCCGCCTGGCGCTGACCCGCCGTATCCCCAAGGGCGTCGTCCTCGGCATCGCGCCGTTCAACTTCCCGCTGAACCTGAGCGCCCACAAGGTCGCCCCGGCCATCGCCGTCGGTGCCCCGATCATCCTCAAGCCGGCCCCGTCGACCCCGATCTCCTCCCTGATCCTGGGCGAGATCCTGGCCGAGACCGACCTGCCGGCCGGCTCCTGGTCGATCCTGACCGTGCCGAACGACCGCATGCCCGCCCTGGTCAAGGACGAGCGCCTCCCGGTCATCTCCTTCACCGGCTCCGACACCGTCGGCTACGCCATCCAGGAGTCCGTGCCGCACAAGCACTGCACCCTGGAGCTCGGCGGCAACGCCGCCGCCGTCGTGCTGCCCGACTGGTCCTCCGAGGCCGACCTGGACTGGGCGGCGACCCGCATCGCCACCTTCTCCAACTACCAGGGCGGCCAGTCCTGCATCTCCGTGCAGCGCGTGATCGCGGACGCCTCGCTCTACGAGCGCCTCGTCCCGAAGATCGTCGCCGCCGTCGAGGCCCAGGTCACCGGTGACCCGGCGGACGACGCCACGGACGTCGGCCCGCTCGTCGACGAGAACGCCGCCAAGCGCGTCGAGGCCTGGGTGGACGAGGCCGTCGCGGCCGGCGCGAAGCTGCTCGCCGGCGGCAAGCGCGAGGGTGCGACCTACGCCCCGACCGTCCTCACCGAGCTCCCGGCGGACGTCACCCTGGCCCGCGCCGAGGTCTTCGGCCCGGTCCTGACCATCGCCAAGGTGGACGGCGAGGCCGAGGCCTTCGCCGCGGTCAACGACTCCGACTTCGGTCTCCAGGCCGGCGTCTTCACCCACGACCTGCAGGCCGCCTTCCGCGCCCACCGGGCCCTGGAGGTCGGCGGCGTGATCGTCGGCGACGTCCCCTCCTACCGCGCCGACCAGATGCCGTACGGCGGTGCCAAGCGCTCCGGCGTCGGCCGCGAGGGCGTCAAGTACGCCATGGACGACTACACCTACGAGCGGGTGCTGGTCCTCACGGGCCTGGCGCTGTAACCCGTTCGTACGGATCACAGACCGACGGCCGGAGCCCACTGTGCGGGGGCTCCGGCCGTCCCCGTTTCCCGGCGCCCGCATCCCGGGCCGGACAAGACCGCACCGCACCGCACCGCATCGCACCGCACCGGGCGGGACCGCACCGGACCGGGCGGGGTCAGGTCACCGCGCTGCCCGGTCGGGGAGCGCGGTGACGTGGATGAGGAGCCTGATCGTCCGTGGGATGGCGCGGACCCTACGCGTCCTCCGTACGGTCCGCCCGTCTTTCCCAACCCGTGGATATCGGGTACGACGGACGGGTAGCCACACAAGGCCCCCGACGAGCGGCGAGGTGAGCTCCTCATGTCCGCACCCACCCAGCGCCCGCCCAAGGTCTCCGAACGCGAGGCCCGGCAGGTAGCCGAGGCGGCCCGCCAGCAGGACTGGCACAAGCCCAGCTTCGCCAAGGAACTCTTCCTCGGCCGCTTCCGGCTCGACCTCATCCATCCGCATCCGCTCCCCGCCGACGAGGACGTCCGGCGCGGCGAGGCCTTCCTCGCCAAGCTGCGCGAGTTCTGCGCGACCCGCGTCGACGGCGCCCGCATCGAGCGCGAGGCCCGCATCCCCGACGAGACCGTCACCGGCCTCAAGGAGCTGGGCGCGCTCGGCATGAAGATCGACCCCAAGTACGGCGGCCTCGGCCTCACCCAGCTGTACTACAACCGGGCCCTCGCCCTGGTCGGCTCGGTCAGCCCCGCGCTGGGCGCGCTGCTCTCCGCCCACCAGTCGATCGGCGTCCCGCAGCCGCTGAAGCTGTTCGGCACCCAGGAGCAGAAGGACGCCTTCCTGCCCCGGCTGGCCCGCGACGCGATCTCCGCGTTCCTGCTGACCGAGCCGGACGTCGGCTCCGACCCGGCGCGGCTCGCCACCACCGCCGTGCCCGACGGGGACGACACGTACGTCCTCGACGGCGTGAAGCTGTGGACCACCAACGGCGTCGTCGCCGACCTCCTCGTCGTCATGGCCCGGGTGCCCGCCTCCGAGGGCCACAAGGGCGGCATCACCGCCTTCGTCGTCGAGGCCGACGCGCCCGGCATCACCGTCGAGCACCGCAACGCCTTCATGGGCCTGCGCGGCCTGGAGAACGGCGTCACCCGCTTCCACCGGGTGCGGGTCCCGGCCGCGAACCGCATCGGGCCCGAGGGCGCCGGCCTGAAGATCGCCCTCACCACCCTCAACACCGGCCGGCTCTCGCTGCCCGCCGCCTGCGCGGGCGCCGGCAAGTGGTGCCTGAAGATCGCCCGAGAGTGGGCCGCCGAACGCGAGCAGTGGGGCAAGCCGGTCGCCCGGCACGAGGCCGTCGGCACGAAGATCTCCTTCCTCGCCGCCACCGCCTTCGCCTTGGAGGCCGTCGTCGACCTCGCCTCCCAGATGGCCGACGAGGACCGCAACGACATCCGCATCGAGGCCGCCCTCGCCAAGCTCTACGGCTCCGAGATGTCCTGGCTGATGGCCGACGAGCTGGTCCAGATCCGCGGCGGCCGCGGCTACGAGACCGCCGACTCGCTCGCCGCCCGCGGCGAACGCGCCGTACCGGCCGAACAGCTCCTGCGCGACCTGCGGATCAACCGCATCTTCGAGGGCTCGACCGAGATCATGCACCTGCTGATCGCCCGCGAGGCCGTCGACGCCCACCTGGCCGTCGCCGGCGACATCATCGACCCCGACAAGGCCCTCGTCGACAAGGCGAGGGCGGGCGCCCGCGCGGGCGGCTTCTACGCCCGCTGGCTGCCGAAACTGGTCGCCGGACAGGGACAGCTCCCCGGCGCGTACGGGGAGTTCGGCGAGCTCGCGACCCACCTCAGGTTCGTCGAGCGGACCTCCCGCAAGCTGGCCCGCTCGACCTTCTACGCCATGTCCCGCTGGCAGGGGAGGATGGAGCTCAAGCAGGCCTTCCTCGGCCGCATCGTCGACATCGGCGCGGAGCTCTTCGCGATGAGCGCGGTCTGCGTCCGGGCCGAACTCCTGCGCACCACCACCGACCACGGCCGCGAGGCGCACCAGCTCGCCGACGCCTTCTGCCGCCAGTCGCGGCTGCGGGTGGACGAGCTTTTCGGCCGACTGTGGGCCAACACCGACGACCTCGACCGCAAGGTCGTCGACGGCGTCCTCGCGGGCTCGTACACCTGGCTGGAGGAGGGCATCCTCGACCCGAGCGACGACGGGCCCTGGATCGCGGACACCACCCCCGGTCCCTCGGCCGAGGAGAACGTGCACCGGAAGATCCCGTAGCGGGAGCGGAACGGCCCGTGTGGACGGGCGGACGCCGTCCGTCCACTGGCCGAAACGCCGCGCCCCCCGTCCGCGGCCCACGGCAGACTGGGGCCCGTGACCGTCATAGACATCCCCGGCTCCAAGTCCGTCACCGCCCGCGCGCTCTTCCTCGCCGCCGCGGCCGAAGGCACCACCACGCTCCTGCGGCCGCTGCGCTCCGACGACACCGAGGGCTTCGCCGAGGGGCTGAAGGCCCTCGGCTACGCCGTACGCCAGGAGCCCGGCGCCTGGCACATCGAGGGCCGGCCCGCCGGCCCCGGGGTCGCCGAAGCCGACGTGTACTGCCGCGACGGCGCCACCACCGCCCGCTTCCTGCCGGCCCTCGCCGCCGCCGGCCACGGCACCTTCCGCTTCGACGCCTCGCCCCAGATGCGCCGCCGCCCGCTCGGCCCGCTCACCACCGCCCTGCGCGAACTCGGCGTCGAGCTCGCGCACGGCGAGCGCGAGGGCCACCACCCGCTCACCGTCACCGGCCGCGGCATCAAGGGCGGGGCGCTCCGCCTCGACGCCGGGCAGTCCTCCCAGTACCTCACCGCCCTGCTGATGCTCGGCCCGCTCACCGCCGACGGGCTCGCCGTCACCGTCACCGACCTGGTCTCCGAGCCGTACGTGGAGATCACCCTCGCGATGATGCGGGCCTTCGGCGCCGAGATCGCGCGCGAGGACGGGCCCGAAGGACGCACGTACACCGTCGCGCCCACCGGCTACCGCGCCACCACCTACGCCATCGAGCCCGACGCCTCCACCTCCAGCTACTTCTTCGCCGCCGCCGCCCTCACCCCCGGCGGCGCCGTCACCGTCCCCGGCCTCGGCACCGGCGCCCTCCAGGGCGACCTCGGCTTCGTCGACGTACTGCGCCGGATGGGGGCGGACGTGACGATCGGGGCGGACCGGACCACCGTCCGCTCCACCGGCACCCTGCGCGGCCTCACCGTCAACATGCGCGACATCTCCGACACCATGCCGACCCTCGCCGCGATCGCCCCCTTCGCCGACGGGCCGGTCCGCATCGAGGACGTCGCCAACACCCGGGTCAAGGAGTGCGACCGCCTCGACGCCTGCGCCGAGAACCTGCGCGCGCTCGGCATCACCGTGGACACGGGTCCGGACTGGATCGAGATCCACCCCGGCACCCCCGCCGGACCGGCGGAGATCGCCACCCACGGCGACCACCGCATCGTGATGTCGTTCGCGGTCACGGCCCTGCGCACCCCCGGCGTCACCTTCGACGACCCCGGCTGCGTACGGAAGACCTTCCCGGACTTCCACACCGTTTTCGAGGCGTTCGCCCGGGGGCTGTGAGGAGCGCACAGTCTTTGCGGCGAGAATGGGGGGCATGAGCGACCGCCCCTCTCCTCTCGCCGACCCGCACATCGCCTTCGATGTGTCCACCGGACGCCGCGACATCGTCGTGCTCGGCTCCACCGGTTCCATCGGCACCCAGGCCATCGACCTGGTCCTGCGCAACCCCGACCGGTTCCGGGTCACCGCCCTCGCCGCGTCCGGCGGCCGGATCGGGCTGCTCGCCGAGCAGGCGCACCGGCTGCGGGTCGGCGCGGTCGCGGTGGCCCGCGAGGAGGCGCTGCCCGAGCTGCGCGCGGCGCTGACGGCGCTGTACGGCACGGAGCCGCTGCCCGAGCTCCTCGCGGGCCCCGACGCCGCCACGCAGCTCGCGGCCTCGCCCTGCCACACCGTCCTCAACGGCATCACCGGCTCCATCGGCCTGGCGCCGACGCTGGCCGCCCTGGAGGCCGGCCGCACCCTGGCGCTGGCCAACAAGGAGTCGCTGATCGTCGGCGGCCCCCTGGTCAAGGCGCTGGCCAAGCCCGGGCAGATCATCCCGGTCGACTCCGAGCACGCGGCCCTCTTCCAGGCGCTCGCCGCCGGCACCCGCGACGACGTCCGCAAGCTGGTCGTCACCGCCTCCGGCGGCCCCTTCCGCGGCCGCACCCGCGCCGAGCTGGAGGGCGTGACCCGCGAGGACGCGCTCGCCCACCCGACCTGGGCCATGGGCCCGGTGATCACGGTCAACAGCGCGACCCTGGTCAACAAGGGCCTGGAGGTCATCGAGGCCCATCTGCTCTACGACATCCCGTTCGACCGCATCGAGGTCGTCGTCCACCCCCAGTCGTACGTCCACTCGATGGTCGAGTTCACGGACGGCTCCACGCTCGCCCAGGCCACCCCGCCGGACATGGGCGGCCCGATCGCCATCGGCATCGGCTGGCCCGAGCGGGTCCCCGACGCGGCCCCCGCCTTCGACTGGACCAAGGCCTCCACCTGGGAGTTCTTCCCCCTCGACAACGAGGCCTTCCCCTCGGTGAACCTGGCCCGCCACGTCGGCGAGCTCGGCGGCACCGCGCCCGCCGTCTTCAACGCCGCCAACGAGGAGTGCGTGGACGCCTTCCTCGCCGGAAAGCTGCCGTTCAACGGAATCATGGATACGGTCACCCGGGTCGTCACCGAGCACGGCACCCCGGACCGGGGAACCTCGCTCACGGTGTCCGACGTCCTGGAAGCGGAGACCTGGGCACGGGCCCGGGCCCGGGAACTCGCGGCGAAGGCAATCGCGGAGGCGCGCGCATGACCGTTCTCTTGTACGTACTCGGCCTGGTGCTGTTCGCATTCGGCCTGCTCGTCTCCATCGCCTGGCACGAGCTCGGCCACCTCTCCACGGCCAAGCTCTTCGGCATCCGCGTGCCCCAGTACATGGTCGGCTTCGGCCCCACCATCTGGTCGCGGAAGAAGGGCGAGACCGAGTACGGCTTCAAGGCGATCCCCGCGGGCGGCTACATCCGCATGATCGGCATGTTCCCGCCCGGCAGGGACGGGAAGATCGAGGCCCGCTCCACCTCCCCGTGGCGCTCCATGATCGAGGACGCCCGTGAGGCCTCCTTCGAGGAGCTCCAGCCGGGCGACGAGGACCGGCTCTTCTACACGCGCAAGCCGTGGAAGCGCGTCATCGTGATGTTCGCCGGACCGTTCATGAACCTGGTCCTGGCCGTGTTCCTGTTCTTCGGCAGCGCCATGGCCATCGGCTTCGAGACCCAGACCACCAAGGTCGCCGGCGTCCAGAAGTGCGTCATCCCGCAGTCCACCAAGCGCGAGGCCTGCCAGGCCGGCGACCCGGTGTCCCCCGCGTTCGCCGCGGGACTGAAGGACGGCGACAAGATCGTCGCCTTCAACGGCACCCCGGTCGAGGACTGGAACACCCTCTCCGACCACATCCGCGACACCATCGGCCCCGCCACCGTCACCGTCCAGCGCGGCGACCAGCGGATCGACCTCCACCCCACCCTGATCAAGAACGAGGTCTACAAGAAGGACGCCGACGGCCGGGTCGTCCAGCCGCTGCAGACGGTCCCCGCCGGCTACCTGGGCTTCGCCTCCAAGAACGAGGTCGTCCCGCTCACCTTCGGCCAGTCCGTCACCCGGATGTCCGACCAGCTCCAGGCCGGCGCCGAGTCCGTCATCGCCCTGCCGGGCAAGATCCCCGCCCTGTGGGACGCCGCCTTCGGCGACGGCGAGCGCGCGCAGGACTCGCCCGTCGGCGTCGTCGGCGCCGCCCGCATCAGCGGCGAACTGATGACCGTGGACGCGCCGCCGCAGACGATCCTCGTCTGGTTCATGAACCTGCTGGTCATGTTCAACGTGTCGCTGTTCCTGTTCAACATGCTCCCGCTGCTCCCGCTCGACGGCGGCCACATCGCCGGCGCCCTGTGGGAGTCGATCCGCCGCCACACCGCCAAGATCTTCCGGCGGCCCGACCCGGGCCCCTTCGACGTGGCCAAGCTGATGCCGGCCGCCTACGTCGTGGCGGGCGTGTTCGTCTGCTTCACCCTGCTCGTCCTCGTCGCCGACATCGTCAATCCGGTGAAGCTGACCTGAGCCGCAAGCGGCCGGAACCCGTGCGGTGTCCGGCCGCCCGCCCGCGGGGCGGTAATCTCGAAGACCTGAGCCCGATGAACCACACCTTGGGGTTGTACAGCTGATGACCGCCATCTCTCTCGGTATGCCTTCCGTCCCGACCAAGCTCGCTGAGCGGCGCAAGAGCCGTCAGATCCAGGTCGGATCGGTGGCCGTCGGCGGCGACGCCCCCGTGTCGGTGCAGTCGATGACCACCACCCGTACCTCGGACATCGGCGCCACGCTCCAGCAGATCGCCGAGCTCACCGCCTCCGGCTGCCAGATCGTCCGCGTGGCCTGCCCGACCCAGGACGACGCCGACGCGCTCGCGACCATCGCGAAGAAGTCCCAGATCCCGGTCATCGCGGACATCCACTTCCAGCCGAAGTACGTGTTCGCGGCGATCGACGCCGGCTGCGCCGCGGTCCGCGTCAACCCGGGCAACATCAAGCAGTTCGACGACAAGGTCAAGGAGATCGCCAAGGCGGCCTCCGCGGCCGGCACCCCGATCCGCATCGGCGTCAACGCCGGCTCGCTCGACGCCCGGCTGCTCGCGAAGTACGGCAAGGCCACCCCCGAGGCGCTCGTCGAGTCCGCCCTCTGGGAGGCCTCCCTCTTCGAGGAGCACGGCTTCGGCGACATCAAGATCTCGGTCAAGCACAACGACCCGGTCGTCATGGTCAACGCCTACCGCCAGCTGGCCGCCGCCTGCGACTACCCGCTGCACCTGGGCGTCACCGAGGCCGGCCCGGCCTTCCAGGGCACCATCAAGTCCGCCGTGGCCTTCGGCGCGCTGCTCTCCGAGGGCATCGGCGACACCATCCGCGTCTCCCTCTCGGCCCCGCCGGTCGAGGAGGTCAAGGTCGGCAACCAGATCCTGGAGTCGCTGAACCTCAAGCCGCGCCGCCTGGAGATCGTCTCCTGCCCGTCCTGCGGACGCGCCCAGGTCGACGTCTACAAGCTGGCCGAGGAGGTCACCGCGGGCCTGGAGGGCATGGAGGTCCCGCTGCGCGTGGCCGTCATGGGCTGCGTCGTCAACGGCCCCGGCGAGGCCCGCGAGGCCGACCTCGGCGTCGCCTCCGGCAACGGCAAGGGCCAGATCTTCGTGAAGGGCGAGGTCATCAAGACCGTCCCCGAGTCGAAGATCGTCGAGACCCTCATCGAGGAGGCGCTGAAGATCGCCGAGCAGATGGAGAAGGACGGCGTCGCCAGCGGCGAGCCCACCGTCGCCATCGGCGTCTGACCCCCGCACTCCCGGAGCCCCTCCGCCCCCTCGGGGGCGGAGGGGCTCCGCGCGCCCCGGGTGGCGGGGGACGGGGGTAAAGTGCGGAGACCAGCAGAAACCGCACGGTGAGGCCCCCTCGTGTTGACGCAGACCTCCACCCGGGTCCTCGAACCCGCCGACCTCGGCGCCGCGCTCGCCGTCCTGGAGAGCGCCCCCGTCGAGAACGCCTTCGTGACCGCCCGCGTCCAGGTCGCCGGGCTCGACCCCTGGCGCCTGGGCGGCGAGATGTGGGGCTGGTACGCCGACGGCCGGCTGCGCTCGCTCTGCTACTCCGGCGCCAACCTGGTCCCCATCTGCGCCACCCCCGAGGCCGTCCGCGCCTTCGCCGACCGGGCCCGCCGGGTCGGCCGCCGCTGCTCCTCGATCGTCGGCCCCGCCGGCCCCACCGCGCAGCTCTGGCGGCTCCTGGAGCCCGGCTGGGGCCCCGCCCGCGACGTCCGCGCCCACCAGCCGCTCATGGTCGCCGACGGGCCCTCCGCGACCGTCGCCCCCGACCCGCTGGTCCGCCGGGTCCGCAAGGACGAGATGGAGGTGATCATGCCCGCGTGCGTGGCCATGTTCACCGAGGAGGTCGGCATCTCCCCGATGACCGGCGACGGCGGACTCCTCTACCAGGCCCGGGTCGCCGAGCTCGTCGGCTCCGGCCGCTCCTTCGCCCGCATCGAGGACGGCAAGGTCGTCTTCAAGGCCGAGATCGGCGCCGCCACCCGCCAGGCCTGCCAGATCCAGGGCGTCTGGGTCGCCCCCGAGCACCGCGGCCGCGGCCTCTCCGAGACCGGCATGGCCGCCGTCCTGCAGTACGCGCTGGCCGACGTCGCCCCCCTCGTCAGCCTCTACGTCAACGACTACAACACCCCCGCCAGGGCCGCGTACCGCCGCGTGGGCTTCGACGAGGTCGGGGCCTTCATGAGCGTGCTGTTCTGAAGCGCCCGTACGGCACGTCCGTACGGCTTGTAGGGTGCGGCGCATGGATGACACGAAGGTCGTGATCGGGCCGGTCAATCTCGCCGCGCGGGTCGACGAGGCGCTCGCCGTGCAGGCCCGGGCCTTCGGGCTCGAAGCGGACGAGATCGCCGTGCGCCGCCACATCGTGCTGCGCCACCTGCTCAACCCGGGCGCCCGCGCGTACGGCGCGACCACGCCCGACGGGACGCTCGTCGGCTTCGTGTACGGGATGCCCAACGACCGCGGCCACTGGTGGTCCACCATCGTCGAGCCGTATCTCCGCGCCACCGGCAGCGAGGGCTGGCTCGACGACTCCTTCGTCATCACCGAGCTGCACGTCCACCCCGACTTCCAGGGCCGCGGCGTCGGCCGCGGGCTGATCACCACCATCACCGACGGCTCCGACCTGCCCCGGTCCATCCTCTCCGCCATCGACACCGACAGCCCCGCCCGCGGCCTCTACGGCTCCCTCGGCTACATCGACCTCGCCCGGCAGGTGCACTTCCCCAGCGCGCCCCGCCCGTACGCGGTCATGGGCGCGCCGCTGCCGCTCAGGCGCGGGAACTGATTTCTCCGACCCGGGCCCGCCCGGCTAACCTCCTAGCCACCACCAGTTATCCGGCAGGAGTACGAGAACCATGGCCAAGGCACCGGTCCAGCGCATGTCCCAGTTGATGGCGAAGACGCTGCGCGACGACCCGGCGGACGCCGAGGTCCTCAGCCACAAGCTCCTGGTCCGCGCGGGCTACGTGCGCCGCACCGCCGCCGGCATCTGGAGCTGGCTGCCCCTGGGCAAGAAGGTCCTCGCCAACGTCGAGCGCGTCGTCCGTGAGGAGATGGACGCCATCGGCGCCCAGGAGGTCTCCCTGCCGGCCCTGCTGCCCCGCGAGCCCTACGAGGCGACCGGCCGCTGGGACGAGTACGGCGCCGAGCTGTTCCGCCTCCAGGACCGCAAGGGCGGCGACTACCTCCTCGGCCCGACCCACGAGGAGATCTTCACGCTCCTGGTGAAGGACCAGGCGTCCTCCTACAAGGACCTGCCGGTCATCCTGTACCAGATCCAGACGAAGTTCCGCGACGAGGCCCGCCCGCGGGCCGGCATCCTGCGCGGCCGCGAGTTCCTCATGAAGGACTCGTACTCCTTCGACACCGAGGACGCGGGCCTCGACGCGTCCTACGGGATGCACCGCGCCGCCTACCAGCGCATCTTCGAGCGCCTCGGCCTCGACTACCGCATCTGCGCCGCCACCGCCGGCGCGATGGGCGGCTCGAAGTCCGAGGAGTTCCTCGCCCCGGCCGCGGCCGGCGAGGACACCTTCGCCGACTGCCCGAACTGCGACTTCGCCGCGAACACCGAGGCGGTCTACCAGGCGGTGAAGCCGGTCGACGCCACCGAGGTGCCCGCCGCCGAGGAGATCCCGACCCCCGACACCCCCACCATCGAGACGCTCGCCGCCTCGCTGGGCGTGCCGGCCTCCGCCACGCTCAAGAACCTCCTGGTGAAGGTCGACGGCGAGATCGTCGCCATCGGCGTTCCCGGCGACCGCGAGGTCGACATGGACAAGGTCGAGGCCCACTTCGGCCCGACGGCCACGGTCGAGCTGGTGACGGAGGAGGACTTCGCGCAGCGCGCCGACCTGGTCCGCGGCTACGTCGGCCCGCAGGGCCTGGAGAAGGTGACGTACATCGCCGACCCGCGCGTGGCGCCCGGCACGGCGTGGATCACCGGCGCCAACAAGCCCGGCACCCACACCAGGAACGTCGTCGCGGGCCGCGACTTCGAGGTGGAGCAGTACGTCGACGTCGTCGTCGTCCAGGACGGCGACCCCTGCCCCAAGTGCGGCACCGGCCTGAAGCTGGACCGCGCGATCGAGATCGGCCACATCTTCCAGCTCGGCCGCAAGTACGCCGACGCGCTCAAGCTGGACGTCCTCGGCCAGAACGGCAAGCCGGTCCGCGTGACCATGGGCTCCTACGGCATCGGCGTCTCCCGCGCGGTCGCCGCCCTCGCCGAGCAGACCGCCGACGAGAAGGGCCTGTGCTGGCCCGCCGAGATCGCCCCGGCCGACGTCCACGTCGTCGCCGCCGGAAAGGCGCAGCAGATCGAGCTGGCCCTCGAGGTCTCCGACAAGCTCTCCGCCGCGGGCCTGCGGGTCCTGGTCGACGACCGCCCGGGCGTCTCGCCCGGCGTCAAGTTCACCGACGCCGAGCTCATGGGCGTCCCGAAGATCCTCGTCGCCGGCCGCCGCGCGGGCGAGGGCATCGTCGAGCTGAAGGACCGCCGCACCGGCGAGCGCGAGGAGCTTCCGGTCGACGAGGCGATCGCCCGCCTCTCCGCCTGACGGCACGGGCGTGCCCCCTCCTCCCGCCTCGGCGCGGGGGAGGGGGCACGCCCGTTCTCAGCGGCGCCCGGGCCGGTCGCCCCGGATGACGGGGACGAGGCTGCGCAGGGCGAGGCCGGCGGCGATCAGGGTCGTCGCGGCCACGATCAGCCCGAGCACGGCGAGCGGCGAGAGGCCGCCGCCCGTCGCGGCGAGGGTCGCGCCCGTGCCGCCCACGGCACTCGCTCCGATGGGTTTCCCGTACATGGTGATCCTTTCTGGTCAGGTCAGGTCAGGTCAGGTCAGGTCTGGTCGGGCCTGCTCGGTCTGCTCGGTCTGCTCGGTCTGTTCAGGTGGCGACCCAGTGCTCCTGCCGACGCAGGACGAGGTCGACGAGGGAGCGGGCGAACACCAGCTGCCGGAACACGTCGTAGAGGAGTTCCGGGACGAGCGGCAGGGCCAGCAGGACCGCCCGCCGGCCCGCCCCGCGCACGGTCAGCGTGCGTTCCAGGACGAAGATCAGCGTGATCGCCGTCCAGAACAGCGAGAAGCCCTGCCAGCCGACGGTGACCAGCACGATCACGGTGAAGACGGCGAACAGGCCGAGCGCGACGGCGCCGAGGCCGAGCATGATCTGCTGCCCGAAGTACGGCAGGGTGACCCTGGTCAGGCCGTAGTCGCGCAGGTTCTCCAGGGCGCCCCGCTGCCAGCGCATCCGCTGGTGCCACAGTTTGGGCAGGGTCGGCATGACCTCGGTGACCAGCCAGCAGCCGTCGGGGGAGACGGTGCGGTGCCCCAGCGTCTTCACGGCCTTGGTGATCTCGTCGTCCTCGGTGAGCGAGGCGAGGCTGTAGTAGCCGTCCCCGCCGCCGATCCGGCCCGCCCGGCGCGCGGCACGCACCTCGCGCAGCACCCGCGCGCGGAAGACGGTGCCGGTCCCGGTGAGGACGACCGCCTCGTTGCCCTTGCGGTGGATCTCCAGGGCGTACCGCTCGTACTCCATGCGCTGGAGGAGGCCGAGCAGTCCGCCGCCCTCCTCGCCGAAGAAGATCCCTCCGACCGCTCCGACGCCCTCGTCCTCGTCCAGGGCGTCGACGGCGCACCGGACGAAGCCGGGGTTGAGCACGGTGTCGGCGTCCTGCACGAGGAGCAGGGCGTCGTCGGGGAGGGTGTCGAGGACCGCGGGCACGGCCTGGTTGAGCGCCCCCGCCTTCTTGTCCCGGTTGCCGGAGGTGACGAAGACCTCGGCCCCGCAGCGTTCGGCGATCTCCGCGGTGAGATCGGCGCAGTTGTCCGCGACCACGACGATCCGGTCGGGTCGCAGGGACTGCCGGTAGAGGCCGGCCAGGGTGGCGACGATGCCGTCCTGTTCGTCGTGTGCGGGAACGAGCGCCACCAACTCCGTCACCGTTTCTCTCCGTCCGTCGGTCGTGCCGTGCGTGCCGGTACGTCGACGGTCCCGCGGTGAGGTTGCGGGGCGGGTGCGGAGCGGGTGCGGCCGGGTTGCCGCGGGGCGGTGGAGGACGTCCGGCGCGCGGTTCGGGACCTTCGCCGCCGGACCCGGAGGGGCCGAACGCCCCCGGCGGCGGGGGCGGTCAGTCCCCGGGGCGGTAGCGGTAGCCGATGCCGCGGACGGTGGCGATGCCGGTGCGCCCGCCGGTCGCCTCGGCGATCTTGCGGCGCAGGCGCAGGACGGCGTACTTCACCCGGCCGGGATCGGCGTGCTCCTCCTCGCCCCACACCTGGCGGAGCAGCTGCCCGTGACTCAGCACCCGCTCGGGCTGGGCGGTGAGGACGGCGAGCAGGTCGAACTCCAGCGGGGTGAGGTCCAGCGGCGTCCCGTCCGCTCGGGCGGTGCGGCTCGGGCGGTCCACCGTGATCCGCTGCCCGGGCCGCCCGTCGGCGCGTCCCGCCGGGGCGTCCTCGCGCCGGGGCAGCAGGCGCCGGAAGCGGGCCGCGACCCGCGGCAGGCTCTGGGCGGTGGAGAGGACGTACGTGATGTAGTCGTCCGCGCCGAGGCGGTAGGCGCGGATCGCGTCGTCCTCGACGTAGACGGGAGAGGTCACGACCACGGGCAGGTCACGGGCGCGGGCGCGCAGCTCGCCGAGGAGCCGCCAGGGGTCGCAGCCCGGCAGCAGGAGGCTCAGCACCACCCCTTGGGGCGGATGCTCGCGCAGCGCGCGCCGGACGGCCGCGCCGTCCCCGGCCTGCCGCACCTCGAACCCCCGCTCCCGCAGCATGCCGTCGAGCAGGTCCAGGGCACGGGCGTCCGTGACGGCGAGCAGGATCAGCGGTCGGGCGGGCCCGTCCGGCTCCCGGGCGGCGGAGAACGGCATACCAGGACAATAGGGTCACTCGTCCGCCCCGGCACCCCCCACCGCCCCCCCCGGCACCCCCCATCGCCCCCCGGCACCCCCATCGCCCAGCGGCACCCGGCGGCTGCTCGTCAGGCTTCCTCGTCCTCCCGGGGCGTGGGCTCCACGGAGGCGCCCGCCAGGTCCTCGACGGCCTCCTTCGCGTGCGCGACGCCCTTCAGGTAGGCGTCGGAGTGGGGCGGCGGGACGGCGGGGGGCACCGGCTCCGGGTGGAGCGCCGCATCCGGGCGGCTCGGCTCCGGGTGGAGCGCCGCATCCGGGAGGCTCGCCTCCGGGCGGCTCGGCTCCGGGCGGTCGGCGTCCGGGTGTGCCGCCGCCGACGCCGCGGCGGCCGGCTCCGGCCCGCCGCCGGCGCGCTCCAGGAAGCGCAGGAGCTCCACCGGGATCGGCAGCACCAGCGTCGAGTTCTTCTCCGCCGACACCGCCATCACCGTCTGCAGCAGCCGCAGCTGCAACGCGGACGGCGTGTCCTCCATCTGGCGCGCCGCCTCCGCCAGCTTCTTCGAGGCCTGCAGCTCCGCGTCCGCGTTGATCACCCGCGCCCGCCGCTCCCGGTCGGCCTCGGCCTGCCGGGCCATCGAGCGCTTCATCGTCTCCGGCAGCGAGACGTCCTTGATCTCCACCCGGTCGATCGCGACCCCCCAGCCCATCGCCGGGCTGTCGAGCATCAGCTCCAGGCCCTGGTTGAGCTTCTCCCGGTTGGACAGCAGGTCGTCCAGGTCGCTCTTGCCGATGATCGACCGCAGCGAGGTCTGGGCCATCTGCGAGACCGCGAACTTGTAGTCCTCCACCCGCACCAGCGCGTCCGCCGCGTCCACGACCTTGAAGTAGACGACGGCGTCCACCCGCACCGTCACGTTGTCCCGGGTGATGCCCTCCTGGGCCGGCACGGGCATCGTGACGATCTGCATGTTGACCTTGTGCAGCCGGTCGACCAGCGGGACGATCATCTGGAAGCCGGGCTGGCGCTCCCTGTCGACGAGCCGCCCGAAGCGGAACACCACCCCGCGCTCGTACTGCTTCACGACCCGCGCCGCCGCGCCCGCGTACACCGCGACCGCCGCTGCCGCGCCCACGGCCGCCATCAGGACCTCTTGGATCATCACGACCCCCTGAGGAAGGATTACAAAAAGGGTATTCCCCTACAGCTCACCCACGAACGCGCAGCCGCCCCACGAACTCGCGGCCGACCGGCGCACTCACGGCCCGACCTGCGAGCTCGCCGCCGACCGACGGACTCACAGCCAGCCCGCGAACTCCAGCAGCAGCTCCGCGTCCGCCGTGCGTCCCGCGTCGAGCGCGCGCGTTCCGGACTCGACCGCCCGGAACAGGGTCCAGCCGCGCAGCCGCTCGCGGTCCACGTCCAGCGCGTCCGCCAGTTTGTTCACCCGCCGCCGGGCCGTCGAGGCCCCCGACGAGGCGGCCACCAGGTCCTCCACCCGGTCCCGCACCAGCCGCGCCAGGTCGTAGGCCCGCTCGCCGACCAGCGGCTCGGGGCCGACGGCGAGCCAGGGCGTCCGGTCGCCCGCGAGGACCTTGCCCTGACGGAAGCAGCCGTGCAGCAGCAGCGTCTCGGCCTCGCCCGCGAGCAGCTCCTCGCGGGCCGCGAGCGCGGCGGCCACCAGCGCGCCGGTCTCCTCGCCGGCCCCGTGCGCCGCCATCGCGGCCGCCTGCCGTCCGGTCCGCTCGGCCACCGACTCGAAGCCGTGGTCCGCGGGCGGTTCGACCCACAGCCGCCGGACGGTACCGGCCGCCTCCAGGAGCGCCTTCGCCTCCGGCAGCGAGCGCAGCGAGACCTCCGGGTGCAGCCGCTCCAGGAGCAGCCCGCCCTCCTCCGTCCCGCCGAGCAGGCGCACCGCGCCCCAGCCGTTCCAGTGCGCGAGCGCGTCCCGCTCCAGGTCCGGGCGGGCGACGGGGGGGCGCGAGCTTCAGGGCGGCCCGCGGGACGAGGACGACGAGGCTGCTGCGACCGCCGGGGGCCATCACCCGTTCGGCGGCGAGACCGGCGTGCTCCAGCGCGTCCCGGGTGAGCTCGGGGAGCTTCCCGAGCCACTCGGCGGCGACGGCCTCCCCGTACGTCTCGCCGAGCGCCCGCACCAGTCGCTGCGGCGGTTCGAAACCCATGCGTGCCTTGTTCCTTCGTTTCCTCGGTGACGGGCGGGCCCAGGCCTACGCCCGTTCGGCGAGCCCAGGAAAGGTTACGTCGCTGCCGCGCCAGCGGACGGCCCGGACCGCCGCCTCGCGCAGCGCCGCCGCCGCCTCCTTGCGGAGCGGCCCGTCGGCGGAGCGGACCAGGTCGGAGTAGACCCCGGCGACCCGGTCCTCCAGGACGGCCGCGAGCCGCACGGCCGCGGCCGGGTCCGGCACCGCGAACGGCAGCGCGTAGCCCGCCGCGGCGGCGACCGGCTCGCCGCCCAGGTCGCGGACGGTGCGGCGCAGCGCGTCCCGGCGGGCGCGGTGGCCCTCGTACGCGGCGGTGGCCTCGGCGCGCCGGGCCTCGCCGACGCGGGCGCCGACGACCCCGTACCCGTACACGGCGGCGTGCTCGGCGGCGAGTGCGGCCTGGGCCGCGTCGAGCGCGGTCATCCCCGGGCCCCTTCGGTCAGCAGATAGGCGTGGGCCGCGCCGGCGGCCGCGACGGAGGCGAGCAGCCGGGCGTACTCGGGAGGCGCGGTCAGGAGCGTCGCCGTGTGGGTGTCGGCGGTCGCCCGTTCGGCGGCGGCCAGGTCGGTGAGCGCCGCGGCGGGATCGGCGGGCACGGGGGCGGCCGCTGTGGGGGAGGCGGAGGGGGAGGCCGGTGCCGAGGCCGGCCCGGACGCTGACGCCGGGGCCTTCGGTGCCGGTGCCGGGGGTGCCGCGCCCTCGCCGAGCGCCTTCACGTGGGCCGCGACCGAGGCCCGCAGCGGTGCCAGCCGGCCCGCGAGGGCGGGGTGCGCGGCGAGCACGGCGTCGTAGCGGCCGAGCAGGGTGCGGCCGGTCGCGGCGGAGCGGGCGCGCAGCGCGGCCTCGGCGCGCGCGGCGCGTTCGGCCGCGCTCGGCGGCTCGGGGCGCGCGTCCCCCGAGGAGGTGCAGCCGGCGAGCACCGCCGCGCCCCCCGCCGCGCCCACCGTCAGGAGCGCGCGCCTGCCGATGCCTTCCACGCCTTCTCCCTCACGCTCAGGTATTCGAAGATCACCGCTGGCGAGCGTACCCGCGGCCCCCGGCCCGGTGGACGGCAACACCCTCCCCGACCGGATACCCTTTGATCTGACACGCGACGAACCCACAACAGCACACGCGGCCGAGGAGTCACCCGGATGAGCACCACCCAGAGCGAACGGCTGCGCGGTCTTCTGGAACCGCTCGTTCACGCGAAGGACCTCGACCTCGAGGAGATCGAGGTGTCCCGGGCCGGCCGCCGCGGACTGCTGAGGGTCATCGTCGACTCGGAGGAGGGCGTCGAGCTCGACGCCTGCGCCGAGCTGAGCCGCGTCATCTCCGAGAAGCTGGACGAGACGGACGCGATGGGCGAGGGCGAGTACGTCCTCGAAGTCAGTTCCCCCGGCGCCGACCGCCCCCTGACCCAGCACCGCCACTACGTGCGCGCCACCGGCCGCCTGGTGAAGCTGCAGCTGACCCCCGAGGCGGGCGGCGGCGAGGTCGTCACCCGCATCCTGGCCGTGGACGAGGACGGGCTGGACACCGAGGTGCCGGGCGTGAAGGGCCGCAAGGCCACCGCCCGCCGGGTGGAGTTCGCCGAGATCGCGAAGGCGCGTGTCGAGATCGAGTTCAACCGCAAGGACAAGAAGGAAGAGGAGGCGTAGCCGTGGACATCGACGTGAAGCTCCTGAAGGGCTTGGCACAGGAGAAGGAAATCTCCTTCGAGATGCTGGTCGAGGCGATCGAGTCGGCCCTCCTCATCGCCTACCACCGCACCCCCGACGCCCGCCGCCACGCGCGGGTGGAGCTGGACCGGGCCACCGGTCACGTGACGGTGTGGGCGAAGGAAGACCCGGCCGACCTGGAGGAGGGCCAGCAGCCCAAGGAGTTCGACGACACGCCGTCGGACTTCGGCCGGATCGCCGCGAGCACCGCCCGCCAGGTCATCCAGCAGCGGCTGCGGGACGCCGAGAACGACGTCACCTTCGGCGAGTACGCCCGCCGCGAGGGCGACATCGTGGCCGGCATGGTGCAGCAGGGCAAGGACCCGAAGAACGTCCTCGTCAAGCTGGACGACAAGCTGGAGGCCATCCTTCCGGTGCAGGAGCAGGTGCCGGGCGAGGACTACACGCACGGCCTGCGCCTGCGGACGTACGTCGTCCGGGTGGCGAAGGGCGTCCGCGGTCCGTCCGTCACCCTTTCGCGTACGCACCCCAACCTGGTGAAGAAGCTCTTCGCCCTGGAGGTGCCGGAGATCGCCGACGGCTCGGTCGAGATCGCGGCCATCGCCCGTGAGGCCGGCCACCGCACCAAGATCGCCGTCCGTTCCACCCGTTCGGGCCTGAACGCCAAGGGCGCCTGCATCGGCCCGATGGGCAGCCGGGTGCGCAACGTCATGGCCGAGCTGCTCGGCGAGAAGATCGACATCGTCGACTGGTCGGACGACCCGGCCGAGATGGTGGCGAACGCGCTCTCCCCGGCCCGGGTCTCCAAGGTCGAGATCGTGGACCTGGCCGCCCGCTCGGCCCGCGTGACGGTGCCGGACTACCAGCTGTCGCTGGCGATCGGCAAGGAGGGGCAGAACGCCCGTCTGGCCGCGCGCCTCACCGGCTGGCGGATCGACATCCGTCCGGACACCGAGGTCTCCGGTCCCCAGGACTGAGACCGATTTTGGCCAACAGCTGTTCGATTTTTGCCCCGAACGGGTGAGGTCGGCGCGGGGAGGTAGACTTAGTAATGTCTGGCCGGACGCATGCCAGCCCGCGCCCTGAGCGAACCTGTGTGGGATGCCGGGAGCGAGCGGCCAAGAGCGACCTGCTGCGGATCGTGATGAATAAGGACGAGTGCGTCCCGGATCATCGCGGTACGCTGCCCGGCCGGGGTGCGTACGTGCACCCCGCCGTGGTCTGTCTCGACCTGGCGGTCCGCCGCCGGGCGTTCCCCAGGGCCTTCAAGGCCCAAGGGCAGCTCGACACCGTGGCCCTCCGCCACCACGTCGAGCGGATGGCACCGCAGTGACACAGAAGTACGGCACGGAACCCCGTGCGGTCAGGTACCTCGCGAGTTGGAAGTAGGTCGAGATTGCGATGAGCACTCGATGAGTACGCGATGAGTACGCCCATGAAGTAGCGACGGTCCGGCGGTAACCGGACCTAAAAGGAGCGAAGTGGCTAAGGTCCGGGTATACGAGCTCGCCAAGGAGTTCGGTGTGGAGAGCAAGGTCGTCATGGCCAAGCTCCAAGAACTCGGTGAATTCGTCCGTTCGGCGTCCTCGACGATCGAGGCGCCGGTCGTGCGCAAGTTGACTGACGCTTTGCAGGGTCCCGGCGGCAACGCCGGCAAGACCGCTGCCAAGCCCGGCGCGCCCCGCAAGGCGGCGCCCTCCCCCGCGAAGCCCGCGGCGCCGTCTCCGGCCGCCTCGGCTCGCCCCGCTGCCCCCAAGCCCGGCGCCCCGGCCCCCAAGCCGGCCCCCGCCGCGCCCGCGGCGCCGGTCACCCCGGCCGCGCCCGCGAGCAGCACCCCCTCTCCGGCTCCGGCCGCCTCGGGCCCGCGCCCGGGTCCGAAGCCGGCCCCGAAGCCCGCGCCCGCCGCGCCGGCTCCGACCACCCCGGAGTTCACGGCGCCCCCGGCGGCTCCGTCGGCCCCGGCCGCCGGTCCCCGCGCCGGTGGTGCCACCCCCGGCCCGCGTCCCGCCGCTGCCCGTCCGGGCCAGCAGGCGCCGCGTCCGGGTCAGCAGGCCCCCCGTCCCGGCCAGCAGGCTCCGCGTCCGGGCGGTCGCCCGGCCGGCCCGCGTCCGGGCAACAACCCCTTCACCTCCGGCGGCTCCACCGGCATGGCGCGCCCGCAGGCGCCCCGTCCGCAGGGTGGCGCGCCGCGTCCCGGCGGCCCCGGTGCCCCGGGCGGCGCCCCGCGTCCGCAGGGCCAGGGCGGCGTTCCCGGCGCCCCGCGTCCCCAGGGCGGCGCCGCGCGTCCGACCCCCGGTGGCATGCCTCGTCCGCAGGCTCCCCGTCCGGGCGGCGCGCCCGGCGGTAACCGTCCGAACCCGGGCATGATGCCGCAGCGTCCCGCTGCCGGCCCGCGTCCCGGCCCCGGCGGTCGTGGCCCCGGTGGCCCCGGCGGTCGTCCGGGCGGTCCCGGCGGCGGCGGCGGTCGTCCCGGCTTCGCCGGTCGTCCGGCCGGTCCCGGCGGCGGTGGCGGCGGCTTCGCCGGCCGTCCCGGTGGTCCCGGTGGCGGCGGCGGTCGTCCGGGTGGTCCCGGCGGTGGCGGCGGCTTCGGCGGTCGTCCCGGCGGCTTCGGCGGTCGTCCCGGTGGTCCGGGTGCCCGTGGTGGCACGCAGGGCGCCTTCGGCCGTCCAGGCGGTCCCGCGCGTCGCGGTCGCAAGTCGAAGCGTCAGAGGCGCCAGGAGTACGAGGCCATGCAGGCCCCGTCCGTGGGCGGCGTGATGCTGCCCCGCGGCAACGGCGACACCATTCGCCTGTCGCGCGGTGCCTCCCTCACCGACTTCGCCGAGAAGATCGGCGCCAACCCGGCGTCGCTCGTCGCGGTGATGATGAACCTCGGTGAGATGGTCACGGCCACGCAGTCGGTCTCCGACGACACGCTGACCATGCTCGGCGAAGAGATGAACTACGTCGTTCAGATCGTCTCGCCGGAGGAGGAGGACCGCGAGCTCCTCGAGTCCTTCGACATCGAGTTCGGCGAGGACGAGGGCGGCGAAGAGGCTCTGGTCTCCCGTCCGCCGGTCGTCACCGTCATGGGTCACGTCGACCACGGTAAGACCCGACTGCTCGACGCGATCCGCAAGACGAACGTCGTCGCGGGCGAGGCCGGTGGCATCACGCAGGGCATCGGTGCCTACCAGGTGGGCACCGAGGTCAACGGCGAGGACCGCAAGATCACCTTCATCGACACCCCGGGTCACGAGGCGTTCACCGCCATGCGTGCCCGTGGTGCGAAGTCGACCGACATCGCGATCCTCGTGGTCGCGGCCAACGACGGCGTCATGCCGCAGACGATCGAGGCGCTCAACCACGCCAAGGCCGCCGGCGTCCCGATCGTCGTCGCGGTCAACAAGATCGACGTCGAGGGTGCGGACCCGGTCAAGGTCCGTGGTCAGCTGACCGAGTTCGGTCTGGTGGCCGAGGAGTACGGCGGCGACACGATGTTCGTCGACATCTCCGCCAAGCAGGGTCTGCACATCGACTCCCTGCTGGAGGCCGTCGTCCTCACCGCCGACGCCTCGCTCGACCTGCGGGCCAACCCGAACCAGGACGCGCAGGGTATTGCGATCGAGTCCCACCTCGACCGCGGTCGCGGTGCCGTCTCCACCGTCCTCGTCCAGCGCGGAACGCTGCGCATCGGCGACACCGTGGTGGTCGGCGACGCGTACGGCCGCGTCCGGGCGATGCTCGACGACAAGGGCAACAACGTCGAGGAGGCGACCCCGTCGACTCCCGTCCTGGTGCTCGGTCTCACCAACGTGCCGGGTGCCGGCGACAACCTCATCGTTGTCGACGAGGACCGTACGGCCCGTCAGATCGCCGAGAAGCGCGCCGCGCGTGAGCGCAACGCCGCCTTCGCCAAGCGCGTCCGCCGGGTGTCCCTCGAGGACCTCGACAAGGTGCTCAAGGCCGGTCTGGTCCAGGAACTCAACCTCATCATCAAGGGCGACGCGTCCGGTGCGGTCGAGGCTCTCGAGTCCTCGCTGCTCCAGCTCGACGTCGGCGAAGAGGTCGACATCCGCGTCCTGCACCGCGGTGTGGGTGCGGTCACCGAGTCCGACATCGACCTGGCGATGGGCTCCGACGCCATCGTCATCGGCTACAACGTCCGTGCGGCCGGCCGTGCCGCGCAGATGGCGGAGCGCGAGGGCGTCGACGTCCGGTACTACTCGGTGATCTACCAGGCCATCGAGGAGATCGAGGCGGCCCTGAAGGGTCTCCTCAAGCCGGAGTACGAAGAGGTCGAGCTCGGTACGGCGGAGATCCGCGAGGTCTTCCGCTCGTCCAAGCTGGGCAACATCGCCGGTGTCCTCATCCGCTCGGGCGAGGTCAAGCGCAACACCAAGGCGCGCCTCCTCCGCGACGGCAAGGTCATCGCGGAGAACCTCAACATCGAGGGGCTGCGCCGCTTCAAGGACGACGTCACCGAGATCCGCGAAGGCTACGAGGGTGGTATCAACCTCGGAAACTTCAACGACATCAAGATCGACGACGTCATCGCGACGTACGAGATGCGCGAGAAGCCGCGCGCCTGACGTACAGCGTTGATCCGGGGCCGGTCGGCGGGAAGGAATTCCGTCGATCGGCCCCGGCCGTTGCGTGTACGGTTCTGATGTCCCTGCCAAGCGGTTGGCGGGGCCACGAACCCGAACCGGCGGGACATCCGGGCATACATGTATGTGGGGACGCTGTCCTTCGATCTGCTCCTCGGCGACGTACGGTCGCTGAAGGAGAAGCGCTCCGTCGTCAAGCCGATCGTCGCCGAGCTCCAGCGGAAGTTCTCCGTGAGCGCGGCGGAGGTGTCGGGCCAGAACCTCCATCGGCGGGCCGAGATCGGCGTCGCGATGGTGTCGGGCGACCCGGGGCACCTCAGTGACGTACTGGACCGGTGCGAGCGCCTGGTCGCCGCCCGTCCGGAGGTGGAACTGCTGTCGGTTCGACGCAGGCTCCACACGGACGAAGACTGAACTCAGCAAGCAAGGCAAGAAAGAGGAGAAGGACCAGTGGCCGACAACGCGCGGGCGAAGAAGCTGGCGGACCTCATCCGGGAGGTGGTCGCCGAGAAGCTGCAGCGCGGCATCAAGGACCCGCGCCTGGGTACGCACGTGACCATCACGGACACCCGCGTCACCGGTGACCTGCGGGAGGCCACGGTCTTCTACACGGTCTACGGGGACGAGGAGGAGCGGGCCAGCGCCGCCGCCGGCCTGGAGAGCGCCAAGGGCATCCTGCGTTCGGCCGTCGGCCGGGCCGCGGGCACCAAGTTCACCCCGACGCTCACCTTCGTGGCCGACGCCCTCCCGGAGACCGCCAAGAACATCGAGGACCTCCTCGACCAGGTGCGCGCCTCCGACGCCAAGGTGCGGGACGCGTCCTCGGGCGCGACCTTCGCCGGTGACGCCGACCCGTACAAGAAGCAGGGCGGGGACGAAGCCGCCGAATGAGCAACGGACAGAAGACTCCCGACGGCCTCGTCATCGTCGACAAGCCGTCGGGATTCACTTCGCACGACGTCGTGGCCAAGATGCGGGGGATCGCCAAGACCCGCCGCGTCGGCCACGCCGGCACGCTCGACCCCATGGCCACGGGCGTCCTCGTCCTGGGCGTGGAGCGGGCGACCAAGCTGCTCGGTCACCTCGCGCTGACCGAGAAGGAGTATCTGGGCACGATCCGGCTCGGGCAGACCACGATCACCGACGACGCCGAGGGCGAGATCACGGCGTCGGTCGACGCTTCGAAGGTCACCCGCGAGCAGATCGACGCGGGGGTCGCGGAGCTCACCGGCGCCATCATGCAGGTGCCGTCGAAGGTCTCCGCGATCAAGATCGACGGCAAGCGGTCCTACGCGCGGGTGCGCGGCGGCGAGGAGTTCGAGATCCCGGCCCGCCCGGTGACCGTCTCCTCCTTCCGCGTGTACGACGTGCGCGAGGCCACCGCGGAGGACGGCACCCCGGTCGTGGACCTGGTGGTCTCCGTCGTCTGCTCCTCGGGTACGTACATCCGGGCGCTCGCCCGCGACCTCGGCGCCGGTCTCGGCGTGGGCGGCCATCTGACCGCGCTGCGCCGCACCCGGGTCGGCCCGTACAAGCTGGACTCGGCGCGCACCCTGGAGCAGCTCCAGGAGGAGCTCACGGTCATGCCGGTCGCCGACGCGGCCGCGGCGGCGTTCCCCCGCTGGGACGTCGACGAGAAGCGGGCCAAGCTGCTGCTGAACGGCGTCCGCCTGGAGATGCCGGAGTACCCGGCGGGCGCGGTCGCGGTCTTCGGGCCGGACGGGCGTCTGCTCGCGCTGGTCGAGGCGCAGCGGGGCAAGGCGAAGAGCCTGGCCGTCTTCGGCTGAGCAGGTCTTCACCGTGGGGCGGGCACGCGCGCGTGCCCGCCCCACGATCCCCCTCCGCCGGGGTTCCTGTCCCGCCTCCGACCGCGTCATCACCCTTTCGGGCAGGCGCTCGGAGCGAACCGGGGGAGCGCGAGGGGGCGCGTTCGGGCGGGCGCTTTCTTCGTGATCACCGTCGACCTACCGTCGGACCATGGGGAGCGGGGACCGGGCGGAGCTGGTGCGGATCGAGGATCCGGCCGGCCGGCCGTGCGGCACCGGATTCCTCGCCGACCACCAGGGCACGGTGCTCACCGGCCACGAGGTGGTCCACGGCCGCACCGCCCTCCTGCTGCGCACCCCCGACGGCCGCAGCCGACGGGTCGGCCCCGCCGACCTCACCCTGCTGCCCGACAGCGGGCTCGCGCTCGTCCGCGCCGAAGGACTGACCGCCCGCCCGCTGCCCCTGGCCACCCGGCAGGGCATCGAGCCCGGCACGTACGTCCGCATCGCCGCGCACGGCTGGCGCGAGGCACGGGTCCTCGGCGGCACACCGGGACCCGCCCTGGAACTGGCCATCGGCACCGAGGGCGCCGAGGCGCTGCACGCCGGCGGCCCGGCCGCCGGCGGCCCCGTCCTCGACCCCGCCACCGGAGCCGTCCTCGCCGTCCTCGGCACCGCCCTGCACGGCGACCGGCGCGCGGCCGGCCACGCCCTGCCGATCCCCGCACCGCGGCCCTCGGCGCCCCCTGCCGGACCGCTCGCCGCGCTGCTGCTCCGCAACGCCGCCACCGTCCCCGCCTACGGCCGCGACCTCAACCTGGCCGGCGTCCTGGAGCTCACCGCCACCACCACCGGCACCCGAGAGGAGCTCCCCGCCGGACGGGTCCGGGACGACGGCGAGGCCCTCGTGCTCGCCGTCGTCGGCGTGCCCGGCACCGGCCGCAGCACCGCCCTCGCGGGCCTCGCCGCCCTGCGCGCCCGGGGCCCGGCCCCCGCGCCCACCGTCTGGCTGCGCGGCGCGGACCTG
The DNA here is from genome assembly GCF_039535475.1 of Streptomyces showdoensis. NCBI lineage: Bacteria > Bacillati > Actinomycetota > Actinomycetes > Kitasatosporales > Streptomycetaceae > Streptomyces > Streptomyces showdoensis. The sequence continues at coordinate 477,754 of NZ_BAAAXG010000028.1, read as the reverse complement.
CGCGCCGACGACCGCTCCGTCGCCGACGCGATCGGCCGGGCGCTGCACCGGGCCGGGCGGGTCGCCGCCGCCTCCGGCACCCCCGGCGACCCCGCCGGGGCGACCCCCGAGCAGGCCGCCGCGCTCGCCCGCGCCGCCCACCGCCCCCTCCTGGTCCTGCTCGACGGCCCCGAGGAGATGCCGCCGCTCCTCGCCCACCGCCTCGGCCCCTGGACCACCGCCACCGAGCAGTGGCTCGCCGCGCACGGCGCCCGGCTGGTGACCGCCTGCCGCCCGGAGCACTGGGAGCAGGCCGGACCGCTGTACGTCACCGGACCGAGGACCGTCGTCCTGGGCGACCTCACCGAACCGGCGGCGCGCGAGGCCCGGCGCCTGCACGCGGTCCCCGACGACGCGATCGCCGAGGAGGACGCCCGGCACCCGCTGGCCCTCCGGCTCCTCGGCGAGGTCCGGGCCGCCGCCCGGGGCGAGGCGGCGGGACGGCCCGGGCGGGACGAGGTCTTCGCCGCCCACCTGGCCCTGATGTGCCTGCGGGTCGCGGTCCGGATCGCCGCCGGCACCCGCCCGGCGGTGCGCGGGACGGCCGTGCGCCGGCTCGCCGCGCGGGTCAGCGGCCAGGTCCACGAGGCCGCCCGCCGCTGCCTCGGCCCCGGCCAGGGCGAGCTGGACCGGGAGTCCTTCGAGGAGCTCTTCCCCTGGCCCACGGGCTGGGCCTCCGCGGTCCTCACCGAGGCCCTGCTCGTCCCGGCGGGCCCCGGCTACCGCTTCGCCCACGAGGAGTTCGCCGACTGGCTCCAGGGCGCCCACCTGGACGTCGACCGCGCCCTGGACTCCCTGGTGCGCCACCCGGCCCCGGCCGGCAGCCTCCCGGTGCCCCGCCACCGCATCGGCCCGGTCCTCCAGGCCCTCCACCACCTCCACCGGGACCAGGGCCCGGAGGCCCTCGCGGCCCGGCTCGCGTCGCTGGCGGACGCCCTCGCGGGCTTCCGGGACCTCCCGGACGCGGGAAGGGCGCAGGACCCCGGCGGCGGGCCGGGCGGGGCCGCCGAGGGCGTCTGGTGGGCCTCGCGGCTGCTCGCCGGAGTCCTGCACGGGATCCGCGAGCTCCGGCCGTACCTGCCCGTCCTGCGGCACCTCGCCGACCTGATCGGGGCCCGGCCCGGCGCCCAGGACGCCTTCCCGGGGTTCGGGGCCGGTTTCTGGGCGGGGCTGCGGCTGCCCGAGGGGGAGCGGGTGGACCTGCTGCGCCGGCTGGTGCCCGCGGACCCGGCCCCAGGGGCCGGGGCGCCGCCGCGGTTCCTCGACGCCGTCGCCGGACTGCTCGCGGCCGACCCGCGGGGCGTGCAGCCGCTGCTGTGCCGCTGGTTCGGGGACGAGCGGCCGCTGGCCGCCGCGCCCGGCGCCACTGTCGGCACCGCCGCCCAGGCCGTGCTGCACACCCACCGGGGGCTGGCCGTCGACGACCTGTGCGAGGCACTGGTCGCCACCGCCCATCCGCTCGCCGAGGGGCTGCTCGGCGCGCTCGCCGAGGACGAGCCGACGGCCCTCTGCCGGGCCGTCGACCGCTGGGCCCACGACGACGGGCGGCCCGACCGGCGCACCGCCGCCGCCGCCTACGGGCGGCGCGTCGCCCCGCACGTCACGACCGGAGCCGACCGGGCCACGCTGCGCTTCGCGGCCCTCGCCCTGCTCGCCCGGCCCGCCGACCGCGCCCTGCACGGGCCCGCGCTCGGCCTGCTCGTGCGCGACCCGGACTCCCGCGCCCGGCACCTGCCCCGCGCCCTCGCCGAGCCGGGCGTGCCCGTGGACGCGCTCGGCGCCGCCCTGGCCACCCACCCGGAGCCCGTCCTCGACGCCCTCCGCGCCCGGCTGCACGGCCACGAGCCCGCGGCCGTGCTGCGGATCCTCGCCGGAGTCCCCACACCCCGGCTCGCGCGCCGCGCCGCCGAGCTCGTCGCCGAGTACGCCGAACGGCACCCGGAGGGCGCCGCACTGGTCGCCGCCTTCGTCGACACCCGGCTGGAGGAGGGGCCGGTGGCCCGCTGCGTCCTCCACCCCCTGGTCGTCCGCCTGCTCGCCGGGCCCCAGCCGGCCGTCCGCACCGCCCTGGTCCCCGTCCTCGCCGCGCCCGGCACCGGCGCCTCCCGCTTCCTGCGCGCCGAACTCCGCGAACTGCTGCGGGCCGGACCGCCCGCCCGGCCCCGGGCCGTAACGAAGGTCACCTCACCCATGCCGATGCCGACGTGGCCGCATGCTCATGGCAGTCTTAGACCTGCGCCAACAGGCGTACACGCGGACTTGGGTACAGGCGGACGAGGAGCGGTCACAGTGCAGCGCTGGCGTGGCTTGGAGGACATCCCCCAGGACTGGGGGCGCAGCGTCGTCACCATCGGCTCCTACGACGGGGTGCACCGCGGGCACCAGCTGATCATCGGGCGTGCCGTGGAGCGCGCCCGTGAGCTGGGCATCCCCTCGGTCGTCGTCACCTTCGACCCGCACCCCTCCGAGGTGGTGCGCCCCGGCAGCCACCCGCCGCTGCTCGCCCCGCACCACCGGCGCGCCGAGCTGATGGCGGAGCTGGGCGTGGACGCGGTGCTGATCCTGCCGTTCACGTCCGAGTTCTCCCAGCTGTCCCCGGCGGACTTCATCGTGAAGGTCCTGGTCGACAAGCTGCACGCCAAGCGCGTCATCGAGGGCCCGAACTTCCGCTTCGGCCACCGGGCCGCGGGGAACGTCGACTTCCTGGCCGAGCTGGGCGCCACCTACGACTACGAGGTCGAGGTCATCGACCTGCGGGTGACCGGCGCGGCGGGCGGCGGCGAGCCGTTCTCCTCGACGCTCACCCGACGCCTGGTCGCCGAGGGCGACATGGCCGGCGCCGCCGAGATCCTGGGCCGCCCGCACCGCGTCGAGGGCATCGTCGTGCGCGGCGCCCAGCGCGGCCGCGAGCTGGGCTTCCCGACGGCCAACGTCGAGACCCTGCCGCACACCGCGATCCCGGCCGACGGCGTCTACGCGGGCTGGCTGACCGCCGCCGGCGAGCGGATGCCCGCCGCGATCTCGGTCGGCACCAACCCCCAGTTCGACGGCACCGAGCGCACCGTCGAGGCGTACGCGATCGACCGCGTGGGCCTGGACCTGTACGGCCTGCACGTGGCCGTCGACTTCCTCGCGTACGTGCGCGGCATGCTCAAGTTCGACACGCTCGACGACCTGCTCGCGGCGATGGCCGACGACGTCAAGCAGAGCCGCGAGCTCACCGAGACGTACGACCGGGGCTGAGCCGGCCGTACGTCACCGGCCGCCCGTCACCGGCCGCCCGTCACCGGGCGGACTGTCCCGCCGGGCGGACGCCCCCGCCGGGCCCCGAGCGGCGGTCGGGCCCGGCGGTTCCTCGACGCCCTCGCCGCGGACCGGGGCCGTGGCCCCCGGGGTCCTGGGGGCCCGCGGGCTCCCGGACGGCCACCGCCCGGGCTTCAGCCCCCCACCGCCTCCCGTCCCGCCCAGTGGCAGGCCGCCGCCCGCTCCCCGGCGCCGCCGAGGACCGGCAGGTCCTCCGTCCGGCAGCGGTCCGCCACCTCGCCGGCCCGGCCCCCGGCGAGCACCTGGCAGCGGACGTGGAAGCGGCAGCCGGGCGGGACCCGCGCCGGGTCCGGCGGCTCGCCGCCGAGCACCACCGGCTCGCCCCCGGACTCCGGGAGGACCGACAGCAGCGCCTGGGTGTAGGGGTGCCGGGGGTCGGTCAGGACGGACTCGACCGGCCCGGTCTCCACGATCCGGCCCAGGTACATCACCGCCACCCGGTCCGCGATGTTCCAGGCCAGCCCCAGATCGTGCGTCACGACCAGCGCGGACAGGCCCAGTTCGTCGCGCAGCCGCAGCAGCAGCGCCAGGATCTCGCCGCGCACCGAGGCGTCCAGCGAGGCCACCGGCTCGTCCGCCACGATCAGCTCGGGCTCCAGGACCAGCGCGCCCGCGATGACCACCCGCTGCCGCTGCCCGCCGGACAGCTCGTGCGGGTACCGCAGCAGGAACCGCTCCGGCGGCCGCAGCCCCGCCCGGGACAGCGCCTCGCAGACCGCGGCCCGCTCGTCGCCCGGGTACCCGTGGATGCGCAGCCCCTCCGCCACCGCGTCGTACACCGTGTGCCGCGGGTTGAGCGAGCCGCTCGGGTCCTGGAGGACCAGCTGGGCCCGCTTCCGGTACGCCTTCAGCGCCTTCCCCGCATACGCGAGCGGCGTCCCCGCGAACGACACCTCGCCCCCGCTCGGCCGGACCAGGCCCAGCAGCGAGCGCGCCAGCGTGGTCTTGCCGCACCCCGACTCGCCGACCAGCGCCACGATCTCGCCCGCGCCGATGTCCAGGTCCACCCCGTCCACCGCCCGCGCGGCCGCCCCGCCCCGCCGCCCGGGGAAGGCCACCCGCAGCCCGCGCGCCGACAGCAGCGGTGCCGGCGCCGACGCGTCCGTTCCCGTTCCCGTTCCCGTGACGGTGCTCACCTCGTGCTCCCCACGTGTACGCAGGCCGCCCGGCGCCCCGCGCCCGCGTCCCGCAGCTCCTGGTCCTGCTCCGCGCAGAGGTCCACCGCCACCGGGCAGCGGGGGTGGAAGGTGCAGCCGCCCGGCAGCCCCGCCGGGTCCGGCGGGTCGCCCGGCAGACCGCGCGGGGCCCGCCGGGAGGCCGGGTCGCCGATGCGGGGGAACGCCGTGGACAGCGCCCGCCCGTAGGGGTGCGCGGCCGCCTCGTACACCGCCTTCGCCGGACCCTCCTCGACCACCCGGCCCGCGTACATCACCGCGAGCCGGTCGCAGGTGTCCGCTAGCACGGCCAGGTCGTGGCTGATCATCAGCAGCCCGATGTCCTGCTCGGCGACCAGCCGCTCGATCAGCCGCAGGATCTGCGCCTGGATCATCACGTCGAGCGCGGTGGTCGGCTCGTCCGCCACGATCAGCCGCGGATCGCAGGCCAGCGCCATCGCGATCATCACCCGCTGCCGCTGCCCGCCGGACAGCTCGTGCGGATAGGCTGCCGCCCGCGCGGCCGGCAGCCCCACGTGCTCCAGGAGCTCCCCGACCCGCCGCCGGGCCGCCGCCGGGGTGGCCCGGTCGTGCACCAGCAGCGGCTCGGCGATCTGGTCGCCGATCCGCCGCACCGCGTTCAGCGAGTGCATGGCGCCCTGGAAGACGATCGACGCCCCCGCCCAGCGGACCGCGCGCAGCCGCCCCCACTTCATGGTGAGGACGTCCTCGCCGTCCAGCAGGATCTCCCCGGTCATCCGGGCCGAGGCGGGCAGCAGCCGCAGCAGCGCGAGCGCCATCGTCGACTTCCCGCAGCCGGACTCGCCGGCCACCCCCAGCTTGGTCCCGGCGGGCAGGCTCAGGTCGACCCCGCGCACGGCGGGGACGGCGGCCGCCCCGGAGCCGTACGTCACGCTCAGGTCCCGTACCTCCAGCAGGGTCATCGACCCACCCCCAGCTTCGGGTTGAGCACGGACTCCACGGCCCGCCCGCACAGCGTGAACGCGAGCGCGACCAGGGCGATGGCGATGCCGGGCGGGGCCAGGTACCACCAGTGGCCGGACGAGACGGCGCCCGCCTCCCGGGCGTCCTGGAGCATCCCGCCCCAGGAGACCACGGTCGGGTCGCCGAGGCCGAGGAAGGCCAGGGTCGCCTCGGTGAGGATGGCCGTCGAGATGCCGAGCGTGGTCTGGGCGAGCACGAGCGGCATCACGTTCGGCAGCACGTGCCGGGACATGACGTGCCCGTGCCCGCCGCCGAGCGCGGTCGCCCGTTCGATGTACGGGCGGGACTCCACTGCGATCGTCTGCGCCCGCACCAGCCGGGCCGTCGTCGGCCAGCTGGTCACGCCGATCGCGAGGACCACCGTCCACATCGAGCGGGACATCACGGTCGCGAGGACGATGGCCAGGACCAGCGTCGGCATCACCAGGAACCAGTCGGTGATCCGCATGACGAGGGTGGAGAACCAGCCGCCGTAGTGCCCGGCGACGATCCCCACGAGGGTGCCGATGGCGACGGAGAGGGTCGCCGCGAGCAGCCCCACGAGCAGCGAGATCCGCGCGCCCCACACCAGCAGGCCGAGCAGCGAGCGCCCGAACTGGTCGGTGCCGAGGGGGAACTCGGCGCTCGGCGGCTCCAGGGCGGTGCCCGGGGCGTCGGTCACCGACTGCACGTCGGCGCCGACGGTCCACGGCGCGGTGAGGGCGAGCAGGGCGATCAGGGCGAGGCCCAGCAGGCCGTAGAGACCGGCCCGGTGGGTGCGGTAGGACGTCCAGAAGCGGGCGACGCTGCCGCGTCGGCGTTCCCAGGTCAGAGAGGTCATCGGCCCACCCGGGGGTCGAGCAGCGGATAGAGCAGGTCGGCGATCAGGTTCATCACGATCATCGCGCCGGCGAAGACCACGAACAGGCCCTGCACCAAGGGCAGGTCGGGCACGCTGAGCGCCTGGTAGAACAGCCCGCCGAGCCCCGGCCAGGAGAACACCGTCTCCACCAGGATCGACCCGGCCACCACGTGCCCGAGGTTGATGAAGACCATGGTGACCGTCGGCAGCAGCGCGTTCGGCACGGCGTGCCGGCGCCGTACGGCGTCGTCGCGCAGCCCCTTCGCCCGGGCGGTGGTCAGATAGTCGCCGCCCATCTCGTCGAGCAGCGAGGAGCGCATCACCAGCAGGGTCTGCGCGTAGCCGACGGCGACCAGGGTGAGCACCGGGAGCACCATGTGGTGGGCCACGTCGAGCGCGTACCCGAATCCGGTCTCGCCGGTGCCCGACTCCATGCCGCCGGTCGGGAAGAGCCCCGGGATCGGGCCCATGCCCACCGAGAACACGATGATCAGCAGCAGCCCGAGCCAGAACGACGGAACCGACCACAGGGTCAGCGCGACGCCCGTGTTGAGCCGGTCGCCGAGGCTGCCGTGCCGCCAGGCGGAGCGGGTGCCCAGCCACAGCCCGAGCGCCGAGTAGAGCACCACGGCCGTGCCGGTGAGCAGCAGGGTCGCGGGGAGCTTCTGGGCGATGAGCTCGCCGACCGGCGCGCGGAACTGGAAGGAGGTGCCGAGGTCGCCGCTCAGCGCCTTGGCGCAGTAGTCGGCGAACTGCTGGAGCAGCGGCTGGTCGAGGCCGAACTGGTGCCGCAGAGTGGCCAGTTGCTCGGCCGAGGTCGGCAGTCCGTGGGTCATCGCCTTGACCGGGTCGCCGGGGATGATCCGGAACAGGAAGAAGCTGGTGACGAGCACGGCGAGGAGGGAGACGGCCGCGCCGGCCACCTTCCCCGCCGCGTGGCGCAGATACGCGAGGGCGGCGGCGGACCGTGGTGCGCCGCCCTCCGCGGCCCGGACCGGCTCGGTCCGGGCCACGGAGGCGGGAGTGCTTGCGCTCGTCACCGGCTACTCGCGGTCGTCGGAGGTGGAACGGCGGCGCAGGCCGAGGAAGATCCCGAGGCCGACGACCAGCACCACGGCGGCGCCGATCCCGACGATCACCCCGGTGGAGGAGGACCCGGACGTCCCGTCGGAGGCCTGGGCGGCGGGCACGGCCGACCACCAGCTCCAGTAGCCGTCCTGGCCCCAGAGGTTGCCGGCCGCCTCGGGCATCGTGGTGATGGAGCGGATCTGGTCGGTGCGGTACGCCTCCAGGGCGTTCGGGTACGCGAGGACGTTCATGTACCCGGTGTCGTACAGCCGCGACTGCATCTGCTTGACCAGCGCGGACCGCTTGGCGGCGTCGTACTCGACGGCCTGCTGCGCGTACAGCGCGTCGAAGCGCGGGTCGCAGATGAAGTTGTCGGTGGCGCCGGAGTCCTTCGGGGTCGCGGGCAGCGCCCCGCAGGTGTGGATCGACAGGACGTAGTCCGGGTCCGGGTTGACCGACCAGCCGTCGAAGGCGAGGTCGTAGTCGCCCTTGACCCAGGGGTCCGAGACGCTGTCGAGGCACTCGACCTTCAGCCCGATGCCCAGCTTCCCCCACCACTCCTGGAGGTACTTGCCGACCGCCTTGTCGTTCGGGTCGGTGGCGTGGCACAGGATGCGGAAGTCGAGCGGCTTGCCGTCCTTGCCGACCCGCTTGCCCTCGCCGTTCTGCCTGTACCCGGCGGCGTCCAGGACCTGCCCGGCCTTCGCGGGGTCGTAGCCGCGCCTCTGCCCGGCGTCGGGCTGCCAGAAGTAGGAGCCGAAGCGCGGCGGGATGTAGCCCTCGCCCTCGACGGCGTGGCCCTGGAAGACCTTGTCCACGAGGGTGGCGCGGTCCACGGCGAGGAAGAGCGCCTTGCGCACCTCGGGGTCGAGCAGCGCCTTGTTCCCGTTGCCGAAGGCCTTGCCGTCCCTGGCGCGGGCGCCGGGGTTGGTGGCCAGCGCGAAGAAGCGGCGGCCGGGGGCGTCGTTGACCTTGATGTCCGGCTGGGACTTCAGCGCGGCGGCCTGGGCGGGCGTCAGGTTCGGTACGAAGGACACCTCGCCCTTCTGGAGGGCGGCGACGGCCGCGTCCCCGTCCTTGTAGTACTTGAAGACCAGCTCGTCGAACTTGGGCGCCCCGCGCCAGAAGCCCTTGTTGGGCTTGAGCTTGATGTACTGGTCGACCTTGAAGTCCGTGATGACGAACGGGCCGTTGCCGACGATCGGGAACTGCTTGTCGTTGTTGAACTTGGAGAAGTCGGAGACCTTCTCCCAGACGTGCTTGGGCACGATCGGCACGTCCAGTGCCGTCATCGTCGCCTGCGGCTTCTTCAGCTCGATGACGAGGGTCTGCGGGTCGGGCGCGCTGACCTTCTTGAAGTTGGCCGTGAAGCTGCCGTTGGCGGTGGCCGCGTTCGGGTCGGTCATCATCTTCCGGAAGGTCCACGCCGCGTCCTCGGCGGTGGCCTGCTGCCCGTCGGACCACTTCGAGTCCTTGCGGATCGTGTAGGTCCAGGTGAGCTTGTCCGGCGAGGACCGCCACGCGGTCGCCAGGCCCGGGACGGTGCGCGCGTCCTTCGGGTCGAAGTTGGTCAGGTACTCGTAGGCCAGCCGGTGGATGCTGGTGGAGACCAGCTTCTGGGCGAGGAAGGGCGAGAGCGAGTCGACGCTCTGCGAGACGGCGACGGTGAGCGTGGTGCCGGAGCCCTCCTTGCCGTCGGCCGCCGCGGAGGCCTGCGCCGTCTGCGGGACGGCCATGAGCGAGGCGGCGGCGACACCGCCCGCGACGGCCAGCCGGAGGGCTCTGTGGAGGGGTGCCGGACGGGGTGGAGCCTTCGTGACCATGACCATGGGACGTGACCTCGCGTCGGGATGCGTGCGTCGTGGGATGTGCCGTGGATCTTGGGCTGACGATGGATGAAGCGAAGGTGTATCAGCGGTGGTCTGCCGTCGTCAACGATGTCTCAAACCCCGTGTGGACTGCGGGAATGCCAAAAGCCCCCGTACCGGAACACCGGTTCGGGGGCTCATTGGTCTACTCCTGTGACGCCCTACTGCTGAGGGGCTGGCGGCGGCTGCGGAGGCTGCTGCTGGGGCCAGTTGGGCGGCGGGACCTGCCCCTGCGGATCGGCCTGCGGCGGGAGCGGCTGCGCCGGAGGCTGCTGCCAGCCCTGCGGCACGGCGGGCTGGCCAGGCTGCGCCCCGTACGGCTGTCCGGGTGCGGGCGGTGCTCCGTACGGCTGACCCGGCTGCGGGTAGGGCTGGCCCGGATAGGGCTGCCCGGGCGCGGGCTGACCCTGCGGGGGGTAGGCCTGCGGCGGGTACGGCTGACCGGGCGCCGGCTGACCGGGCATCGGCTGGCCCGGCATCGGCTGGCCGGGTGCGGCCTGGCCCGGCATCTGGTGGCCCGGCATCGGCGGGGCCATGTGCGGCGGCAGCCCGCCCTGCCCGTCGCCGGTCCACAGGCCCTGCGCCTGCTGCGCCCGCACGAAGTCCTCCGCCACCATCGCGGAGAGGTGGAAGTACGCCTCACGGGTCTTGGGCCGCATCATGTCGAGGTCGACCTCGGCGCCCGCCGCCAGGTGCTCGTCGAAGGGCACGACGACCACGCCGCGGCAGCGCGTCTGGAAGTGCTGCACGATGTCCTCGACCTTGATCATCTTGCCGGTCTCGCGAACCCCCGAGATGACGGTGATCGACCGCTGCACCAGCTCCGCGTAGCCGTGCGCGGAGAGCCAGTCGAGCGTCGTGGAGGCGCTGGAGGCGCCGTCCACGGACGGCGTGGAGATGATGATCAGCTGATCGGCCAGGTCGAGCACCCCGCGCATCGCGCTGTAGAGCAGACCGGTGCCGGAGTCGGTCAGGATGATCGGGTACTGCTTGCCCAGGACGTCGATCGCCCGCCGGTAGTCCTCGTCGTTGAAGGTCGTCGAGACGGCCGGGTCCACGTCGTTGGCGAGGATCTCCAGACCGGACGGCGCCTGCGAGGTGAACCGGCGGATGTCCATGTACGAGTTGAGGTACGGGATCGCCTGCACCAGATCGCGGATGGTCGCCCCGGTCTCGCGGCGCACCCTGCGCCCGAGCGTGCCCGCGTCCGGGTTGGCGTCGATCGCCAGGATCTTGTCCTGCCGCTCGGTGGCGAGGGTCGCGCCCAGCGCGGTGGTCGTCGTGGTCTTGCCGACGCCGCCCTTGAGCGAGATGACCGCGATCCGGTAGCAGGAGAGCACCGGCGTCCGGATCAGCTCCAGCTTCCGCTGCCGCTCCGCCTCCTCCTTCTTGCCGCCCAGCTTGAACCGGGCCGAAGCGCCGGGATTGCGGCTGGACTTGGGCTTCTGCTTGTTGTTGCGCAGCAGCCGGTCGGAGGAGAGCTCGACGGCCGCGTTGTACCCGAGCGGGGCACCCGGCACGGACCGCTCGCGCTGGTCGTGCGTCACGGCCGTCGGCCACGCGGCCCCGGTGCGCGGATCGACCGGCGAGGGCATGGGCGCGGGCGGCACGACGTAGTCCGGCGGAAGGCTGCCGGGCTGCGGCGACTGCGGGGCGTGCGGTGCCTGCGGCGGTACGGGTGCGGGCGGCACGTCCTGCGGCTGGCCCGGGTGCGGGAAGCCGTACCCGGCCTGCGGGGGCTGGGCCTGGCCGGGGAACGGCTGCGGCGGGCCGGGCTGCGGGAAGCCGTACCCGCCCTGCGGCGCCTGCGGCGGTACGGGTGCGGGCGGCACGTCCTGCGGCTGGCCCGGGTGCGGGAAGCCGTACCCGGCCTGCGGGGGCTGGGGCGGTACGGGTGCGGGCGGCACGTCCTGCGGCTGGGGCTGGCCCGGGTGCGGGAAGCCGTACCCGGCCTGCGGGGGCTGGGGGGCCTGCGGCGGCTGCGGCTGGGCCTGGCCCGGGAACGGCTGCGGCTGCTCGCCGACGGGAGGCTGCGGGAACCCGTATCCCCCCTGCGGCGGCTGCGGCGCGGGCACCGGCGGGGCGGGCCAGGACGCTGCGGCGGGCAGCGGCGCGGCGGGCGGCTGCTCGCCGGGGGTCGCCTGGGCGGGCCACTGCGGGGCGGGCGCGGGCGTCGCGGGCTGGAACGAGGGCGGCAGCGGCGGCAGTCCGGCGCTCTGCGGCGGCACGGGGGCCACGCCGGGCGCGGGCTGGGGCTGGACCGGCGGCAGGCCGGGGCCCGGGACGCCGTCCTGCGGCCCGGCGGGCGCGGGCACCGGCGGGGCGGGCTGGACCGGCTCCACGGGCGGGGTGTCCTGTGACGGGGCCGGAACCTGTTCGGCGACGGGCGCGGCGGCCTGGACCGGCGGCAGCCCCTCGGCCACGGGCTCCTGCGGCCCGGCGTCCGGGGCGGTCTCGGGCTCGGCCTCGGCGCGGTTGTCGTCGCCGGTCGCCTCGGTCGCCTCGGGCGTCCCGCAAGTGGCGTCCGGCGCCTCCGCCTCGGTGTCCGCCGGGTCGGCCTCGCCGCTCGGGGCGGTCTCGTCCGCGGCCTCGGCCGGGTCGTCGGCGCCCGCGACCGGCGCGGGGACGGCGGCAGGCTCGGGGGCCGGCTCAGGGGCCGGCTCAGGGGCCGACTCAGGGGTCGGCGCAGCGGCCGGGGCGTCCGCCGCCGGCCCGGGCGTCACCGCCGCGGCCTCGGGCGTCCCGCTCGTGTCCAGGGACGCGACGGGAGCGGCGACGGGCGCGGCCGGGGCGACGACGGGCGCGGCCGGGGTCGCCGGCGGAGCCTGGTCCGGGGCGGGCCCGTCCGCGGAGCGCTCCTCCATCTCGCGCTTCAGCGCGGCGGGGGAGAAGCGCATGGTCGCACCGCTCTCCACGTCGCCACCGCCGAAGGGCGTCGGCGCGACGGGCGCGGGCGCGGCCGGAGCCGGGACGACCGGTGCGGGGGCGACGGGCACGGCGGGGGCGGCAGGAGCGGGAGGCGCCGCGGGCGCGGGCATCGGGGCCGCGGGCGGGGGCGTCGGCGTCGGGGCCCAGGTCGGCTCGAAGCCGCCGCTCGCCGGGAGGCCCGGCACCGCGACCGGCGCCCCGGTCGGCGGGGGAGGCGTGGCCGTGCCACCGGCCGAACCGCCCGACGCGTTCTGGGTGTACCAGGCCGGAGGGGTGTAGTCGATGGTGAACTCACCCGTCATCTCGGCGGCGTCCGCGTCGGACTGATCGTCGACGGGCGGGTTCCAACCCCCCTTGATCTCGTCCCGATCGCCGTTCACTTTGCCTCCTGGTGTGGTCGCGCACCCTTGTGCCGTCATGGGCGGGCCTTCCCACCCTAAACGCCAACCGTGCCCGTCGGGCAGGGCCGACGGCCCCCCGCCGCGCCCCGCGCGGAACACGCCCGGGCCCCAAGTGACCCACGCGTACCGGAGCGTGAAACCCCCGGTGAATCAAACGCATATGAAAGCGGACGGATGGGCCTGTTTCGCTCGCCCGTCCCGCGGTCCCGGCCGCTCAGTCCATCCGGCGCGCGCCGCCCAACAATCCGGTCTCGGCGTCCGTGGCCTGCGTCATCACGAACTGCCGGTCGCCCGGCGTGCACCACAGGGTCACGCCGTCGGCGAGCGTCGACAGCGCCTCCGACTCGGCGCGCTGCAGGCCCATGATGCGCCCGATCTGCGTGGCCTCGTCGGGGGACACCCGCTGGACCCCGACCAGCGAGGACTTCTCCAGGAGCCGCGGGGCCACCGGGCTGAGATAGGGGAGCAGGGTCACGACGGACTGCCAGGGCCCGGACACGACCCGGCCGCGCGGCGGCCGCATGCCGCAGTCGCGGATGACGACCACGGGGCTGCCGGCCGAGGCGCCCTGCGGCGGCACCCGGCCCACGTCGTGCAGGGTGATGCAGGGCTGCCCGCCGCCCGCGGCCTGGGCGAGCGCGGTCCACGCCTGCGCGCGGCCGGTCTCGACGGCGATCCGGGCGCCGGTCGCCGCCGCCCGCAGCGCCAGGACCTGCGCGGTCCACAGGCCGCCGATCAGCGTCACGTCGTACGGGCTCGGCCGGTTGATGCCGAGCACGGCCGGCCGGCCCTCGGCGTCCACGCCGACGACCAGGCCGTCGTCGCCCACCGGCAGGGCCAGCGCACCGAGTTGGTCGAGGGGGACGGAGTGGCGGTCCCGGCGCGGGCCGATCAGCCCGAAGCCGAACCGGGGCTTGGTGCCCCGCCCCGTACGCCGTCCGGCGCCACGCGACCCACCCCCGCCGGAGGCGGCCCGCCGCGCGGGCGCCCCGGCCGGACGTCCGCCGGACACCCCGGACCCCACGGCGCCGGGCAGGCCGGGCGCCCCACCGGGGACGGGGCCCCCGGGCGTCCCGACGGGCTGGCCCGCGCCCATGCCCGGACCCGTCGCCGGTCCGTTCGCCGGAGTCGACATCAGCGCGCACCCCCCAGCGGCAGCGTCGCCAGCATGCCCGGGACCTGTTCGCGGTCGAGCCGCACCAGACCCGTCTTCACGCCGCGCGCCGCGCGCTCCAGTTCGTGCCGGGCGGCCACCAGCTCCTCGTCGCTGCGCCCGGTGATCCGTACGTGTCCGGTGACCGTCACCTCCTGACGGTCACCGCCGCTCAGCGTCAGGCTGAACGTCGTCGCCAGCGCGGGCAGCGAGGTCAGCAGCGCCACCAGCTGCGGCATCGACGCCCCCGCGCCGCCCGCGCCGCCCAGCTGGGGCCAGCGCCCCACCCAGTACGTCGTGTGCCGCCGGTCGTCCACCCGCCAGGTCCGCGCCGTCTCCTGGGTCCGCCGCGCCTGCGCCTGCCCGCGGCCCGCCTGCGCTATCGCCATCGGGCTGGCACAGGTCGAGGTGGCGAGCGCGGCGGTCAGCTCCTGCTCGGTGAGGACGGTGGCCCGGAACCCGGCCCCGGCCAGCCGGCTCGCCAGCTGGTCCGCCGCCCGCACGACGCACTTCTGCGCGCCCTCCAGACCGCCGCCGCGCGCCTCCACCGCCTCCGGGCACAGCTCCGGGTCCAGCTTGAGCGCGATCCACGTGATGCGGAGCGCGGGCGAACCCGTCTGCGCCTGCAGCGGCGCGTAGTTGCGGGTGGCCATCGACTGCGCCGGCAGGTGCGGCGCGGGCGCCGGCTGGGTGTGCTGCACGATCTGCGCGGACTCCAGCCGGATGCCGTCCACCGACAGCACCTCACGGACGAGCCCGACCGGAAGCGGCCATGCCGAGCGGTCCGGGCGCAGCGCCGTGGCCTCGGACTCGACCCGCACCACCGCGGTGAGGAAGGTGCCGTCGCCGATCATCCCGACCGGACGCCGGTCGCGGTCGCTGTACGCGTAGGTCCGCAGCGCCGGGTCGCACTCGACGACCGGGGCGAGCCCCGGCTCGGTGCCCTCCGGGACGGTCAGCGAACCGGCCCGGCGGGTCCGTGCCCGCAGCGCGAAGAAGGTGGACAGCCACTCCGGCAGCGAACGCCGGTGCCGGCGCACCACCGCCAGCAGCACGAGCAGCGCCGCGACCACTCCCGCGGGGACCAGCATCAGCTTGTCGACGACCGCGGCCACGAGCAGCAGCGCCGCCGCGACCTCGATCAGCACGAGCTGTTGCAATCGGAACGAACCGAAGTGCCCGGGGCGCGCCTGGAGTCGCGGCGCCACCGAGGACGGAACGGGCGAACCGGGCCCCGGAGAAGGGGAGACGGGGGGCGCGGAAGAAGACGTGGCGGCAGTGGGCCGCGTCCGCGTCGCGGAAGCCATGATGGAGAATCCCCCTCAATTCGTCCGATCACCCTGGCCCGCCAGGCCATTGGCGGCTGGATCACCCTACCCGCCCCACGGGCACGGGCGGACAGCAGGCATAGTAGGGGGCCGGTCCGACAGCCGGAGCCCGGGCGCCATGCTCCCCGGACTTCCGAGCGAAGACTGCGCCTGACGAAAATGGGGACTCATGGCATCACGGCGGGACGAGCTCAACGCGTACACCTTTGCGAAGAAGCGCACGGTCGCGGCATTCCTCCAACCCTCTCCGTCGGGTACGGAGGAGGGGGCGCCCAGGCCGCTGCGGGCGGTCGTCCCCGGCCTGATCATCGGCGCGCTGGTGCTCGCCGGGTTCGGGGCCTGGGGCATGTTCAAGCCCACGGCCCCCAAGGGCTGGGACAAGCCCGGCACCAAGGTGATCGTCGGCAAGCAGTCGACCACCCGCTACGTGGTGCTCACCACCGGCACGGGCAAGGACCGGAAGACCCTGCTGCACCCGGTGCTCAACCTGGCCTCCGCCCGGCTGCTGCTCAACCCCGACGACTTCCAGGTCATCCAGGTCGACGACAAGGAGCTCGACAAGGGCAAGCCGCCGCGCGGCCCGATCCTCGGCATCCCGTACGCTCCCGACCGGCTCCCCGGCGCCGAGGACGCGGGCACCGCCAAGCGCTGGGCGGTGTGCGAGCAGCCCGGCGGCGGCAACGGCGACGGCGTGCAGAAGGCCACCTTCCTCTTCGCCAAGCGCGACCTCGGCCGCACGGACGACAAGGGCAGGCTGGGCCCCGGCCAGGTCCTGTACGTGAAGGGGCAGAAGGAGAGCGCCCAGTACCTCGTCGACCACACGGGCACCAAGTACCGGGTCAACGAGAAGGCGCTCAACCTCACCACCGTCCTCTTCGGCGTCAACCGGCAGCCGCAGCAGGTGACCGACGACTGGCTGGCCACCCTGAAGACCGGCACCCCCGTCGACTATCCCGAGATCCCCGGCACCATCGGTGCCGACGCCGGCGTCAACGGCGGCCTCACCCAGGCCCAGGACAAGGTCGGCATGGTGCTGCTCGCGCAGACCGGCTCCGGCCCGCAGCACTACCTGGTGCTCCAGGGCAGGGTGCAGCCGGTCACCGCCTTCACCGCCTGGCTGCTCACCAACTCCCCGCAGACCAAGGACCTGGGCATGAAGGGCTCGCCCAGCGGCGTCAGCCTGGGCCAGCTCAGCCCCGACGCCACCCCGTTCGCCGCCGACCGCCGCTGGCCCGAGCGGAAGTCCGAGCAGGCCAACTCCGTCGGCGGCGCGGGCGCCCGCGACACCGTCTGCTCGGTCCTGCAGAGCGTCGGCCCCAAGGGCGAGACGACCCTGTCGACCTGGGCGGGCACCAAGTACCCCGCCGACATCACCGCCGGCGGCACCAGCACGTACGTCACCCCCGGCACCGGACTGCTCTACACCCAGGTCCAGGGCCGGCAGACCGCGGCCGAAGGCTCGCTCTTCCTCGTCACCGACACCGGTCTGCGCTACGCCGTGCAGGCCAACGGGGACAGCGACAAGGGCCGTTCCGAGATCGGAGCGGGGGATCAGCGGCAGACCGACGGGCGCCCGGAACCCTCCGACGCGCAGAAGCGTCTCGGCTACGAGAAGGTCACTCCGGTGCCCGTCCCGATGGAGTGGTCGGAGTTCCTGTCCAAGGGCCCGCGCCTCGACACCAACAGCGCGCGCCAGCCGCAGGGTTCGTGAAGGGGGTGGAGCGGATGACGAGGTACCGTGCGGCGGCCCTGCTCGCCGCGACGACCCTCACCGGCCTGCTCGCGGTGCCGCCCGCCGCGTACGCGGAGGGCATCCAGCGGCCGGCCGGTCTGGACGGCAGCGGCGAGTGCACCTTCCCCATGAAGAAGCAGATCGAGGGCATCCCCTGGGCGCTCCAGCGGGTGCTGCTCGACGAGCTGTGGCAGGACACCAAGGGCGAGGGCGTCCGGGTCGCCGTCATCGACACCGGCGTGGACGACGTCAACCCGCAGCTGAAGCGCGCGGTGGACGCCAAGGCGGGCAAGGACTACCTGAAGCCCGACAAGGAGAACCCGGGCCCGGGCGACGCCACCCGGGGCAAGACCGACGGCACCGTGGACGAGGTCGGCCACGGCACCAAGGTCGCCGGGATCATCGCCGCCCGCCCCGCCAAGGGCACCGGCTTCGTCGGCCTGGCCCCCGAGGCCATGATCATCCCGATCCGGCAGAACGACGAGAAGAACAGCGGCAAGTCCGACACGATGGCCGAGGCGATCGACTACGCGCGCACCAAGGGCGCGCACGTCATCAACATCTCCCAGGACACCGCCCAGCCCCTCGGACCGGACTCCGCCATGGCCAAGGCCGTGGCCCGGGCCGTCGCGGCGGACATCGTGGTCGTCGCCTCCGCGGGCAACGACGGCATCGACGGCAAATCCAAGAACACCTACCCCGCGGCCTTCCCGGGGGTGCTCGCCGTCGGCTCCTCGGACCGCAACAACGAACGCGCCGCGTTCTCCCAGTCGGGCCCCTTCGTGGGCGTCGCCGCCCCCGGCGTCGACATCGTCTCCACCGTCCCGGGCGGCGGCCAGTGCGTCGACAACGGGACCAGTTTCTCCGCCCCGTACGTCGCCGGCGTCGCCGCCCTGCTGCGCGCCAAGCACAAGGACTGGAGCGCCGCGCAGATCATCACCAGGATCGAGCAGACCGCGGTCCGGTCGATCAACGGCCATGACATACACGTGGGTTGGGGCGTCATCGACCCGGTACGGGCGCTCGCCGACACGGCCGGCGACCCCGCCCCCCTGAGCAGCCCCACCCCGGACCCGGGCCCGCCGAAGCCGGCGGCTCCCGAACCGGCCCGCATGGCGATGTCGGAGACGCCCCAGGAGCGCTCCGAACGGCTCGCCACCTATGCGTTGGGAATCGGCGCCGTGCTGGTGGCGGTGGTCGCCGGAGCGGCCGCCGTGATCCGCGACAGCCGGCGCCGGAGACCGGCCCGGTGAGCCAAGTATCCGGTGGGTACTTTGCAGTTGGAACTACCGTCCCCAATGGCTAGAGTGACGGTCGGGGGCACGGCAGTGCGATCCCAGCACGGGGGCGGCATCAAGAGATACCCGTCCGTATCACGTTCGGAAGGCCCGGCGGCCCGACCGCCGCCGCCACCGAAGGAAGAAGGGGCAAGATGTCGAAAGACCTGAACGTAACCAGTGCCGAACAAGTCAAGCTCGCCGGCCGGATCCAGGACTTCCACGACGAGCTCCAGGCCCGCATCACCTCCCTCAACGGCGTGGTGGACCGCATCCAGGCGGGCTGGCAGGGCGCTGCGAGCAAGGAGTACGACCGGGTTCAGAACGACCTGAACCAGCGTCTGCGCAACATGCGCGTCGAGCTCGTGAAGCTCGAAGAGGTCATGCGCATGAGCGCCGACGGCTTCACGCAGGAGGAGGAGGACCGCATCCGGTCCTTCCGCAAGATGGACGACACCACGGGTGGCCAGAGCGCCATCCTCGGCATGGCCTGAGCCACGCCCTCCTCCCGCGTCTCTACACTCCAGGAGCCACGAACATGACTACTGCGGTCAATTACGACACCGTGACCCAGGCGGCGGGCGACGTCCGCCTGACGGCCAGCCAGCTCGGCCAGAAGCTCGAGGACCTCATGACCGAGGTCAACCGCGTCGCCTCCAACTGGGAGGGCGAGGCGAAGGTCGCGTACCGCGAGAGCCAGGACCGCCTGACCAAGGACATGGCGGGCATGAACCACGACCTGGGGCGCATCGCCCAGCTCCTCGACGAGTCGGTCGTCGGCTACCGGGACACCGACAAGGGCAACGCGGCCCGCTTCCGCATGATGATGTGATCCCACGTCGCTGACGCCGAGGGGGTGGCCCGTGAGACACGGGCCACCCCCTCGCGCATGTGCGGACGCACGCTACTTCAGGTCGAACTCGCCGTCCCGCGCCCCGAGCACGAAGGCGTCCCACTCGGCCTTCGTGTAGCGCAGCACGGTCTCCTTGTCGAGCGAGGACCGCATCGCCACCCCGCCGCCCGGCAGATACGCGATCTCGACCCGCTCCTCGTCCGGACTGGTCCCGGGAGCCCCCTGCCACTCGACCCCCGAGATGTCGAGGGCGTAGAGCTCTTCCTTCACGCGTTCCCGGTCCTGGGCGTCAGTCATCGGCGCGGTCCTTATCTGTGCTGATCAGTCCTGTGAACGAGCCTGCGCGCCAGCCTATCGACGAGGACGCCCGCCCCGGGACCGTAAGACGAAACGGTCCCGGGGCGGGCGTCGGAGCTGCTAAGCGCGGTCAGGCAGCCACCCCAGCTGCACCAGCGGCATCCCGCGCTTGCGGGAGACGAAGGTGCCGCGGCCCGGAGGCATCGGCCTGGCGCGGACGTTGCCGAGGATGTCGCCCTCGCCCGGGTCGCCGGAGAGGATCACGCCCTGGGCGCCGAGCTCCTTCGCGCGCTGCATGAACGGCTCGTACATCGCGCGGGAGGCGCCGGCGGCGCTGCGGGCCACGATGAAGCGGATGCCGACGTCGCGGGCGAACGGCAGGTTCTCCACCAGGACCTGCAAAGGGTTGCCCGAGTTCGTCGCGACCAGCTCGAAGTCGTCGATCAGGACGTAGAGCTGCGGTCCCGTCCACCAGCTGCGGTCGCGCAACTGCTGAGGGGTGATGTCCGGCTTCGGGGCGCGCTTGGTCATCACCGTGTTGATCGCGTCCATGTGCATCTGCATGGCCGAGGCCATCGGCGCGTACTCCAGCAGGTGCGAGGGCGCCACCGCCTCCAGCATCGTGCGCCGGTAGTCGCCGACCACGATCCTGGCCTGCTCCGGCGTGTAGCGCTCGCACAGCTGCTTGGCGATGAGCCGCAGCAGCGCGGTCTTGCCGGACTCGCTCTCGCCGAAGATCAGGAAGAACGGGTCCGACTCGAAGTCGACGAACACCGGCTCCAGGTTCGTCTCGTCGATGCCGATCGCGATGCCGTGCTGCGGGTACTCGAAGCCCTTCGGCAGCTGCTCCGCAGGCAGCCGGCGCGGCAGCAGCCGCACGGCCGGGGCCGGGGCGCCCGCCCAGGCGGCCTTCACGGACTGGACGAAGGCGGCCGCGCCGTCGGAGAGGTCCACCGCCGAACTCGACCCGTCGATGCGCGGCAGCGCGCCCATGAAGTGCAGCTTCTCCGGCACCTGGCCGCGCCCGGGCACGCCCGGCGGCACGTTCGCCGCGACCTTGCGGTCGAACTCGGAGTCCATGACGTCACCGAGCCGCAGCTCCAGACGCCCCAGCATCTGGTCCTTGAGGGCCGCCCGCACCTCCATGTAACGGGCCGCGGTGATCACCACGTGGATGCCGTAGCCCAGACCGCGCGCCGCGAGGTCCGAGACGACCGGCTCCAGCATGTCGTAGTCGTTGCGGAAACCGCCCCAGCCGTCCACCACCAGGAACACGTCGCCCCAGGCCTCGCCCGGGAGTTCACCGGCCGCGCGCTTGCGCCGGTAGGTCGCGATGGAGTCGATGTTGTTCGCGCGGAAGAACTCCTCCCGCCGGTTCAGCACCCCCATCACCTCGGCGACCGTCCGCCGCACCCGCTCCGGGTCCAGCCGCGAGGCCACCCCGCCGACGTGTGGCAGATCGGCCAGCGAGGACATGCCGCCACCGCCGAAGTCCAGGCAGTAGAACTGCACCTCGGCCGGCGTGTGGGTGAGCGCGAACGACGAGACCAGCGTGCGCATCAGCGTCGACTTGCCGGACTGCGGACCGCCGACCACCATCATGTGGCCCGCCGCACCCGAGAAGTCCCGGTACAGCACCTCGCGCCGCTGCTCGAAGGGCTTGTCGATGAGACCCAGCGGCACGGTGAGACCGCCGGGGCGGGTGTACTCCGTCGCCGTCAGCCCCCGGTCCGCGGTCTGCGCGAGCCCCGGCAGCAGCTGGTCCAGCGTGGGCGCCTGGTCGAGCGGCGGCAGCCACACCTGGTGGGCCGGCACGCCCTGCCCCTCGAGACGGCGCACGATCACGTCGAGGACGGTGTCCGCGAGCGCCTCGTCCTCCTCGGCGCGCTGCGCCGTCAGATACGCCGGGTCGGGCGCCGCGTACACCACCGGCACCGGCGAGGCCGTGAACAGCGCGGGCCGCCGCTCGATCGGCAGCTGCCCGGCCTCCAGCCGCGGACCGCCCGTACGGTACGTCCCCGAGACGTACGCCGCCTTGAAGCGGGTCATCTCGTCCGTACCGAACTTCAGGTAGCCCGAACCCGGCACCGACGGCAGGTGGTACGCGTCCGGCACGCCGATCGCCGTGCGCGACTCCGCCGCCGAGAAGGTCCGCAGACCGATCCGGTACGAGAGGTACGTGTCCAGGCCGCGCAGCTTGCCCTCCTCCAGGCGCTGCGAGGCCAGCAGCAGATGCACGCCCAGCGAACGCCCGATGCGGCCGATCTGGATGAACATGTCGATGAAGTCCGGCTTGGCGGTGAGGAGTTCGGAGAACTCGTCGATCACCAGGACCAGCGAGGCCAGCGGCTCCAGCGGAGCGCCCGCCGCCCGCGCCTTCTCGTAGTCGTGGATGTTCGCGTAGTTGCCCGCCGACCGCAGCAGCTCCTGGCGCCGCTGCAGCTCGCCGCGGATCGCGTCGCCCATGCGGTCGACCAGCGTCAGGTCGTCCGACAGGTTGGTGATGACCGCCGCCACGTGCGGCATCTGCGACATGCCCGCGAAGGTCGCGCCGCCCTTGAAGTCCGCGAGGACGAAGTTCAGCGTCTCCGAGGAGTGCGTCACCGCGAGGCCGAGCACCAGCGTCCGCAGCAGCTCCGACTTGCCGGAACCCGTCGCGCCCACGCACAGACCGTGCGGGCCCATGCCCTCCTGCGCGGCCTCCTTCAGGTCCAGCATGACCGGCTGCCCGTCCTCGCCGACGCCGATCGGCACCCGCAGCCGCTCCGCGACCGACCGCGGCCGCCAGGTGCGCGCCACGTCCACGGAGGCGGCGTCGCCGAGGTTCAGCAGGTCCGTGAAGTCCAGGTTGGCCAGCAGCGGCTCGTCGTCGTCCCCGCCGCCCATCCGCAGCGGCGCCAGCTGCCGGGCCAGCGCCTCCGCGGCCGGCAGCGACATCCCGTCCGGCAGGCCCTCGTACGCGAAGCCGCCGCCCGACTCCAGGCGCAGCCGTCCCGGCCGCACGACCACGGACAGGCCGCCGCGCGGCTCGTCGAGCTCACCGGAGACCACCTCGACGATGGTCACGCCCTGCAGCCCCTCGGCCGCCGCGAACAGCGAGTCCGGCGGCACCATGCCGCCGTCGAGCACCACCACCACGTGCGGCTGGTCCAGGACCGGCTGGTTGTCCCGGCTGAACCGGGGCCGCCCGTCGAGGCGCCCGCGGATCAACTGCTCCAGCTCGCCCAGGTCGTCGCCGAACAGGCGCTTGGTGCCCGCCCCGTCGACCGTCCCCGGCACCTGCGCGTGCGGCAGCCACTTCGTCCAGTCCCAGCGCTCCTGCGCACCCCGCGCCGCGACCACGGCCAGCATCAGGTCGTCGGGGGAGTGCAGGGTCACCAGCTGCGCCACCAGACCGCGCGCGGCGGACTGCGCCGACTCCGGGTCACCGGAGACCGTCACGTGGTAGAACGCCCGCATCGACACCGCCATCGGCAGCCCGTCCAGCGTCCCGTGCACGGCGAGGAACTGCTGCATCGCACCCGCACACAGCGGCTCCAGCTCGTCCACCGGCGCCGTGTCCGGCGCGACCAGGGGAGTGGCCAGCTGCTGCGCGCCCAGACCGATGCGCGCCTGCGCGAAGTCGTGGTCGCCGACCCGCCGCTCCCACAGCCGCGAGCCCTCCGCCACCACCGACCACAACTGCTCCGGCGCCGGGTGCAGATACAGCTGCGCGTCCCGCTGACGACGGGCCGTCCGGCGCACCGTACGCCGGGTCTGCGCGAGGTATTTGAGGTAGTCCCGCCGCACATCGGCCATTTGCCCCTGCGTACCGCGGCGGAATCTCACGAACTGGGCGATGGCCATCGCGACCGTCGACGCCAGCATCAGGACGCCCATGATCCGCATGATCGGCGAGGGCGTCATGAAGAAGAACACCACCGACGAGCCCATGCCCAGCATCGGGAGGAGCTGCATCAGCGCGGACTCCTGCTGCCCGCGCGGAAGTTCCGGCGGAGACTCCAGGACCAGTTCCTCACCGGGTACTTCCGGAGGAAGGGACCTCGGCGGGCGTTTGACGACGATCTGGCTCACCGGCGCATCAATCCCTCGTTACGGGCGGGCTCGTGAGGGAGTCGCCGCACCTGCGCCCCCGTCGGCTGTGTTCCGTGCGGTCTCCCCCGTGAGAGCAGGATCCTACTTGCAGCCACCCGTGCCGCTCCCCGGTAGGGTGGCGCCGCACTGTGCGCAACCGCGAATCAGGGGGACCAGACACGTGAGTACGACCGCAGCGACCGGCTTCTGCCGTGTCACCGTCGTGGCGCCGGACAGTCGCATCGACGTCGCACTCCCCGAGGACATCGCCGTCGCCGACGTCTACCCGGAGATCCTCCGGCTCACCGGGCAGACCCAGCCGGCCGGCGCCCCCACCGGCTACCACCTGGTCCGGCGCGACGGCTCCGTCCTCGACGGCGCCCGCACGCTCGCCGCCCAGCAGGTCCTCGACGGCGAGGTGCTCTCGCTGCGCCCCTTCGCCCAGTCGCTGCCGCCGGCCGTCTTCGACGACGTCTCCGACGCCGTCGCCTCCGCCGTCACCCGCGACCGGCACCTGTGGAGCGACGAGCTGCTGCGCGGCGCCGGCCTCGTCGGCGGCGTGCTGCTCCTCGTCCTCATGGGCTTCGTCCTCTGGTTCGCCGACCCGCTCCGCCACGACATGCACAGCCTGCCCGGCGTCATCGCGGGCGCCGTCGGCGTGCTGCTCACCGCCTTCGCGGGCGTCCGCGCCCGGGTCTACGGCGACCGCGCCACCGCCGTCGCCCTGGGCCTCGGCGCGCTGCCGCTGCTGCTCATCGCCGGCTCCGGCATCATCGCGCCCGACGCGGGCCAGGGCCCCGGCCGCCTCCAGTTCCTGCTCGGCTGCGTCACCGTCCTGGTCGCCGCCGTCACCCTGGTCGCGCTCACCCCGAGCGGCGACGCCCCCTTCGTCGCGGCCACCTTCCTGGCCACCGTCGGCACCCTCGCCACCTTCCTGGCGATCCTCACCGAGGCCTCCGCCACCGGGACCGCGGCCGTCTGCGTGCCCGTCGCCATCGGCCTGGTCGCCTTCCTGCCCGGCCTCTCGGCCCGCTTCGCCCGCCTGCCCATCGGCTACGCCTCCCCGCGCAGCGCCGCCGAGGACGAGTTCCTCGCCGACCCGCACCAGGCCCACCAGGAGCCGCAGCCCGTCGACGGCGAGCGCATCGCGCTGCAGGCCCGCCGCGGCCACGAGATGCTGCTCGGCCTGGTCGGCGGCTGCGCGGCCGTCGTCGTCGGCTCCGCCGCGGTCCTCGGCTTCGCGGGGAACGTCTGGGGGCAGCTGCTCGCCCTCGCCGCCGGCCTGGCGATGCTGCTGCGCGCCCGGCTCTTCCGCTACACCTCGCAGGTCGCCTGCGTCCTGGTCGCCGGTCTCGCCGCCATCGCGCTGCTCATCCTCGGCCTCTCCCTGAACCCGCCGGTCGACCTGGTCAAGGACCTCGTCCTGTACGGGGACCGCGGCGGCCTCGACGTCCGTACGATCTGGCTCACCGCGGCCGTCGCGGCGGGCGCCGCCCTGGTCACCGCGATCGGCCTGATCATCCCGAGGAAGGGCCTGTCGCCCTTCTGGGGCCGGATGCTCGACCTCACCGAGGGCTTCGTCCTGCTCTCCCTGGTCCCGCTCTGCCTCGCCGTGCTCGACGTGTTCATGGCGGCCCGCTCGCTCACCAGCTAGTGACCGCCCGGTCACCGAAGGCCTCACCCGAACGGCCTCACCGGCGAGCTGGTACGCTGTGTGACGGCCGTTTGTGTACGCGCTCCCGGAAACCCCTGTTTCAGGACGGACTCGGGGAGCAGCGCTCATCGGACCTTCGCCCGCGAGTCACGGAAGATTCCCCTGAGACCCAGACCAGGGGCACTCGTGGGCGCACGAACACCAAGAGGAGATCCGCGTGGCTCTCGACGCCGCTGTCAAGAAGCAGATCATGGCCGAGTTCGGCACCAAGGAGGGCGACACCGGCTCCCCCGAGGTCCAGGTCGCGATGCTGTCCCGCCGCATCTCGGACCTGACCGAGCACCTCAAGACCCACAAGCACGACCACCACTCCCGTCGTGGTCTGCTGATCCTGGTCGGCCAGCGCCGCCGCCTGCTGCAGTACCTGGCCAAGAAGGACATCCAGCGCTTCCGTACGCTGGTCGACCGCCTCGGCATCCGCCGCGGTGCGGCCGGCGGTGCCAAGTAAGGACGCCGTAGAGGGAGCGGTTCCCACTTTCAGGGGGCCGCTCCCTTTGCTGTACGTGCGAAAGGTGCGCAGCGGACCGTAGGCTGGTGGCACAACCGCACGCACAACAGCACAGACGAAGAGCGAGGAGCCGCCTGCTTCGCCGCCGGTCCTCGGTAGTGGCCCCCGGGCAAGAGACCCCGGGAGCTTCGATCGAAGACCGGCCCGCACCCAGCGCGCTTCTCCGCCTCCGTCGACACCGTCCCCGGCCACACGGGCCGATGGACGCAAAGACGAACACGTAGGAGAAACCGCTAGTGGAGAACGAGACCCACTACGCCGAGGCCGTCATCGACAACGGCACCTTCGGCACCCGCACCATCCGCTTCGAGACCGGCCGTCTGGCCAAGCAGGCCGCCGGCTCCGCCGTCGCCTACCTGGACGACGACACCATGGTCCTCTCGGCGACCACCGCCTCGAAGCGTCCCAAGGACCAGCTCGACTTCTTCCCCCTGACGGTGGACGTCGAGGAGCGGCAGTACGCGGCCGGCAAGATCCCCGGCTCCTTCTTCCGCCGTGAGGGCCGGCCCTCCGAGGACGCGATCCTCACCTGCCGCCTGATCGACCGCCCGCTGCGCCCCTCCTTCAAGAAGGGCCTGCGCAACGAGATCCAGATCGTCGAGACGATCATGGCGCTCAACCCCGAGCACCTGTACGACGTGGTCGCGATCAACGCGGCCTCCGCGTCGACGATCCTCGCGGGCCTGCCCTTCTCCGGCCCCATCGGCGCCACCCGCGTCGCCCTGATCAAGGGCCAGTGGGTCGCGTTCCCGACGCACACCGAGCTCGAGGACGCCGTCTTCGACATGGTCGTCGCCGGTCGCGTCCTGGAGGACGGCGACGTCGCGATCATGATGGTCGAGGCCGAGGCCACCGAGAAGACCATCGAGCTCGTCAAGGACGGCGCCGAGGCGCCGACCGAGGAGGTCGTCGCCGCCGGTCTCGAGGCCGCGAAGCCCTTCATCAAGGTCCTCTGCAAGGCCCAGTCGGACCTCGCCGCCAAGGCCGCCAAGCCCACCGGCGAGTTCCCGGTCTACCTCGACTACCAGGACGACGTCCTGGAGGCGCTGACCGCCGCCGTCAAGGGTGAGCTCGCCAAGGCGCTCACCATCGCGGGCAAGCAGGAGCGCGAGGCCGAGCTCGACCGCATCAAGGAGCTCGCCGCCGAGAAGCTCCTCCCGGCCTTCGAGGGCCGCGAGAAGGAGATCGGCGGTGCCTACCGCGCGCTGACCAAGAAGCTGGTCCGCGAGCGCGTCATCAAGGACAAGGTCCGCATCGACGGCCGTGGCCTGACGGACATCCGTACGCTCGCGGCCGAGGTCGAGGCCATCCCGCGCGTGCACGGCTCGGCGCTGTTCGAGCGTGGCGAGACCCAGATCCTGGGCGTCACCACCCTCAACATGCTCCGCATGGAGCAGCAGCTGGACACCCTCTCCCCGGTGACCCGCAAGCGCTACATGCACAACTACAACTTCCCGCCGTACTCCGTCGGTGAGACCGGCCGCGTGGGCTCGCCCAAGCGCCGCGAGATCGGCCACGGCGCGCTCGCCGAGCGCGCCATCGTGCCGGTGCTGCCGACCCGCGAGGAGTTCCCCTACGCGATCCGCCAGGTGTCCGAGGCCCTCGGCTCCAACGGCTCGACGTCGATGGGCTCGGTCTGCGCCTCCACCATGTCGCTGCTGAACGCCGGTGTGCCGCTCAAGGCCGCCGTCGCCGGCATCGCCATGGGCCTGATCTCCGAGGAGATCGACGGCCAGACGCACTACGTCGCCCTCACCGACATCCTCGGTGCGGAGGACGCCTTCGGCGACATGGACTTCAAGGTCGCCGGCACGAAGCAGTTCGTGACCGCGCTCCAGCTCGACACCAAGCTCGACGGCATCCCCGCCTCGGTCCTGGCCGCCGCGCTGAAGCAGGCCCGCGACGCGCGTCTGCACATCCTCGACGTGATGAACGAGGCGATCGACGTTCCGGACGAGATGTCCCCGAACGCGCCGCGCATCATCACCGTCAAGATCCCGGTGGACAAGATCGGTGAGGTCATCGGCCCCAAGGGCAAGATGATCAACCAGATCCAGGAGGACACCGGCGCCGAGATCACGATCGAGGACGACGGCACCATCTACATCGGTGCCCAGCAGGGCTCGCAGGCCGAGGCCGCCCGCGCCACGATCAACGGCATCGCCAACCCGACCATGCCGGAGGTCGGCGAGCGCTACCTGGGTACGGTCGTCAAGACCACCACCTTCGGTGCCTTCGTCTCCCTGCTCCCGGGCAAGGACGGCCTGCTGCACATCTCGCAGATCCGCAAGCTCGCCGGTGGCAAGCGCGTGGAGAACGTCGAGGACGTGCTGGCGATCGGCTCCAAGGTCCAGGTCGAGATCGCCGAGATCGACCAGCGCGGCAAGCTCTCCCTGATCCCCGTGATCGCGGACGAGGACGGCGCCGAGGGCGACAAGGACGACGCTGCCAAGTGACGTCCCGTAGTTCCCGCGCGACGGCCCGCCCCTCTTCGGAGGGGCGGGCCGTCGCCCGTACCCAAACGCTTCTCCCGGGCAGGGACGGCATCGGCACGGTCCGCCGCACCACCCTCCCCGGCGGCCTCCGGATCGTCACCGAGACCCTCCCCTCGGTACGCTCCGCCACCTTCGGCATCTGGGCGCACGTCGGCTCGCGCGACGAGACCCCCACGCTGAACGGTGCCACCCACTACCTCGAGCACCTCCTCTTCAAGGGCACCCACAAGCGGTCCGCCCTCGACATCTCGGCCTCGATCGACGCGGTCGGCGGCGAGATGAACGCCTTCACGGCGAAGGAGTACACCTGCTACTACGCCCGGGTCCTCGACACCGACCTGCCGCTGGCGATCGACGTCGTCTGCGACATGCTCACGGACTCGCTCATCCTCGACTCCGACGTGGACGCCGAACGCGGTGTGATCCTCGAGGAGATCGCGATGACCGAGGACGACCCCGGCGACATGGTGCACGACCTGTTCGCGCAGACCATGTTCGGCGACACCCCGCTGGGCCGCCCGGTCCTCGGCACCGTCGACACGATCAACGCGCTCACCCGGGACCAGGTCGCCCGCTTCTACAAGAAGCACTACGACCCGACCCACCTGGTCGTCGCCGCCGCGGGCAACGTCGACCACGCCACGGTGGTGCGCCAGGTCCGCCGCGCCTTCGAGAAGGCCGGCGCCCTCACCCGTACCGACGCCGTCCCGATCGCCCCGCGCGACGGACACCGCACCCTCCGCACCGCCGGCAGGGTGGAGCTGCTCGGCCGCCGGACCGAGCAGGCCCACGTGGTCCTCGGCATGCCGGGCCTGGCCCGCAACGACGAGCGCCGCTGGGCGCTCGGCGTGCTGAACACC
Source organism: Streptomyces showdoensis (assembly GCF_039535475.1). Classification (NCBI taxonomy): domain Bacteria; kingdom Bacillati; phylum Actinomycetota; class Actinomycetes; order Kitasatosporales; family Streptomycetaceae; genus Streptomyces; species Streptomyces showdoensis. The sequence goes on along the minus strand of NZ_BAAAXG010000028.1, from coordinate 448,835 downwards.
GCCCTCGGCGGCGGCATGTCCTCCCGCCTCTTCCAGGAGGTCCGGGAGAAGCGCGGCCTGGCCTACAGCGTGTACTCGTACACCTCCGGCTTCGCCGACTGCGGCCTCTTCGGCGTGTACGCGGGCTGCCGGCCCAGCCAGGTCCACGACGTGCTGCGGATCTGCCGGGACGAGCTCGACAAGGTCGCCACCGACGGGCTCACCGACGACGAGATCGCCCGCGCCATCGGGCAGCTCTCCGGCTCGACCGTGCTCGGCCTGGAGGACACCGGCGCGCTGATGAACCGCATCGGCAAGAGCGAGCTGTGCTGGGGCACCCAGATGTCGGTCGACGACATGCTGACCCGGATCGCGGAAGTCACCCCCGACGACGTACGGGAAGTGGCCCGCGATGTACTGGAGCAGCGGCCCTCGCTCTCGGTGATCGGCCCGCTGAAGGACAAGCAGGCGGACCGCCTCCACCAAGCGGTCTCCTGACCCGTACCTCTCGTCACTAAGGAACCAGAGCTATGAGCAAGCTGCGCGTGGCGGTCCTCGGGGCCCAGGGCCGTATCGGCTCCGAGGCCGTCAAGGCCGTCCAGGCCGCCGAGGACATGGAACTGGTCGCGGCCCTCGGCCGCGGCGACAAGCTGGAGACCCTGGTCGAGGCGGACGCCCAGGTCGTGGTCGAGCTGACCACGCCCGCCTCGGTCATGGACAACCTCGACTTCTGCGTGCGCCACGGCATCCACGCGGTCGTCGGGACCACCGGCTGGACCGAGGAGCGCCTCGCGCAGCTGGACGGATGGCTCGCCGACTCCCCGGGGACCGGCGTCCTGATCGCCCCGAACTTCTCCATCGGGGCGGTCCTCACCATGAAGTTCGCGCAGATCGCGGCGCCGTACTTCGAGTCCGTCGAGGTCGTCGAGCTGCACCACCCGCACAAGGTGGACGCCCCCTCGGGCACCGCCACCCGCACCGCCCAGCTGATCGCCAAGGCCCGGGCCGAGGCCGGCCTGGGCGCCCAGCCGGACTCCACCGAGACCGGCGTCGAGGGGGCGCGCGGCGCCGACATCGACGGCGTGCGGGTCCACGCGGTGCGCCTGGCGGGCCTGCTGGCCCACCAGGAGGTGCTGCTCGGCGGCGAGGGCGAGACCCTGACGGTCCGTCATGACTCCCTGCACCACTCCAGCTTCATGCCGGGCATCCTGCTGGGCGCCCGCCGCGTGGTGACCACCCCGGGCCTCACGTTCGGCCTGGAACACTTCCTGGACCTGGGCTGACGTCATGGGCGGAAAGATCACGTACGTCTTCCTCGCCACCGTCCTCGTCCTCGTCTTCGGCGTGGTGGGGATGGAGGGCGTCCTGCTGTTGCTGACCGGCGAGCCGGCCGCGATGGGCATGGGCGCCGTGGCGTTCCTGCTGCCGCTGGTCGGCGCCTGGTTCCTGTGGAAGAACACCCGCTTCGCGCGCCGGGCCAACCGCCTGGCCGCGGAGCTGGACGCCGAGGGCGGGCTGCCCGTCGACGAGCTGAGGCGCACTCAGGGCGGCCGCGTCGACCGGGACTCGGCCGACGAGGTCTTCGCCCGGCGCAAGGCCGAGACGGAGGACTCGCCGGACGACTGGCGCTGCTGGTTCCGGCTGGCGGTGGCGTACCACGACGCCCGCGACACCCCGCGGGCCCGCCAGGCGATGCAGCGCGCGATCACGCTGCACGAAGTCGCCCGGACCGCGTCCTAGCGGGCGGCGGACCCGGCGTACTCCGCGTTCCAGGCCTCGACCGTGTCAGCGGCACGGTCGAAGGCCTCGACGCGCGAGAGGAAGTCCGCGTTGTGGTCGGTGAGCAGCAGGGTCTGCTCACCGCCATGGCGTACGAGCATCAGGGCCTGGCCCTGGACGGTGCGGGGGAGCCCCAGCCAGCGCACCGGCTGCTGGGCGGTGCGCACCTCGGAGACCTTCGGCCACGGCACGGTCCGGGTCGCGAAGAACGAGACCTGGCGCAGGCCGGCCCGGCTCACCCACACGCCCATGCGCAGCAGGCGCAGGGCGGCGGCGATGATCAGCGCGGCGACCCCGAAGGTGAACGCGGCGCCGCCGAGCGCTCCGGCGACGGCGATGATGACGGCGGCCAGCAGCACGAACGAGGCGAGCAGCAGCGCGAGCGCCGCCATTCCCACCCGCCACGGTCCGGGCCGGTACGGACGACGCCACTGATCGTGGTCGTCGAACGGCAGCGCGATGTCGTCGGTCGCGTCGAAAGCACGGTCGGCCGTCAGAAAGGGCAGGGGCACGACAGGTCCTCACTCACAAGCACGTTCGGTGGGCTGTGCCCGGTGAGGCTACCTCAGCGGCCGTCGGAAGCCTCGGACTGCTGCTGATGGCCGCCCGCGCTCCCCGACTGGAGGGAGGGCACACCGAAGACCAGCGATCCGACGAGGCCGGCCACCACGGTCAGCCCGATCAGCGTACGGCCCAGCACCTGTGACGGGGTGGGACGCTCGCGCGGCGGCGGAGTGACGTTACTGCGGAAGCGGTCGGACTCCGCGACGAACGCGAACGGGACGGCCTCTCGCCGGCGCAACATCAGGGTCACTCTCCTCGGACTCGGTGGTGATGACGTCTGTCACAGGTACAGACGAGCGAATCGGGGTTTTGGTGCCCTTTTTCATCAAAGCAGCCGAATCTCATCCTTGAGGAGGACGGGACGGGAGGGGGCCGGGAGGCGCTCGGGACCTGGCTAAAGTGGGCGACTGCAACGCCCCGACTGGAAGGACCGCCGGTGACCGACAGCCCCACCGAGAACCAGAAGATCGACTTCCGGAGCGACGTCACCGTCGACCTGGTCAAGAGCGCGGCCGGCGACTCGGACGTGCTGTGGGCGGCGCGGGTGTCCACCGCGGGAGAGCAGTCGCTGGAGGAGCTCCAGAAGGACCCCGAGCGCTCCAAGGGCCTGATCAACTACCTGATGCGGGACCGCCACGGCAGCCCCTTCGAGCACAACTCGATGACCTTCTTCATCAGCGCCCCGATCTTCGTCTTCCGCGAGTTCATGCGGCACCGGGTGGGCTGGTCGTACAACGAGGAATCCGGCCGCTACAGGGAGCTCCAGCCGGTCTTCTACGTCCCGGACACCTCCCGCAAGCTGGTCCAGGAGGGCCGTCCCGGCAAGTACGTCTTCGTCGAGGGCTCCCAGGCCCAGCACGAGCTCGTCGGCCGCGCCATGGAGGACTCGTACCGCCAGGCGTACGAGACCTACCAGGAGATGCTGGCCGCGGGCGTCGCCCGTGAGGTCGCCCGCTCGGTCCTCCCGGTCGGCCTGTACTCCTCGATGTACGCCACCTGCAACGCGCGCTCCCTGATGCACTTCCTCGGTCTGCGCACCCAGCACGAGCTCGCCGCGGTGCCCTCGTTCCCGCAGCGTGAGATCGAGATGGTGGGCGAGAAGATGGAAGAGCACTGGGCCAAGCTGATGCCGCTGACCTACGCGGCCTTCAACAAGAACGGCCGTGTGGCCCCATAGAGCACATAAGTACGAACTTCTCCCGCGAAGTGTCCGTATTGCGACGTTTCACGAAGTTCATCTAGGCTGATCAAACGGACCCGGCACTGCTTGAACCCCCGAGCAGGCAGTGCCGGGCTCCCTTTCTCACGTCCCCCTAGGGGACACCCGGCGCTGAGCAGCGAGTAGCGTGTTACCCATGGCTCCGATCTCCACTCCGCAGACCCCCTTCGGGCGGGTCCTCACCGCCATGGTCACGCCCTTCACGGCGGACGGCGCACTCGACCTCGACGGCGCCCAGCGACTCGCCTCCCACCTCGTGGACGCAGGCAACGACGGCCTGGTCGTCAACGGCACCACCGGCGAGTCCCCCACCACCACCGACGCGGAGAAATCGCAGCTCGTACGAGCCGTACTGGAGGCGGTCGGCGACCGCGCCCACGTGGTCGCCGGCATCGGCACCAACGACACCCACCACACGCTGGAGCTCGCCCGCGCCGCCGAGCGTGACGGCGCGCACGGCCTGCTCGCCGTCACGCCGTACTACAACAAGCCCCCGCAGGAGGGCCTGTACCGGCACTTCTCGGCCATCGCCGACGCCACCGAGCTCCCGGTGATGCTCTACGACATCCCCGGCCGCAGCGGCGTCCCGATCGACACCGAGACGATCGTCCGGCTCGCCGAGCACCCCCGGATCGTCGCCAACAAGGACGCCAAGGGCGACCTCGGCCGCGCCAGCTGGGCCATCGCACGCAGCGGCCTCGCCTGGTACTCCGGCGACGACATGCTCAACCTTCCGCTGCTCTCCGTGGGCGCCTGCGGCTTCGTCTCCGTGGTCGGCCACGTGGTCACCCCGGAACTCCGCGCCCTCCTGGAGGCCCACCTGGCCGGCGACGTCCAGAAGGCCACCGAGATCCACCAACGGCTGCTCCCGGTCTTCACCGGCATGTTCCGCACCCAGGGCGTCATCACCACCAAGGCCGCCCTCGCCCTCCAGGGCCTCCCGTCCGGCCCCCTGCGGCTCCCGCTCGTGGAGCTGAGCGACGAGGAGACCGCCCAGCTCAGGCTGGACCTCGCCGCCGGCGGGGTAGAGCTCTGAGACACGACTTCACAACTGAAGAGACGTAACTGAAAAAACACACAGCAAGTGCACGAATGTCATGCGCGCCACGTGCCCGAGCCGGCACGTGGCGCGTGTGGTGAGGAGAGACTTTGAGCCATCCGCATCCCGAACTCGGCACCCCGCCGAAGCTGCCCAAGGGCGGCCTGCGCGTCACCCCGCTCGGTGGGCTGGGTGAGATCGGCCGGAACATGACGGTCTTCGAGTTCGACGGCCGTCTGCTGATCGTCGACTGCGGCGTCCTCTTCCCCGAGGAGGAGCAGCCGGGCGTCGACCTGATCCTGCCCGATTTCACCACCATCCAGGACCGCCTCGACGACATCGAGGGCATCGTCCTGACGCACGGCCACGAGGACCACATCGGTGGCGTGCCGTACCTGCTCCGCATGAAGCAGGACATCCCGCTCATCGGCTCCAAGCTGACCCTGGCCCTCATCGAGGCCAAGCTCCAGGAGCACCGGATCCGCCCGTACACCCTCGAGGTGGCCGAAGGCGACCGCGAGCGGCTCGGCCCCTTCGACTGCGAGTTCATCGCCGTCAACCACTCCATCCCCGACGCGCTGGCCGTCGCCATCCGCACCCCCGCGGGCATGGTCGTCCACACCGGCGACTTCAAGATGGACCAGCTGCCGCTGGACAACCGCCTCACGGACCTGCACGCCTTCGCGCGCCTGAGCGAGGAGGGCATCGACCTCCTGCTCACGGACTCGACGAACGCCGAGGTCCCGGGCTTCACGGCACACGAGCGCGACATCTCCAACGTCCTGCGCAACGTCTTCGCCAACGCCCAGAAGCGCATCATCGTGGCCAGCTTCGCCAGCCACGTGCACCGCATCCAGCAGATCCTGGACGCCGCCCACGAGTACGGCCGCAGGGTCGCCTTCGTCGGCCGCTCCATGGTCCGCAACATGGGCATCGCCCGTGACCTGGGCTACCTGAAGGTCCCCGCCGGTCTGGTCGTGGACGTGAAGACGCTGGACGACCTGCCGGACGACGAGGTCGTGCTGGTCTGTACGGGTTCCCAGGGCGAGCCGATGGCCGCCCTGTCCCGGATGGCCAACCGCGACCACCAGATCCGGATCGTCCCCGGCGACACGGTCATCCTGGCCTCGTCCCTGATCCCGGGCAACGAGAACGCGGTCTACCGCGTGATCAACGGCCTGACCCGCTGGGGCGCCAACGTCGTCCACAAGGGCAACGCCAAGGTCCACGTCTCGGGCCACGCCTCGGCCGGCGAGCTGCTGTACTTCTACAACATCTGCAAGCCGAAGAACCTGATGCCGGTCCACGGCGAGTGGCGCCACCTGCGCGCCAACGCCGAGCTCGGCGCCATGACGGGTGTCCCCAAGGACCACATCGTCATCGCCGAGGACGGCGTCGTCGTCGACCTGGTCGACGGCCGCGCCCGGATCACCGGCAAGGTCCAGGCGGGCTACGTGTACGTCGACGGCCTCTCGGTCGGCGACGTCACCGAGTCCTCCCTGAAGGACCGCCGCATCCTCGGCGAGGAGGGCATCATCTCGGTCTTCGTGGTCGTGGACTCCTCGACCGGCAAGATCGTCAGCGGCCCGAACATCCACGCCCGGGGCTCCGGCATCGAGGACTCCGCCTTCGACGCGGTGCTCCCCAAGGTCGACCAGGCCCTGAACAAGTCCGCCCAGGACGGCGTGCTCGAGCCCCACCAGCTCCAGCAGCTGATCCGCCGCACGGTCGGCAAGTGGGTGTCGGACACCTACCGCCGCCGTCCGATGATCCTCCCGGTGGTCGTGGAGGTCTGACGGACCGGCACGGACCAGGACGTACCAGGAGCGGGGCGCCTCGATTTGCATCGGGGCGCCCCGCTCCAGTACGTTTACGGCTCCGCCAGAACGGGAACCGCCGAGCGCCGCAGTGCGCCGGTACGGAAACCGGGAGGCGGGAAAACCGGCTCAGAACTTCTGATAAAGTCGGAACGCGCCGGAAGGCCCCGAGAAAAACAAATTCGGGACCGGAAAGCACCGAGGAAATCGGATCGGAAAGATCTGATAGAGTCGGAAACGCAAGGACGAAGGAAGCGCCCGGAGGAAAGCCCGAGAGGGTAAGTACAAAGGAAGCGTCCGCACCTTGAGAACTCAACAGCGTGCCAAAAATCAACGCCAGATTAGTTGATACCCCGTCCATCTTCGGATGGTCGAGGTTCCTTTGAAAAAGTCCACCCTCCGGGGTGGCACACAGCGAGGACGCTGTGGACAGCAGGCCCTATTCCGGCTTGTCTGTCCCGCTCAACGCGAGTGTCTAGCCGGATTACCGGCAAACATTCACGGAGAGTTTGATCCTGGCTCAGGACGAACGCTGGCGGCGTGCTTAACACATGCAAGTCGAACGATGAAGCCCTTCGGGGTGGATTAGTGGCGAACGGGTGAGTAACACGTGGGCAATCTGCCCTTCACTCTGGGACAAGCCCTGGAAACGGGGTCTAATACCGGATACGACCTGCCGAGGCATCTCGGCGGGTGGAAAGCTCCGGCGGTGAAGGATGAGCCCGCGGCCTATCAGCTTGTTGGTGAGGTAACGGCTCACCAAGGCGACGACGGGTAGCCGGCCTGAGAGGGCGACCGGCCACACTGGGACTGAGACACGGCCCAGACTCCTACGGGAGGCAGCAGTGGGGAATATTGCACAATGGGCGAAAGCCTGATGCAGCGACGCCGCGTGAGGGATGACGGCCTTCGGGTTGTAAACCTCTTTCAGCAGGGAAGAAGCGAAAGTGACGGTACCTGCAGAAGAAGCGCCGGCTAACTACGTGCCAGCAGCCGCGGTAATACGTAGGGCGCAAGCGTTGTCCGGAATTATTGGGCGTAAAGAGCTCGTAGGCGGCTTGTCACGTCGGGTGTGAAAGCCCGGGGCTTAACCCCGGGTCTGCATCCGATACGGGCAGGCTAGAGTGTGGTAGGGGAGATCGGAATTCCTGGTGTAGCGGTGAAATGCGCAGATATCAGGAGGAACACCGGTGGCGAAGGCGGATCTCTGGGCCATTACTGACGCTGAGGAGCGAAAGCGTGGGGAGCGAACAGGATTAGATACCCTGGTAGTCCACGCCGTAAACGTTGGGAACTAGGTGTTGGCGACATTCCACGTCGTCGGTGCCGCAGCTAACGCATTAAGTTCCCCGCCTGGGGAGTACGGCCGCAAGGCTAAAACTCAAAGGAATTGACGGGGGCCCGCACAAGCAGCGGAGCATGTGGCTTAATTCGACGCAACGCGAAGAACCTTACCAAGGCTTGACATATACCGGAAAGCATTAGAGATAGTGCCCCCCTTGTGGTCGGTATACAGGTGGTGCATGGCTGTCGTCAGCTCGTGTCGTGAGATGTTGGGTTAAGTCCCGCAACGAGCGCAACCCTTGTCCTGTGTTGCCAGCATGCCCTTCGGGGTGATGGGGACTCACAGGAGACCGCCGGGGTCAACTCGGAGGAAGGTGGGGACGACGTCAAGTCATCATGCCCCTTATGTCTTGGGCTGCACACGTGCTACAATGGCCGGTACAAAGAGCTGCGATGCCGCGAGGCGGAGCGAATCTCAAAAAGCCGGTCTCAGTTCGGATTGGGGTCTGCAACTCGACCCCATGAAGTCGGAGTTGCTAGTAATCGCAGATCAGCATTGCTGCGGTGAATACGTTCCCGGGCCTTGTACACACCGCCCGTCACGTCACGAAAGTCGGTAACACCCGAAGCCGGTGGCCCAACCCCTTGTGGGAGGGAGCTGTCGAAGGTGGGACTGGCGATTGGGACGAAGTCGTAACAAGGTAGCCGTACCGGAAGGTGCGGCTGGATCACCTCCTTTCTAAGGAGCACAGTACCGATTGCAGGCAAACGTTCTGCACGGTCAGCTCATGGGTGGAACGTTGATTAGTTGGCACGATCTTGAGGATCCTTCACCAGTACTGCTTCGGCGTGGAACGTGACGAGATTTCAACGGATCGTGCTTGGCACGTTGTTGGGTATCTGAGGGTACGGCCGGTTGGTCGAACCTTCGCGATGCCGGCCCCAGTGAACTCACCGCTTCTGTGGTGGGGTGATGGGTGGCTGGTCGTTGCTTGAGAACTACACAGTGGACGCGAGCATCTGTGGCCAAGTTTTTAAGGGCGCACGGTGGATGCCTTGGCACCAGGAACCGATGAAGGACGTGGGAGGCCACGATAGTCCCCGGGGAGCCGTCAACCAGGCTTTGATCCGGGGGTTTCCGAATGGGGAAACCCGGCAGTCGTCATGGGCTGTCACCCATGCCTGAACACATAGGGCATGTGGAGGGAACGAGGGGAAGTGAAACATCTCAGTACCCTCAGGAAGAGAAAACAACCGTGATTCCGGGAGTAGTGGCGAGCGAAACCGGATGAGGCCAAACCGTATGCGTGTGAGACCCGGCAGGGGTTGCGCATGCGGGGTTGTGGGATCTCTTTTTCACAGTCTGCCGGCTGTGAGACGAGTCAGAAACCGTATGGATAGGCGAAGGACATGCGAAAGGTCCGGCGTAGAGGGTAAGACCCCCGTAGCTGAAATTCATGCGGCTCGTTTAAGAGACACCCAAGTAGCACGGGGCCCGAGAAATCCCGTGTGAATCTGGCGGGACCACCCGCTAAGCCTAAATATTCCCTGGTGACCGATAGCGGATAGTACCGTGAGGGAATGGTGAAAAGTACCGCGGGAGCGGAGTGAAATAGTACCTGAAACCGTGTGCCTACAAGCCGTGGGAGCGTCGGACATAGCTTGCTATGTCTCGTGACTGCGTGCCTTTTGAAGAATGAGCCTGCGAGTTTGCGGTGTGTTGCGAGGTTAACCCGTGTGGGGAAGCCGTAGCGAAAGCGAGTCCGAATAGGGCGATTCAGTAGCACGCTCAAGACCCGAAGCGGAGTGATCTAGCCATGGGCAGGTTGAAGCGGAGGTAAGACTTCGTGGAGGACCGAACCCACCAGGGTTGAAAACCTGGGGGATGACCTGTGGTTAGGGGTGAAAGGCCAATCAAACTCCGTGATAGCTGGTTCTCCCCGAAATGCATTTAGGTGCAGCGTCGTGTGTTTCTTGCCGGAGGTAGAGCACTGGATAGGCGATGGGCCCTACCGGGTTACTGACCTTAGCCAAACTCCGAATGCCGGTAAGTGAGAGCACGGCAGTGAGACTGTGGGGGATAAGCTCCATGGTCGAGAGGGAAACAGCCCAGAGCATCGACTAAGGCCCCTAAGCGTACGCTAAGTGGGAAAGGATGTGGAGTCGCAGAGACAACCAGGAGGTTGGCTTAGAAGCAGCCACCCTTGAAAGAGTGCGTAATAGCTCACTGGTCAAGTGATTCCGCGCCGACAATGTAGCGGGGCTCAAGCGTACCGCCGAAGTCGTGTCATTGCAGCAATAAGCCCCAACGGGTGCTGTGATGGGTAGGGGAGCGTCGTGTGCCGGGTGAAGCAGCCGCGGAAGCGAGTTGTGGACGGTTCACGAGTGAGAATGCAGGCATGAGTAGCGATACACACGTGAGAAACGTGTGCGCCGATTGACTAAGGGTTCCTGGGTCAAGCTGATCTGCCCAGGGTAAGTCGGGACCTAAGGCGAGGCCGACAGGCGTAGTCGATGGACAACCGGTTGATATTCCGGTACCCGCTTTGAAACGCCCAATATCGAGCCCATTAATGCTAAGGCCGTGAAGCCGCCCCGGAGCCTTCGGGCAAAGGGGAGTGGTGGAGCCGCTGACCCAAGGTGGTAGTAGGTAAGCGATGGGGTGACGCAGGAAGGTAGTCCAGCCCGGGCGGTGGTTGTCCCGGGGTAAGGGTGTAGGCCGTGTGATAGGCAAATCCGTCACACATTAAGGCTGAGACCTGATGCCGAGCCGATTGTGGTGAAGTGGATGATCCTATGCTGTCGAGAAAAGCCTCTAGCGAGTTTCATGGCGGCCCGTACCCTAAACCGACTCAGGTGGTCAGGTAGAGAATACCGAGGCGTTCGGGTGAACTATGGTTAAGGAACTCGGCAAAATGCCCCCGTAACTTCGGGAGAAGGGGGGCCATCACTGGTGATCGGATTTACTCCGTGAGCTGGGGGTGGCCGCAGAGACCAGCGAGAAGCGACTGTTTACTAAAAACACAGGTCCGTGCGAAGCCGTAAGGCGATGTATACGGACTGACGCCTGCCCGGTGCTGGAACGTTAAGGGGACCGGTTAGCTCTGTTTCGACAGGGCGAAGCTGAGAACTTAAGCGCCAGTAAACGGCGGTGGTAACTATAACCATCCTAAGGTAGCGAAATTCCTTGTCGGGTAAGTTCCGACCTGCACGAATGGCGTAACGACTTCTCGACTGTCTCAACCATAGGCCCGGTGAAATTGCACTACGAGTAAAGATGCTCGTTTCGCGCAGCAGGACGGAAAGACCCCGGGACCTTTACTACAGTTTGATATTGGTGTTCGGTTCGGCTTGTGTAGGATAGGTGGGAGACTTTGAAGCCGTGACGCCAGTCATGGTGGAGTCGCCGTTGAAATACCACTCTGGTCGTGCTGGATGTCTAACCTCGGTCCGTGATCCGGATCAGGGACAGTGTCTGATGGGTAGTTTAACTGGGGCGGTTGCCTCCCAAAGGGTAACGGAGGCGCCCAAAGGTTCCCTCAGCCTGGTTGGCAATCAGGTGTTGAGTGTAAGTGCACAAGGGAGCTTGACTGTGAGACCGACGGGTCGAGCAGGGACGAAAGTCGGGACTAGTGATCCGGCGGTGGCTTGTGGAAGCGCCGTCGCTCAACGGATAAAAGGTACCCCGGGGATAACAGGCTGATCTTCCCCAAGAGTCCATATCGACGGGATGGTTTGGCACCTCGATGTCGGCTCGTCGCATCCTGGGGCTGGAGTCGGTCCCAAGGGTTGGGCTGTTCGCCCATTAAAGCGGTACGCGAGCTGGGTTTAGAACGTCGTGAGACAGTTCGGTCCCTATCCGCTGTGCGCGTAGGAATATTGAGAAGGGCTGTCCCTAGTACGAGAGGACCGGGACGGACGAACCTCTGGTGTGCCAGTTGTCCTGCCAAGGGCATGGCTGGTTGGCTACGTTCGGGAGGGATAACCGCTGAAAGCATCTAAGCGGGAAGCCTGCTTCGAGATGAGTATTCCCACCTCCTTGAGAGGGTAAGGCTCCCAGTAGACGACTGGGTTGATAGGCCGGATGTGGAAGCCCAGTAATGGGTGGAGCTGACCGGTACTAATAGGCCGAGGGCTTGTCCTCAGTTGCTCGCGTCCACTGTGTTAGTTCTGAAGTAACGAACTCGCCCCTCCTGTGGGGGGTGCGGCTTGAGTTCAACTTCATAGTGTTTCGGTGGTCATAGCGTTAGGGAAACGCCCGGTTACATTCCGAACCCGGAAGCTAAGCCTTTCAGCGCCGATGGTACTGCAGGGGGGACCCTGTGGGAGAGTAGGACGCCGCCGAACACCCCGCCCTTTTAGCTCAGTCGGCAGAGCGTCTCCATGGTAAGGAGAAGGTCAACGGTTCGATTCCGTTAAAGGGCTCAGAGAAAAGGCCCCCGCCATCAGGCGGGGGCCTTTTTGCGTTCCCGGGATCCGGGAGAAGAGAAGAAGGGCCCCTGGCGGGGCCCTTCTCGTGTCGGGTCAGCGGTTGTGCGGCTCCGGGATGCGGAGGGCCAGGATGGCCATGTCGTCCGAGGCCGGCTCCTGGGCGAAGCGCTCGACCGCCCGCAGCACCCGGGAGGCGACCGCGCCGGCCGTCAGGCCCGTACAGGACCTGAGGACCTCGGTGAGGCCGTCGTCGCCCAGCATGCGGGTGCCCTCGCGGCGTTCGGTGACGCCGTCCGTGACGCACAGGAGGACGTCGCCCGGGTCCAGGGTGACCGTCTGCTCGTAGAGCTCCAGGTCCTCCATGACGCCGAGGAGGGGCTGCGGGTCCGCCGCGGGGCGCACTCGGCCGTCCTGGCTGAGGCGGAGCGGCAGCGGGTGGCCGGCGCACACGACCTTCAGGACCGCCGAGCCGTCCTCCTGGGGGCGCATCTCGCCGTACAGGAGCGTGAGGAAGCGGCTGCGGGCGCCCTCGTCGAGGATCGCCGCGTTGAGGCGCTCCAGGACGGCCGGGCCGCCGAAGCCCTCGCGGGCCAGCAGGCGCAGGGCGTGCCGGGCCAGACCGGTCACGGCGGCGGCCTCCGGGCCCGTACCGCACACGTCGCCGATGGCGAAGCCGTACGCGCCGTCGCGGATCGGGAAGAGGTCGTAGAAGTCGCCGCCGACCTCGTTGCCCTCGCCGGCCGCGCGGTAGATGACGTCGACCTCGACGCCGGGGATCTCGGGGAGACCGGGCGGCAGCAGGCTGCGCTGGAGGGAGCGGCTGATGGCCGTGCGCTCCGAGTACAGGCGGGCGTTGTCCAGGGCCAGGGCGGCCCGGCGGGAGAGGTCCTCGGCGAGTTCCAGGATCTCCTGGCGGAAGTGGTCGTCCGAGGGCTTGCCGAGGGTCAGCATGCCGATGACGCGGTTGCGGGCCACGAGCGGCAGGACCACGGTCTCGCCGCCGACGGCCGTGGCGGTCGCGAGGGCCGTGTGGATGCCGGAGGACACCGGGCCCGCGGGGCCGTCGAGTTCGCGCATCGAGGCGCTGAGCGCCGCGCGGTGGGCGGCGTCGCCGGGGGCGGTCCACACCCGGGCGCCGGGCGTCGTCACCGGGTCGGGCGGGGAGATCGAGGAGAGCAGGGCCTTCAGGCCGTCGATGAGGTCCTCGTCCTCGTGCAGCACATAGGAGAGGTAGGGGTCGGAGGCCTGGTCCGCGATGGTGTAGACGGCGCACCAGGTGGCCAGGGTCGGGACCGTCATCTGGGCCATCAGGGCCAGGGTCTGGTCCCGGTCGAGGGTGCCGGCCAGGAGGTCGGAGGCCTCGACGAGGAAGCTGAGGGAGCCGCGGCGGAGGCGTTCGAGCTCGCCGAGTCGGGCGGACTCGACGGCGAGTGCGATCCGGTCGGCGGCGAACTGGAGGCGCAGGGCCTCCTCGTTGGAGTAGCGGTTGGCGCCTTCGGCGGCGACGCCGAGGGAGCCGGTGAGGCGGCCCTCGACCTTGAGGGGGACCGTGACGACCGAGCGCATGCCGGTGCCTTCGAGGAGCGGCACGGCGCCGGGGACGGCGGCCAGGTCCTCGTGGACGGCGGGCATGCGGGCGGAGCCGTAGCGGCTGGCGCCGGTCTCCACGGGGACGCGGGCGAAGCGCTGGCGGGCGGAGGGCAGGCCCGTGGTGGCCCGTACCTCCAGTTCGGTCTCGTCGTCGGTGGCGAGGAGGAGGAAGGCGGAGTCCCCGTCGAGCATGTCGCGGGCGCGTTCGACTGTGCGCTGGAGCAGGCCGTCGAGGTCGTCGGGGGCGGGGGAGCCGATGAAGACCTCGAACGGGTCGGTCGCGGTGCGGCTCTCGGGCCCGGTCTCGGAGGCGGCGGGGCGCTGGGGGGTCTGGAGGACGGCGCGCTCGTACTCGCGGACGAGGAGGCAGACCGTGGAGGGCTCGCCCTGGGCGTCGCGGACGCGCAGGTGGGAGGCGTAGACGGGGATGACGCGGCCGTCGGCGCAGCGGATGCCGTAGCTGCCCTCCCAGCGGGAGAAGCGCAGGGCCTCGGCGAGGCCGGTGCCGATGCCGGGGGTGTGGGGCCAGGCGGCCAGGTCGCCGAGGGGCTTGCCGGTGACCTGCTCGGAGCCGTAGCCGAAGAGTTCCTCGGCGTCCTCGTTCCAGGCGGCGATGGCGCCGCCGCGGTCGATCTGGACGACGGCGACGCGGACCCGGCTCTCGGTGACCGGGAGCAGCGGATCGGGCAGCACGGGGCCGGCGGAGCGGGTGCCGACGGGCCGCTCGGGCAGGTCCAGGTGGAACCAGACGTGTTTGCGGGTGGGGCTGTACTCGACGCCCCAGCGGGTGGCGAGGGCGGCGCACAGCAGCAGTCCGCGGCCGTTCTCGCGGTCGGGCCCGGTCATGGACCGGCCCTGCTGGACGGGGATCTCGCGCTCGGGGTAGCGGTCGGCCACCTCGATGCGGACGCCGTCGTCGGCGCGCAGGCACAGGACGTCGGCGGCGGTGCCGGCGTGGATGACGGCGTTGGTGACGAGTTCGCTGGTGAGGACGACGGCGTCGTCGACGACCTCGGCGTACCCCCAGCCCTGGAGGGTGTCCCGTACGAAGGCCCGGGCGGACGCGACGGACCTCCCTACGGGATCGAAACTGGCAGCCGCCCGCGCGGTGATCACTGAACTCCTCGTACGCGTCTCGACACCCGGCTCCGCCATGGTCGGTCTGCCCCTCCCGCTGCCCGTGCTTCTTTCCGGCCGTCCGCACCGACCCCCCGCCGGGCGGACCGGGGCGGGTGGACAGCCGCATGCCAGGTTACTTACCTTCGCTGTCCCAGCGGATGCCGGTCGCCGCTGTTTCCGTCCCTCGGACGTGGGGACGCTGTGCGAAGCTGCCGAACTGTTATGGCCTGGTTCGCACACGGTGAAACACTGGGCAGGCTGGTAGCGAGAGACCGAGCGGCATGGTCGACCCCTTCGGGAGGGACACGGTGGAGTCTGGCACGACGGCGCGGCGCGGAGGCGGTTCGCGGGCGTGGGGGGCCTCCGGTGGGGGGCGTTCCCGTGGCGGTGGCACGGTGCAGGTGGACGCGGCGGCTCTGCAGAGGCTGCTCGCGGCGCTGGCGTCGATGCGGGACGGGAACTTCCGCAAGCGGCTGCCGGTCTCCGGCGACGGGGTGATGGCGGAGATCTCCGCCGTCTTCAACGAGCTCGCGGACCGGCAGACGCATCTGACGGGTGAGCTGTCGCGGGTCCGCCGGGTGGTGGGCCGTGAGGGCAAGCTGTCGGAGCGGCTGGAGACGGGGGCCGGCGAGGGGGCGTGGGCGGCTGCCGTGGAGGCCGCGAACGCGCTGGTGGACGAGTTGGCGCGGCCGGTCTCCGAGGTGGGCCGGGTGCTCTCGTCGGTGGCCGAGGGTGATCTGGGGCAGCGGATGGAGCTGCGTTCGGAGGGGGCGGACGGGACGACCCGGCCGTTGCGCGGGGAGTTCCTGAAGGTCGCCCGTACGGTGAACAACCTGGTCGACCAGCTGTCCGTGTTCGCGGACGAGGTGACCCGGGTCGCCCTGGAGGTGGGCACCGAGGGCAAGCTGGGCGGTCAGGCGCAGGTGCGCGGGATGTCCGGTTCGTGGAAGGACCTCACGGACTCGGTCAACACGATGGCGAACCGGCTGACGGCCCAGGTGCGGGACATCGCGCTGGTGACGACGGCGGTCGCCAACGGCGATCTGTCGCAGAAGGTCACGGCGAACGTGGCCGGCGAGATGCTGGAGCTGAAGAACACCGTCAACAGGATGGTGGACCAGCTGTCCTCGTTCTCGTCCGAGGTGACCCGGGTGGCCCGCGAGGTGGGCACCGAGGGGGAGCTGGGCGGTCAGGCCGAGGTGGCCGGGGTCGCCGGCGTCTGGAAGGACCTCACGGACTCCGTCAACACGATGGCGGGAAATCTCACCAATCAGGTGAGGGGCATCGCGGAGGTCACCACCGCGGTGGCCAACGGCGACCTGTCGCAGAAGGTACGGGTGTCGGCCCGCGGCGAGATCGCGCAGCTCGCGGACACCATCAACCAGATGACGGAGACGCTGCGGACCTTCGCCGACGAGGTGACCCGTGTCTCCGGCGAGGTGGGCGCGCAGGGTCTGCTCGGCGGTCAGGCGCAGGTGCCGGGCGCGGCGGGCACCTGGAAGGACCTGACCGACTCGGTCAACACCGTCTTCCGGAACATCACCACGCAGGTGCGGGACATCGCGCAGGTGACGACGGCGGTCGCCAACGGTGATCTGTCGCAGAAGGTCACCGTGGACGTGGCCGGCGAGATGCTGGAGCTGAAGAACACCGTCAACACGATGGTGGACCAGCTGTCGGCGTTCGGTTCCGAGGTGACCCGGGTGGCGCGGGAGGTCGGCGTCGAGGGTCTGCTGGGCGGTCAGGCCGAGGTGCCGGGCGCGGCCGGTACGTGGAAGGACCTCACCGATTCGGTGAACACGGCGTTCCGCAACCTGACCGGTCAGGTGCGGGACATCGCGCAGGTGACGACGGCGGTCGCCAACGGTGATCTGTCGCAGAAGGTCACCGTGGACGTGGCCGGCGAGATGCTGGAGCTCAAGAACACCGTCAACACGATGGTGTCGCAGCTGTCCTCCTTCGCCGACCAGGTGACGCGGATGGCCAGGGACGTGGGCACGGAGGGACGGCTGGGCGGTCAGGCCCGGGTGGACGGCGTGTCCGGGCGCTGGCGGGAGCTCACCGACTCGGTGAACTTCATGGCTGGCAACCTGACCTCGCAGGTGCGCCAGATCGCCCAGGTGACGACGGCGGTGGCGCGGGGCGACCTGTCGCAGAAGATCGACGTGGATGCCCGCGGCGAGATCCTGGAGCTGAAGAACACCATCAACACGATGGTCGACCAGCTCTCGGCCTTCGCGGACCAGGTGACCCGGGTGGCCCGCGAGGTGGGCACGGACGGGCGGCTGGGCGGTCAGGCGCAGGTGCCGGGCGTGGCCGGCGTGTGGCGGGACCTGACGGACTCGGTGAACGGCATGGCCGGGAACCTGACGGCCCAGGTGCGCAACATCGCGCAGGTCGCCACGGCGGTGGCGCGCGGTGACCTGTCGCAGAAGATCGACGTGGACGCCCGCGGCGAGATCCTGGAGCTGAAGAACACCCTCAACACGATGGTCGACCAGCTGTCGAGCTTCGCGGACCAGGTGACCCGGGTGGCCCGCGAGGTGGGTACGGAGGGCATCCTGGGCGGTCAGGCCGAGGTGCAGGGGGTCTCCGGCACCTGGAAGGACCTGACCCAGTCGGTGAACTTCATGGCGAACAACCTGACCTTCCAGGTCCGCAACATCGCCGAGGTCACCACCGCGGTCGCGCGCGGCGACCTGTCGAAGAAGATCACCGTCGACGCCAAGGGCGAGATCCTGGAGCTGGTGACGACCGTCAACACGATGGTGGACCAGCTGTCGAACTTCGCCGACGAGGTGACCCGGGTGGCCCGCGAGGTGGGCACCGAGGGCATCCTCGGCGGCCAGGCCCGGGTGCGCGGCGTGACCGGCATCTGGAAGGACCTGAGCGACAACGTCAACCTGATGGCCAACAACCTGACCAGCCAGGTGCGGAACATCTCCCGGGTCTCCGCGGCCGTCGCCAACGGCGACCTGACCAAGAAGGTGACCGTGGACGCGCGCGGCGAGGTCGCCGAGCTCGCCGACACCGTCAACACGATGGTGACGACGCTGTCGTCGTTCGCCGACGAGGTGACCCGGGTGGCCCGCGAGGTGGGCACGGAGGGCGAACTGGGCGGCCAGGCGCGGGTGCCCGGGGTGTCGGGCACCTGGAAGGACCTGACCGAGTCGGTGAACTCGATGGCCGACAACCTGACCGGTCAGGTGCGCCAGATCGCCGCCGTCACCACGGCGATCGCCAAGGGCGATCTCACCAAGAAGATCGACATCGACGCGCGGGGCGAGATCCAGGAGCTGAAGAGCACCATCAACACGATGGTCGACCAGCTGTCGAACTTCGCCGAGGAGGTCACCCGGGTGGCCCGCGAGGTGGGTACGGACGGCCAGCTCGGCGGTCAGGCCCGGGTGCGGGACGTCGAGGGCACCTGGTCGGACCTGACCCAGTCGGTGAACGAGATGGCCGGGAACCTGACCCGTCAGGTGCGCGCCATCGCGGCCGTCGCCACCGCGGTGACCCGCGGCGACCTCAACGTCAAGATCGACGGTGTGGACGCGGCCGGTGAGATCCAGGCGCTGCAGGACAACATCAACACGATGATCTCCAACCTGCGCGACACGACCCTCGCCAACGACGAGCAGGACTGGCTCAAGGGCAACCTGGCCCGGATCTCCGGTCTGATGCAGGGCCGCCGGGACCTGGAGGACGTGGCCTCGCTCATCATGAGCGAGCTGACCCCGGTGGTCTCCGCGCAGCACGGCGCCTTCTTCGTGGCGATGCCGACCGGCGGGACGCACAGCGACGCGGAACCGGTGGGCGAGGGGGAGGGCTCGTACGAGCTGCGGATGCGCGGCAGTTACGGCTACTCCGCCGGGTCGATGCCCACCTCGTTCCGGCCCGGCGAGACGCTGATCGGGACGGCGGCCGAGGAGAAGCGGACCATCCAGGTCAACGTGCCCCCGGGCTACCTGAAGATCTCGTCCGGGCTCGGCGAGGCCGCCCCGGCGCATGTGATCGTGCTGCCCGTGCTGTTCGAGGGCCGGGTGCTCGGCGTGATCGAGCTGGCCTCCTTCCAGCCGTTCACGCAGATCCAGCGGGACTTCCTCAACCAGATCGCGGAGCTGATCGCGACCACGGTCAACACGATCAGCGTCAACACCCGCACCGAGGTGCTGCTCCAGCAGTCGCAGGAGCTCACCGAGCAGCTGCGGGAGCGGTCCGCGGAGCTGGAGCACCGGCAGAAGGAGCTGCAGAACTCCAACGCCGAGCTGGAGGACAAGGCCGAGCTGCTGGCCCGTCAGAACCGGGACATCGAGGTGAAGAACACCGAGATCGAGGAGGCCCGGCAGGTGCTGGAGGAGCGGGCCGAGCAGCTCGCCGTCTCCATGCGGTACAAGTCCGAGTTCCTGGCCAACATGTCGCACGAGCTGCGCACCCCGCTCAACTCGCTGCTGATCCTGGCCAAGCTGCTCGCCGACAACGCGGACACCAACCTGACGCCGAAGCAGGTCGAGTTCGCCGAGACCATCCACGGGGCCGGTTCCGACCTGCTGCAGCTGATCAACGACATCCTGGACCTGTCGAAGGTCGAGGCGGGCAAGATGGACGTCTCGCCCACCCGGATCGCGCTGGTGCAGCTCGTCGACTACGTGGAGGCCACCTTCCGGCCGCTGACCGCGGAGAAGGGGCTCGACTTCTCGGTGCGGGTCTCGCCCGAACTGCCCGCGACGCTGCACACCGACGAGCAGCGGCTGCTCCAGGTGCTGCGCAACCTGCTGTCCAACGCGGTGAAGTTCACCGACACGGGCGCCGTGGAGCTGGTGATCCGTCCGGCGGGCGCGGACGTGCCGCAGTCGATCCGGGAGCAGCTCCTGGAGGCGGGGACGCTGCGCGACGCGGACGCCGATCTGATCGCCTTCTCGGTGACGGACACCGGCATCGGCATCGCGGCCGGCAAGATGCGGGTCATCTTCGAGGCGTTCAAGCAGGCCGACGGCACCACCAGCCGCAAGTACGGCGGTACGGGCCTGGGGCTCTCGATCAGCCGGGAGATCGCCCGGCTGCTCGGCGGCGAGATCCACGCGGCGAGCGAGCCGGGCCGCGGCTCGACCTTCACGCTGTACCTGCCGCTGAGCCCGAGCGAGCCGGTGCACTCCGGTTACGGGCAGGAGCAGCCGGACCCGGCCGGACTCCAGGCGCCCGCGGGGGAGTCCGGCGACGGACTGCTGCACTTCGCGCCGACGCCGCCGGCCGAGGCCCGGTCCGGGGCGCTGTTCCGGCACCGGCGCAAGGCGGTCGAACAGCAGCGGGCGGCCGTCCCGGGGGAGACCGTCCAGCCCGGCGCGGCCGAGGCGGAGGAGCGGCCGGAGCCGGCCGCGCGCCGGACCTTCGGCTTCGCCGGGGAGAAGGTGCTGATCGTCGACGACGACATCCGCAACGTCTTCGCGCTCACCAGCGTCCTGGAGCAGCACGGTCTCGCGGTGCTGTACGCGGAGAACGGGCGCGAGGGCATCGAGGTGCTGGAGCAGCACGAGGACGTGTCGGTGGTCCTCATGGACATCATGATGCCGGAGATGGACGGGTACGCGACGACGACCGCGATCCGGCGGATGCCGCAGTTCGCCGGGCTGCCGATCATCGCTCTGACGGCGAAGGCGATGAAGGGCGACAGGGAGAAGGCCATCGAGTCCGGGGCCTCGGACTACGTGACCAAGCCGGTCGACCCGGACCACCTCCTGACGGTGATGGAGCAGTGGATGCGGGGGGAGGGCCGCTGAGCCCCTGAGGCATCCGAGGCACCTGACGGCCCCTGACGGTCCCCGACGGTCCCTTGACGGCACCGGTCGGTCGGCGTCCCGCCGGCGGACCGGTGCCGTCCGGGTGTGAGAGGCCCGGGGACGGGGAACCTTCTGGTCTCCCACCGCGTTCGACGTACGGGCACGGAGGCGTGCTCAGTGACAATGCGGTGACAGGGTGTGGCGACGGGCGGGGTGCGGCTACGATGACCGGCACAAGGACGGACGGCGCATGGGAGTCGTCTTCTGGGGCGGCGCCCGGTGCTTCCTCCGGCTCGCAGAGCCGGAGCGAACCAGTGCCGGGGCGAGGAGGACGGGGCATGGTGCAGAAGGCCAAGATCCTCCTGGTCGATGACCGGCCGGAGAATCTGCTGGCGCTGGAGGCCATTCTCTCGGCGCTCGATCAGACGCTGGTGCGGGCATCGTCCGGGGAGGAAGCGCTCAAGGCGCTGCTGACCGACGACTTCGCGGTCATTCTGCTGGACGTTCAGATGCCCGGGATGGACGGGTTCGAGACGGCGGCGCACATCAAGCGGCGCGAGCGGACCCGGGACATCCCGATCATCTTCCTCACCGCCATCAACCACGGCCCGCACCACACCTTCCGGGGATACGCGGCCGGCGCGGTCGACTACATCTCCAAGCCGTTCGACCCGTGGGTGCTGCGGGCCAAGGTCTCCGTCTTCGTCGAGCTATACATGAAGAACTGCCAGCTCCGCGAGCAGGCCGCGCTGCTGCGGCTCCAGCTGGAGGGCGGCGGCCACGGCGGTCACGCCAAGGAGTCCGCGGGGCTCCTCGCCGAGCTCTCCGCCCGCCTCGCCGCGGTCGAGGAGCAGGCCGAGGCTCTGTCCAAGCAGCTCGACGACGACTCCGCCGACGCGGCGGCCGTCGCCACCGCCGCCCACCTGGAGCGCAAGCTCACCGGGCTCCGCCGGGCCCTCGACGCGCTGGAGCCGGGCACGGGCGGCGCGCCCACCCTGCCCGCGCAGAGCTGACCCGACGTCACCCGCCGGACGCCCGCCGTGAGCGGGCGTCAGTTCCGCGCCCTCGCAAGGGCGACACGAACGGGTGAGCTGTTTCCCCGGCGGCGTACACCGGTAACCTCAGCATCATGGCCTCACGTACGTCCGGCAAGGGTTCCCAGGGCACGGCGGGCACCGCAAAGCCGCGCGCCGGCCGTACGACCGGCACCGCGAGGAAAGCGGTGCCCGCGAAGGCGCCCGCCAAGCCTCCCGCGAAGAAGGCGCCGGCCAAGAAGGCCGCGCCCGCCAAGCGCGCGCCCGCGCGCAAGACCGCGGCGAAGAAGCCCGCGCCGCGCCCGGCACCGTCCCCGACCGGGGGGCTCTACCGGCTGGTGCGCGGGATCTGGCTCGGCCTGGCGCACGGCGTCGGCGCGATGTTCCGGGGGATAGGGCGCGGTGCCAAGGGCCTGGACCCGGCCCACCGCAAGGACGGCATGGCCCTGCTGCTGCTCGGCGTCGCCCTGATCGTCGCCGCCGGGACCTGGTCCAATCTGCGCGGCCCCGTGGGCGACCTGGTCGAGATGCTGGTCACCGGCGCCTTCGGGCGGCTCGACCTGCTCGTACCGCTGCTGGTCGGCGCGATCGGCGTCCGGCTGATCCTCCACCCGGAGAAGCCCGAGGCCAACGGGCGGATCGCGATCGGCCTGTCGGCGCTCGTCATCGGCGTGCTCGGGCAGGTGCACATCGCGTGCGGCTCGCCCGGCCGGGGCGACGGCACCAAGGCCATGCAGGACGCCGGCGGGCTCATCGGCTGGGCCGCCTCCAAGCCGCTCGTCTTCATGATGGGCGAGGTCCTGGCGGTGCCGATGCTGGTGCTGCTCACGGTCTTCGGGCTGCTCGTCGTCACCGCCACCCCGGTCAACGCCATCCCGCAGCGGCTGCGCGCCCTCGGCGCCCGGCTCGGCATCGTGGAGCCGGAGTACGACCCCGAGGAGGACGCCGCCCACGACGCGTACGGCGACGACTGGCGCGAGGAGGGCCCGCAGCCCGCGCGGCCGGTCCGCCGCCGCGCCCCCGGCGCCGGGCCGGGATACGACCCGGACGGGGCCGACCGGGCGGAGGCCGCGGCCCTGGAGCGGCGCGGCCGGCGCCGGACCCCGCCCGCGTCCGCCTTCGACACCGCCGGGCTCGACCCCGTGGACGTCGCCGCCGCGGCGGCCGCGGCCCTGGACGGCGCCGTCCTCAACGGCATGCCGCCGTCCCCGCTGGTCGCCGATCTGACCCGGGACCTCACCGCCGAGCGGGCCGCCGCCGTCGCGGCGGCCGCGGCCGAGGCCGAGGCGCCCGCGGCGCCGGTGCCGACCGCGCGCGGGACCAAGGGGGCCAAGGAACGGGCCGGCGGGGGAGTGCCGGACCTGACGAAGCCGGCCCCCGAGCCGACCGACCTGCCGGCGCGGGCCGAGCAGCTCCAGCTCTCCGGCGACATCACGTACTCCCTGCCGTCCATGGACCTGCTGGAGCGCGGCGGCCCCGGCAAGACCCGCAGCGCCGCCAACGACCTGATCGTCGAGTCGCTCACCAACGTCTTCGCCGAGTTCAAGGTCGACGCCGCCGTCACCGGCTTCACCCGGGGGCCGACGGTCACCCGGTACGAGGTGGAGCTCGGCCCCGCGGTCAAGGTCGAGAAGATCACCGCGCTCACCAAGAACATCGCGTACGCCGTGGCCAGCCCGGACGTGCGGATCATCTCGCCGATCCCCGGCAAGTCCGCGGTCGGCATCGAGATCCCGAACACCGACCGCGAGATGGTCAACCTCGGCGACGTGCTGCGGCTCGCCGAGGCCGCGGAGGACGACCACCCGATGCTGGTGGCGCTCGGCAAGGACGTCGAGGGCGGCTACGTGATGGCCAACCTGGCGAAGATGCCGCACATCCTGGTCGCCGGTGCCACCGGCTCCGGAAAGTCCTCGTGCATCAACTGCCTCATCACCTCGGTGATGATAAGAGCGACCCCGGAGGACGTTCGGATGGTGCTCGTCGACCCCAAGCGGGTCGAGCTCACCGCCTACGAGGGCATCCCGCACCTGATCACGCCGATCATCACCAACCCGAAGCGGGCCGCCGAGGCCCTCCAGTGGGTCGTGCGCGAGATGGACCTCCGCTACGACGACCTGGCCGCGTTCGGCTTCCGGCACATCGACGACTTCAACCAGGCGATCCGGGACGGCAAGGTGCAGCTGCCGCCGGGCAGCGAGCGCGAGCTCAAGACCTACCCGTACCTCCTGGTGATCGTCGACGAGCTCGCCGACCTGATGATGGTCGCCCCCCGGGACGTCGAGGACGCGATCGTCCGCATCACCCAGCTGGCGCGCGCGGCCGGCATCCACCTGGTGCTCGCCACCCAGCGGCCCTCCGTGGACGTCGTCACCGGCCTGATCAAGGCGAACGTGCCGTCCCGGCTCGCCTTCGCCACCTCCTCGCTCGCCGACAGCCGGGTCATCCTCGACCAGCCGGGCGCCGAGAAGCTGATCGGCAAGGGCGACGGCCTGTTCCTGCCGATGGGCGCGAACAAGCCGACCCGCATGCAGGGCGCCTTCGTCACCGAGGCCGAGGTCGCCACCGTCGTCCAGCACTGCAAGGACCAGATGGCGCCGGTCTTCCGGGACGACGTCACCGTGGGCACCAAGCAGAAGAAGGAGATCGACGAGGAAATCGGCGACGACCTCGACCTGCTGTGCCAGGCCGCCGAGCTGGTCGTCTCGACCCAGTTCGGCTCCACCTCGATGCTCCAGCGCAAGCTGCGGGTGGGCTTCGCGAAGGCCGGCCGCCTGATGGACCTGATGGAGTCGCGCAACATCGTCGGACCGAGCGAGGGGTCCAAGGCGCGGGACGTGCTCGTCAAGCCGGACGAGCTGGACGGGGTGCTGGCGGTGATCCGCGGGGAGTCCGACGGCTGAGGACGCGAGCGGCCCGGGAGGACCCGAGCGGGCCGCCGGGCGGAGGTGCCGGAACGAGACCGGGCCGAGACTCACTCGTAAGGGAACGAGGGCAACCGTTTCCCTTGGGCATACGTCAAGTTGGAGGGAGGGACAGGATGATGTCCCAGCCTCATGGCGTACAAACGACGCCCGCCCGGTTGCCCCACCCTTTCGTACCACCCATAGACTGAACGTCCAGCAGGTGGCTACACGCTCGAAAGGCGCTCTCGTGTCCATCGGCAACTCCCCCGAATCCCCCGAGGACGACCGGAACTTCCCGGCAGATGACCGGGATTCGATCGGTCGTGCCCTCCAGCAGGCCCGTGTCGCCGCCGGTCTCACCGTCGAAGAGGTCAGCGCCTCCACCCGTGTGCGCGTCCCGATCGTGCACGCGATCGAGGAGGAGGACTTCTCGCGCTGCGGCGGCGACGTCTACGCCCGCGGGCACATCCGTACGCTCGCGCGCGCCGTGGGGCTCGATCCGGCCCCTCTGATCGAGCAGTACGACGCCGACCACGGCGGCCGTCCCGCCCCGACCCCGGCGGCCCCGCTCTTCGAGGCCGAGCGCATCCGCCCCGAGCCGCGGCGCCCCAACTGGACCGCCGCCATGGTCGCGGCCATCGTGGCCGTCGTCGGCTTCGTCGGCTTCACGATGTTCAACGGGAACGACGTGCGCGGCAACAACGCCGTCGCGGAGGGCCCGGCCCCGGCGCCCAAGGCCAGCACCAGCGTCAAGCCCAAGCCGGTCAAGCCCGCGGCCCCCAAGCCCGCGCCCTCCGAGAGCGCCATCGCGGCGGTCCCGCAGGACAAGGTCACCGTGAAGCTCACCGCCGTGGACGACAAGAGCTGGATCTCGGCCAAGGCGCACGACGGCAAGCTGCTCTTCGACGGCCTCCTCCTCGCGGGCGAGTCCAAGACCTTCCAGGACGACGAGCGGGTCGACCTCATCCTCGGCAACGCCGGGCCGATCGAGCTCTACGTCAACGGCAAGAAGATCCAGGACACCTTCGAGTCCGGCCAGGTCGAGCGCCTGTCCTACACCAAGGGTGACCCCGAGGCGGGCTGATCCCGGTGACGGGCGTGACGGGGGTGAACCCTGCGCGACGGAGGTACGGCCGGGACGAAGTAGTCTTGAGCCCATGCCCGAACGCCGTACCGTCGCCCTTGTCACTCTCGGCTGCGCCCGTAACGAGGTGGACTCGGAGGAGCTCGCAGGCCGCTTGGCAGCGGACGGCTGGGAGCTCGTCGAATCCGCCGAGGACGCAGACGTCGCCGTCGTCAACACCTGTGGCTTCGTCGAAGCCGCCAAGAAGGACTCCGTCGACGCCCTCCTCGAAGCCAATGATCTGAAGGACCACGGCCGCACCCAGGCCGTCGTCGCCGTCGGCTGTATGGCCGAGCGCTACGGCAAGGAACTCGCCGACGCGCTCCCCGAGGCCGACGGCGTGCTCGGCTTCGACGACTACGCCGACATCTCCAACCGCCTCCAGACCATCCTCAGCGGTGGCAGTGTCGAGGCGCACACCCCGCGTGACCGGCGCAGCCTGCTGCCGCTGTCCCCGGTGGAGCGCCAGAAGGCCGCCACGGCGGTGGCCCTGCCCGGCCACGGGGCCTCCGCGGCCGCCGAGGCGCCTGAGACGCCCGAGGCGCCCGCCGCCCCGGAGAACGTGCCCACCGACCTTCCCGAGGGCCTGGCGCCCGCCTCCGGGCCCCGCGCGCCCCTGCGCCGCCGCCTGGACACCAGCCCGGTCGCCTCCGTGAAGCTCGCCTCCGGCTGCGACCGGCGCTGCTCCTTCTGCGCCATCCCGTCCTTCCGCGGCTCCTTCGTCTCGCGCCGTCCCTCCGACGTGCTGAACGAGACCCGCTGGCTCGCCGAGCAGGGTGTGAAGGAGGTCATGCTGGTCTCCGAGAACAACACCTCGTACGGCAAGGACCTCGGCGACATCCGGCTGCTGGAGAGCCTGCTGCCCGAGCTGGCCGCCGTCGACGGCATCGAGCGGGTCCGGGTCAGCTACCTGCAGCCCGCCGAGATGCGCCCCGGCCTGATCGACGTGCTCACCTCGACCGAGAAGGTCGTCCCGTACTTCGACCTGTCCTTCCAGCACAGCGCCCCGGACGTGCTGCGGGCGATGCGCCGCTTCGGCGACACCGACCGCTTCCTGGAGCTCCTGGAGACCATCCGCTCCAAGGCTCCGACCGCCGGCGCCCGCTCCAACTTCATCGTCGGCTTCCCCGGCGAGACCGAGGCGGACTTCGCCGAGCTGGAACGCTTCGTCACCCACGCCCGCCTCGACGCCATCGGCGTCTTCGGCTACTCCGACGAGGACGGCACCGAGGCCGCCACGTACGAGAACAAGCTGGACCAGGACGTGGTCGACGCGCGCCTCGCGCACCTGTCCCGGCTCGCCGAGGAGCTCACCGCCCAGCGCGCGGAGGAGCGGATCGGCGAGACCCTGGAGGTACTGGTCGAGTCCTTCGACGAGGAGGCGGACGGCTGGATCGGCCGCGCCGCGCACCAGGCGCCCGAGACCGACGGCCAGGTGCTCCTCCCGGCCGACTCGGCCGAGGGCCTCGACCTGGCCCCGGGCCGCATGGTCAGGGCCAAGGTCGTCGACACCGAGGGCGTCGACCTGGTGGCCGACTGCTGCGACCTGCTGGGCGCCCCCCAGACCTCCGGAGCCGAGGAGGCGGGCAGATGACCGGAGTCCCGGCGGCATCCGCGACGGGCGGGTCCGGTACGCCGGCGCCCCGCGGCAAGCTGGGCGCTGCGGCCGTCAACCAGGCCAGCCTCTGGAACATCGCGAACATCCTCACCATGGTCCGGCTCGTGCTCGTGCCAGGCTTCGTGGTGCTGCTCTTCCAGGACGGCGGGCACGACCCCGCCTGGCGCGCCTGGGCCTGGGCGGCGTTCGCCGTCGCCATGATCACCGACGTCTTCGACGGGCATCTGGCGCGGACGTACAACCTGGTCACCGACTTCGGGAAGATCGCCGACCCGATCGCCGACAAGGCGATCATGGCGGCCGGGCTGATCTCCCTGTCCTATCTCGGCGACCTGCCGTGGTGGGTGACGGGCGTGATCCTCGCCCGTGAGCTGGGGATCACCCTGATGCGCTTCTGGGTGATCCGGCACGGGGTCATCCCGGCCAGCCGCGGCGGCAAGATGAAGACCCTCGCGCAGGGCACGGCGGTCGGCATGTACGTGCTGATGCTCACCGGTCCACTCGCCACCTTGCGCTTCTGGGTGATGGCGGTGGCCGTCGTGCTGACGGTCGTCACCGGTCTGGACTACGTACGGCAGGCCGTCGTCCTGCGCCGCAGGGGGATCGCGGCGGAGCGCGCGGCGGCCGCCGCGGAGGCGGACGGACGATGAACGAAGCCGCCCGGGTGCTGGAGCTGCTCGCGGAACGAGGCCACACGCTGGCCGCCGCGGAGTCCCTCACGGGCGGTCTGGTGGCCGCGGAGCTGACCGGGGTCCCCGGGGCCTCGAAGTCCTTCCGCGGCTCCGTCACGGCCTACGCGACGCCGCTCAAGGAGCAGCTGCTCGGCGTCGACGGGACCCTGCTGGCGGAGCGCGGCGCGGTCGATCCGGAGGTGGCGCTGCAGATGGCGGCGGGGGTGCGGACCCGTCTGGGGGCCGACTGGGGCATCGCGACGACCGGTGTCGCGGGGCCCGATCCGCAGGACGGACAGCCCGTGGGGACGGTCTACGTGGCCGTCGCCGGGCCCGCGGGGGAGCGCTGCGGGGCGGGGAAGGTGGCCTCGTTGCGATTGAACGGCGATCGCGCGGAAATCCGTAGAGAGAGCGTGCGGAGCGTGCTCGAATTGCTCCGGGAGCTGCTCGACGGAGAACACCCGGAAAATGCGCGGGCACAGGATACGGAACAGAACGGGGGAGATTGATGTTTGCAGCCATGAGTGAACACGACATCGCTCCCCGCACGGCCGCGGCGCGAGGCGGTACGGTGGGGCGTGAAGGATGCGGCTACGCGGTCCGAGGAGGGAGCCACCGATGATTCTGCTCCGTCGCCTGTTGGGTGACGTGCTGCGTCGGCAGCGCCAGCGCCAGGGCCGTACTCTGCGCGAAGTCTCCTCGTCCGCCCGAGTCTCACTCGGCTATCTCTCCGAGGTGGAGCGGGGGCAGAAGGAGGCTTCCTCTGAGCTGCTCTCCGCGATCTGCGACGCGCTGGACGTACGGATGTCCGAGCTCATGCGTGAAGTGAGCGACGAGCTGTCGCTGGCCGAACTGGCCGAGTCGGCAGCGGCGAGCGAACCGGTGCCGGCGCCGGTCCGCCCGATGCTCAATTCGGTGTCGGTGACGTCGGTGACCGGAGTGTCCACCGAGCGGGTGACCATCAAGGCACCCACGGAAGCGGTGAACGTCGTCGCCGCCTGAGGCCGACGCTCTCGATCGAGCGTGACCGAGCCCCGGTCGGCACCCCGTGAGGGGGTGCCGACCGGGGCTCGCTCTTGTTTCGCGGGGCTGGCCCCCTGCCCCGAGCTCCTCCGCGCGCGGAGGAGCTCGGGGCGGCGTGCGTGCCCGTGTTTGGGATGCCGGATCGGGGCGAGACGTGCAGGGTGGGGGATATACGACTGTTGGGAGAAATAGCATGTCCGTGGTCAAGAGCCCGCTGTCGGAGACCGACCTCAAGACGGTCGGAGGCGCTCTGCAAGGGGCGCTGGTCGATCTGGTCGATCTCGCCCTGGTGGCCAAGCAGGTGCACTGGAACGTGGTCGGCCCCCGGTTCCGCTCGGTGCACCTGCAGCTCGACGAGGTCGTCACCACCGCCCGCACGCACTCCGACACCGTGGCGGAGCGTGCCTCCGCGATCGGAGTGAACCCGGACGGGCGGGCGACGACGGTGGCGTCCGGGAGCGCGATCGGTTCCGTACCGGACGGATGGATCAAGGACGAGGACGCCGTGCGGATCCTCGTGGACGCGCTGGGCGTCGTGGTGGCGCGGATGCGCGAGCGCATCGAGGCGACGGGTGACCCGGACCCGGTGAGCCAGGACATCCTCATCGCGGTCACGGCCGACCTCGAGAAGCACAGCTGGATGTACCAGGCGGAGAGTGCCTGACGATGTGCCTGGCGACGTGCTTGGCGACGTGCCCGGCGATGGCGGAGGCCCGGACAGGGGCGGGAGCGGGCGCGATACGGGTGGTGTGCGCCCGGTCTGCCCCTTGTGCGCCCTCCCGCCGGGTGATCCTGCCGCACTAGCGTCGACCGGAGGAGGCGGCCATGGTACGGCGACGGGATCCGCTGGTGACGCTCATGCTGGTCGCGGTCGGGCTGGTGGCCGGTGGGCTCTGGTGGTGGGCGGTGATGCGCCTGCTGTTGGTACCGGGGGAGGCGGGACCGGTCGAGGGGGCGGTGGCCGCGGGCGGCTGGGGGCTGAGCCTGCTGCCGGTGCACGTGGCCGCCTCTTCGCGACGACGGGCGGCGGCCTCGGGGCGACCGGGTGGTCCGGGCAATCAGGGAGGCCCGGGAGGGCGGGCAGGCCCCGTGGCGGTGCCGGAGCGGCCGGTCACCACGGCATCGCGATGCCGCCGTTGGGGCGGAGGATCTGGCCCGTCGTGAACGAGGAGGCGTCGCAGGCCAGGTGCAGCACCGCGTGCGCGATCTCCTCGGACTCGCCGACTCGGCCGAGCGGGGAGACGCGGACCATCATCGCCTCGGCCTGCTCCTGCGCGGCCGGCTCGTGGCGGTCGGTCATCGGGGTGCGGATCCAGCCGGGCGCGACCGCGTTCACCCGGATGCCGTGCCTGCCCACCTCGGCGGCGAGCGTCTTCGTCAGCTGCACCACGGCCGCCTTGGCGACGCTGTAGCAGAGCAGCCCCGGGCTCGCGGTGTCCATCGCGCCGGAGGCCATGGTCACGATGGAGCCGGGGACGCCGTGCTCGATCATGGCGCCCGCCGCCTCCTGGCAGGCGTGCAGCACGCCCTTGAAGTTGACCGCGAGGATCCGGTCCAGGTCCTCCTCGCGGGTCTCCAGCACCGTGCTCGTGTGCATGATCCCGGCGACCGCCGCCATCACGTGCAGCGGGCCCGCAGCGCGCACCGCGGCGGCGAGGGCCGGGCGGTCGGTGACGTCCAGCGCGTGGACGTGCGCGGTGCCGCCGCGCCGCCCGATCCGGGCCGCCGTCTCCTTGAGGCCGTCCGCGTCGCGGTCCGCGCAGTGGACGGCGGCTCCCGCCTCGGCGAGCAGCTCGGCGGTGGCGCGGCCGATGCCGCTCGCCGCTCCGGTGACGAAGGCCGTGCGGCCGGTGAGGTCGTACGCGGTGAGGACCATGTCCCGGACGGTACGACCGGATCTGACGGCTCGTCAATTGGTGCGGGTGGTCCGATCCGGCGGGGGACGCGGCCCGGTCGGGGGTGGGGGTCAGGGTGCTGCCGGGCCCGGGCCGCGCTGGCAGCCGGGGCACCAGTACGTCACCCGGTCGCCGAGCTCCGCCTTGCGGACCGGGCGGCCGCAGCGCGGGCAGGCGCGGCCCGCGCGGCCGTAGACGTACAGCCGCTCGCCGGAGCGCCCGGTCGTGGTGGTGCGGCGGTCGGGGCGGGCCTTGTTCGCCTCCAGGAGGCGGTGGGCGGTGACCGCCAGCCGCTCGGGGACGTCCGGCGGCAGCTCGCCGACGGGCAGCCAGGGGCTGACGGCTGCGAGGAAGGCCAGCTCCGACTTGTACACGTTGCCGATCCCGGCGAGGTTCCGCTGGTCGAGCAGCGCCTCGCCCAGCGGGCGCCCCGGGTCCCCGGCCAGGCGGCGGGCGGCCTCCTCGGCGTCCCAGTCGGGGCCCAGCAGGTCCGGGCCGAGATGGCCCACCACCCGCTCCTCCTCGGCGGTCCGGAGCAGCTCCAACACCGGAAGCCGGTAGCCGTACGCGGTGAACTCCGCGTTCCCCAGAACCGCCCGGAGCTGGTGCTCCGCGCCCCCACGCGGGCGCTCCCCGGTGGCGAAGACCCGCCATGCCCCGTCCATCCGCAGATGCGAGTGGAGCGTCAGCCCGCCCTCGATCCGGGCCAGCAGGTGCTTGCCGCGCGGCGTGACGTCGAGCACCCGCCGCCCGGTGAGATCGGCGGTCGCGAACCGGGGCACGCGCAGGTCGGACCGGGTCAGCACCCGCCCCGCGAGCGCCTCGTCCAGCCGGCGGGCGACGGACCAGACGGTGTCTCCTTCGGGCATGGGGCCATGATGCCCTGGGGAGCACCGCCCGGGTCAGGCGCGCAGGCGGAGGCCCCTGGGGGTGGCGTGGAAGCCCGCGGCCTCCAAGGCGCGGGACAGGGGGGAGGTCAGGGCGGCCGCACCGTTGATCCGCTCCACCGTCACCGTGCCGAGCGAACCCGCCGTCGCCGCCGCGGCCAGCGCCTCGGCCGCGGCCCGCAGCGCCGGGGAGTCCGGGTCCGTCGGCCAGGAGAGCAGGGTCTTGCCGCCCCGCTCCATGTACAGCGTCAGCTCCCCGTCGACCAGGACGACCATCGCCCCCGCCTTGCGGCCCGGCTTGTGGCCCGCGCCCGTCGGCGGCTCGGGCCAGGACAGAGCCGCCCCGTACGCGTTCGCCGGGTCGGCCGCCGCCAGGACCACCGCGCGGGGGCCCACGCCCTCCTCGGTGCCCCGGTCCCGCGCGTTGGCCGCCGCGCGGAGCCGGTCGACGGCGCCGTCCATGGCGAACTGGGCCGCGCCGAGCCCCTCCACCACATAGCCGCGGCGGGCCTGCCCGCTGTCCTCGAACGCGGACAGGATCCGGTACGTCGCCGAGAAGCCGCCCTCGACGCCCTCGGCCGCCACCGCGCCCCGGGTGACCACCCCGTGCCGGTCGAGGAGCGTCCGGGCCAGGGCGTGCGCCCGGTGGGTCGGCTCCGGCTCCGGCGGCGGGAGCAGCGACCAGCGGCCGCTGACCGTCGGCGGTCCCGTGCGGGAGGCGGGGCGGGCGGCGGCGCTGAGCGTCCCGTACCGGCCGCGCGGGACCGTGCGCCGGGCGCGGTGGGCCGTGGAACCGGCCGTGCGGCCCGAGCCGAGGAGGGAGCGCAGCGGGGCCAGGGTGTCGTTGGTGAGCCGCCCCGACCAGGCCAGGTCCCACAGGGCGTCGGCCAGCTGCGGGTCCGTCGCGTCCGGGTGGGTGGTCGCCCGCACCTGGTCGGCGATCTGGCGGAAGAAGAGTCCGTACCCCCCGGAGAGCACCGTCAGGACGGACTCGTGGAGGGCGGTCGGCTCCAGCGGGTGCGGCGGCGGCAGGAGCAGCGGCGCCGCGTCCGCCAGATAGAGCGAGATCCAGCCGTCCTTGCCGGGCAGCGCCCCCGCCCCCGCCCAGACCACCTCGCCGGTCGTCGTGAGCTCGTCGAGGAGGGCCGGGGAGTAGTCCCGCACCCGGGACGGCAGGATCAGCTTCTCCAGAGCCGAGGCCGGCACCGGCGCGCCCTGGAGCTGCTCGATCGCGCGGGCCAGCCCGTCGATCCCGCGCAGGCCGTTGCTCCCCAGGTGCTGCCACTGGGGCAGGAACGTGGCGAGGGCGGCCGGGGGGACGGGCTCCAGCTCGTGCCGCAGGGCCGCGAGGGAGCGGCGCCGCAGCCGGCGCAGCACGGCCGCGTCGCACCACTCCTGGCCGATGCCCGAGGGATGGAACTCGCCCTGCACGACCCGGCCGGCCGCCGCGAGCCGCTGGAGCGCGCCATCGGTGACCGCCGTGCCCAGGCCGAAACGGCCGGCGGCCTGCGAGGAGGTGAAGGGGCCGTGGGTGCGGGCGTGGCGGGCCAGCAGGTCGCCCAGCGGGTCCTTCACCGGCTCCGTGAACGCCTCGGGCACGCCGACCGGCAGCGCCGTGCCGAGCGCGTCGCGGAGCCGGCCCGCGTCCTCGATCGCCGCCCAGTGCTCGGCGCCGGCGATCCGGACCCGGATGGCCCGGCGGGCCCGGCCCAGCTCCGGCGCCCAGTCGGCGTGGGCGCCCCGCTCGGCCAGCTCGGCGTCGGTGAGCGGTCCCAGGACCCGGAGCAGGTCGGCGACGCCCTCCGGGTCCTTGATCCGCCGGTCCTCCGTCAGCCACTGGAGCTCGCGCTCCAGCTCGGCGAGCACGTCCGCGTCGAGCAGCTCCCGCAGCTCCGCCTGCCCGAGGAGCTCGGCGAGCAGCCGGGAGTCCAGCGACAGGGCGGCCGCCCGGCGCTCGGCGAGCGGAGAGTCCCCCTCGTACAGGAACTGGGCGACGTAGCCGAAGAGCAGCGAGCGGGCGAAGGGGGACGGCTCGGGGGTGGTGACCTCGACCAGGCGCACCCGCCGGGCCTCGATGTCGCCCATCAGCTCGGTCAGGCCCGGCACGTCGAAGACGTCCTGGAGGCACTCGCGGACCGCCTCCAGGACGATCGGGAAGGAGCCGAACTCGCTCGCCACCTGGAGCAGCTGCGCCGCCCGCTGGCGCTGCTGCCACAGCGGGGTGCGCTTGCCCGGATTGCGCTTGGGCAGCAGCAGGGCGCGCGCCGCGCACTCGCGGAACCGGGAGGCGAACAGGGCCGAGCCGCCGACCTGGTCGGTGACGATCTGCCCGATCTCGCCCTTGTCGAACACGGCGTCGGCCGCGCCGACGGGGGCCTGGTCGCCGTCGAAGGCCGTGTCGCCGAAGCGGCTCGGGTCCACCGGGCCGCCCGCACCGGCCGCGCCCACCGGTGCGCCCGGGTCGGCGTCGAGCAGGTCGAGGCCCATGAGGTCGGCGTCCGGCAGGCGCAGCACGATGCCGTCGTCGGCGTGCATCACCTGGGCGTCCAGCCCGTACCGCTCGGCGAGCCGGGCGCCGAGCGCCAGCGCCCACGGGGCGTGCACCTGGGCGCCGAAGGGGGAGTGGATGACGACCCGCCAGTCGCCGAGCTCGTCCCGGAAGCGCTCCACCAGGATCGTCCGGTCGTCGGGCACGTGGCCGCAGGCCTCGCGCTGCTCGGCGAGATACGCGAGCACGTTGTCCGCCGCCCAGGCGTCGAGTCCCGCCGCGACCAGGCGCAGCCGGGCGTCGTCCGGCTTCAGGGAGCCCACCTCGCGCAGGAAGGCACCCACCGCGCGGCCCAGCTCCAGCGGCCGGCCCAGCTGGTCGCCCTTCCAGAACGGCAGCCGGCCCGGCACGCCCGGCGCGGGCGAGACCAGCACCCGGTCGCGGGTGATGTCCTCGATCCGCCAGGACGTCGTGCCCAGCGTGAAGACGTCGCCGACCCGCGACTCGTACACCATCTCCTCGTCGAGCTCGCCGACCCGGCCGCCGCCCTTCTTCGGGTCGGCGCCCGCCAGGAACACCCCGAACAGGCCCCGGTCGGGGATCGTCCCGCCCGAGGTGACCGCGAGGCGCTGGGCGCCCGGGCGGCCGGTGACCGTGCCCGCGACCCGGTCCCACACCACGCGCGGGCGCAGCTCCGCGAAGGCGTCCGAGGGATAGCGGCCCGCCAGCATGTCCAGGACCGCCGTGAACGCCGACTCCGGCAGCGAGGCGAACGGCGCCGCCCGGCGGACCAGCGCCAGCAGGTCGTCCACCTGCCAGCTGTCCAGCGCGACCGTCGCCACCAGCTGCTGGGCGAGC
Source organism: Streptomyces showdoensis (assembly GCF_039535475.1). Classification (NCBI taxonomy): domain Bacteria; kingdom Bacillati; phylum Actinomycetota; class Actinomycetes; order Kitasatosporales; family Streptomycetaceae; genus Streptomyces; species Streptomyces showdoensis. The sequence goes on along the minus strand of NZ_BAAAXG010000028.1, from coordinate 413,734 downwards.
ACGTCCAGGGGGTTCGCCGGGACCCGCAGCGACTCGATGGAGCCGCTGCGCATCCGCTCGGTCACCACGGCCGACTGCACCAGGTCGCCCCGGTACTTCGGGAAGACCACCCCGGTCGACACGGCCCCCACCTGGTGCCCCGCGCGGCCCACGCGCTGGAGCCCGGAGGCCACCGAGGGCGGCGACTCGACCTGGACGACCAGGTCCACCGCGCCCATGTCGATGCCCAGCTCCAGGCTGGACGTCGCCACCACGGCGGGCAGCCGGCCCGCCTTCAGGTCCTCCTCGACCAGGGCACGCTGCTCCTTGGAGACCGAGCCGTGGTGCGCGCGGGCCAGCAGCGGCGGGGCGCCCTGCGCCGCCCCCGACTGGGCCATGATCTCGGCGGGCGGCCTCCCCTCGGGCAGGGCCTCGCCGGTGGCCCGTTCGTACGCGATCTCGTTCAGCCGGTTGCACAGGCGCTCGGCGAGGCGGCGGGAGTTGGCGAAGACGATGGTCGAGCGGTGCGCCTGCACCAGGTCGGCGATCCGCTCCTCCACGTGCGGCCAGATCGACGGCCGGTCGCCGCCCCCCGCGCCGCCGGAGGCGTCCGAGGCCGGGGAGCCGCCCAGCTCGCCCATGTCCTCCACGGGCACGACCACCGACAGGTCGAACTCCTTGCCCGAGGGCGGCTGGACGATCTCGACCTTCCGCTGCGGCGACAGATAGCGCGCCACCTCCTCCACCGGCCGGACCGTCGCCGACAGGCCGATCCGGCGGGCCGGGCGGGGCAGCAGCTCGTCCAGCCGCTCCAGGGAGAGCGCCAGGTGCGCGCCGCGCTTGGTCCCGGCGACCGCGTGGACCTCGTCCAGGATCACCGTCTCGACGCCCGCGAGCGCGTCGCGGGTGGCCGAGGTCAGCATCAGGAACAGCGACTCGGGGGTGGTGATCAGGATGTCCGGCGGCCGGGTCGCCAGCGCCCGCCGCTCGGCGGGCGGGGTGTCGCCCGAGCGGATGCCCACCTTGACGTCCGGCTCGGGCAGCCCGAGCCGGACCGACTCCTGGCGGATGCCGGTCAGCGGCGAGCGCAGATTGCGCTCGACGTCGACGGCGAGGGCCTTCAGCGGGGACACGTAGAGCACCCGGCAGCGCTTCTTGGCGTCGGCCGGCGGGGGCGTCGCGGCCAGCCGGTCGAGCGAGGCGAGGAAGGCGGCGAGGGTCTTGCCGGAACCGGTCGGCGCGACCACGAGCACGTCCGAACCCGCGCCGATGGCCTGCCAGGCGCCTTCCTGCGCCGCCGTGGGCGCGGTGAAGGCCCCGGTGAACCAGCTGCGGGTCGCGGGGGAGAACGAGTCGAGCGCGGACCTGACCATGCCACCCATCGTGCACCCCGCCACTGACAACCGCCCGGACCTGGGGAAACCCGTTCGTGGCGGCGGAGCCGGGTGGCGCAGAATGGGGACATGGCGAGCGGTGACGCGGGGCACGGGCGCGCGGCCCGGGAGCACGGGGCCCCGGGCGAGCGGGTCGCGCGGGGCGAGCGGGCCCGGTACTGGCGTCCGGACGGGCTGCCGGGGGTGGACCTGCTGCACGCCCACTACGTCCGCAAGGAGTTCTCCCGGCACACCCACGAGAGCTTCGTCTTCGCCGCGATCACCGAGGGCGTGGAGGCCTTCCACTACGGCAGCGACCTCGTCCGGGCCGGGCCGGGACAGATCGCCCTGGTCAACCCCGACACCCCGCACACCGGGCACGCCGGCGTGCCCGAGGGATGGACCTACCGCACGATCTACCCGGACGCCGAGCTGGTCCGCGCCATCGCCGCGGACACCCTCGCCGTCCGCGGCACCGTCGGCTTCGTGACGCCGGTCGTCGACGACCCGTACGCGGCCCGGCTGGTCGTCGGGGTGCACCGGGCCGCCGAGGAGGGCAACGCGCTCGCCGCCGACAGCCTGCTACGGCTGGTCACCGCGCGGATGCTGCGCAGCCACGGCGGCCGCGTCCGGCCGCTGGCCCCCCGCGCGGCCGGGGCCCGGGACGCGGCACGCGCGCGGGCGGTCCTGGAGGAGCGGATGGCCGACCCGCCGACCCTGGAGCAGCTCGCCGCCGAGCTCGGCACCAGCCCCTTCGCCCTGCTGAGGGCCTTCCGCGGGGCCTACGGCATGCCGCCGCACACCTGGCTGACCGACGCCCGGGTCCGGCGGGCCCGGCGCCTCCTGGACGCCGGCACGCCCCCGGCGCAGGCCGCCGTCGCCGTCGGCTTCACCGACCAGCCGCACCTCAACCGGCACTTCACCCGGAGCGTGGGGGTGCCCCCGGGGGCCTACCAGCGGGCTGGGCGGTAGGTCCTGCCTTTCGGGTCAGACCGGATCAGCCCGCGACGCCTGGCCCCGCGCAAGAACGTACAAGACGGGTTCCGCCCCCTCCCGTACCGTCTCTGACGTGGCAGAACAGACAGCACCTCCGGACATACGCGACGAGATCGCACCCCCCAAGAGCGACGCGGCCGTGGTCCGCGACGCGCTCGGGGTGGGGATCGCCGTCGGGCTCTCCGGCTTCGCCTTCGGCGTGACCTCGGCCGGCTCCGGCCTGAGCCTGCTCCAGACCTGCGCGCTCAGCCTGCTGGTCTTCACCGGCGCCTCGCAGTTCGCCCTGGTGGGCGCGCTCGCGGCGGGCGGCAACCCGTTCACGGCGGCCGCCGGGGCGTTCTTCCTCGGCACCCGCAACGCCTTCTACGGCCTTCGGCTCGGCCAGCTGCTCGCCTTCCGGCGGGTCGTCCGGCCGTTCGCCGCGCAGTGGGTGATCGACGAGACCACGGCCGTCGCCCTCGCCCAGCCGGACCGGCGCACCGCGCGGCTCGGCTTCACCGTCACCGGCCTGACCCTGTACGTGCTGTGGAACCTCACCACGCTGCTCGGCGCGCTCGGCGCCGAGGCCATCGGGGACACCGGCGCGTGGGGCCTGGACGCGGCCGGCCCCGCGGTCTTCCTGGCGCTGCTCGCGCCCATGCTGAAGTCGGCCACCGAGCGCGCCACCGCGGCCCTCGCCGTCCTGCTCGGCCTCGGGCTGATGCCGGTCCTGCCGGCCGGCGTCCCGGTCCTGGCCGCCGCGCTCGCCGCGCCCGCCGTGCTCTGGTTCCGGGGCCGCCGCGAGGAGAAGGAGGAGGGCCGATGAACGTCTGGCTCGCCATCGGCCTGACCGCGGCCGGTTGCTACCTGGTCAAACTGCTCGGCCTGCTCGTGCCGGCCGACACCCTGGAGCGCCCCCTCGTCCAGCGCCTCGCGGCCCTCGTTCCGGTGGCCCTGCTGGCGGCGCTCACCGCCCAGCAGACCTTCAGCAGCCAGGGTTCCCTCACCGTCGACGCCCGTGCCGCGGGCCTCGCGGCGGCGGGCCTCGCCCTGGTCCTGCGCGCCCCCTTCCTGGTGGTCGTCGGCGCGGCCGTGCTCGTCACGGCCGGGGTGCGGGCGCTGGGCGGCTGACACCGCGACCCCCGCACCGACCCGCCGTGGCCCGGCCCCTACGACCTGGCCACGCCCCGGGGGAGCGCCACCGCCACCGCGGCGCCTCTGCTGCGGGAGACCGGGGCCTGAACCGGCCGCCCCGCGGAGCGCGGACGGCCGGCGGGGCGGCCGTGGCCCGGTCGGTCAGATCGTGCGGCCGTGCGCCCGCAGCGTCCGCAGGGCCTCCACGGTCACGACCGGCCGCCACTCCAGGGCGGAGCCCGGCGCCCACCGCCGCCAGCCGATCGGCCAGCCGCCGTCCTCGTCCTGGCTCGCCGCGAGGTGGTCCAGGGAGCGGGACATCTCCTCGTCCGTGAACCAGCGGCGGGCCAGCGAGTCCGGTACGCGCGCGTAGTCGTGCGGGTAGTGGTGCTCGCCCGGGGCGTAGCCGTCCGCCACGGGGAAGTCCTCCGGCCGGTCCGGGTCGAGCACCGCGAGCCGCTGCTCGCGCACCAGACGCCCGAGCCGGTCGCTCGCCGCCTGGGCCCGGGAGCGGTCCGGGACCCCGTCGAGGAAGGCGACCGCCGCCTGCACCTCGTACGGGTGGGACTTCTCCAGCGCCTCGACGGCGGCCCAGCAGAACTCGGTGGCCCGGAACAGCCAGGCGTGCCAGACCTGGTTGCGGTGGAGCAGCCCCACCACGGGACCGGTGGAGAGCAGCGCGCCGGGCGGCCCGTCGACGACGGGCACGAACGGTGCCGCCGGATAGCCGCGCTGCGAGGGGTGGATCGCGGGGAGCGCGCCCTCGTGCGTGGAGACCTCGGTCAGATAGCGGCAGATCCGCTCGATCCGCAGCCCGCCGCAGCGCCCGATCGAGTCGAGCACCCGCAGGGCGTGCGCGGTGTGCAGCGGCTGGCTGACCGGGCCGCGCAGATCGGGTTCGAGGGCGTGGCCGTAGCCGCCGTCCTCGTTGAGGTACGCGCCGAGGGCGGTCTCGACAGGGTCGGCGCCGCCGCGCAGGAAGTGGTAGGCGAACCGGCGCTGTTCGAGCACGCGGGCGGTCAGCCAGACGAAGTGCTCGGCCCGAGCGAGGGGAGAAGCGAGGGGAGAGGCGTTCTCTGGGGGTTTTCCGGCCATGTTCCGACCGTAGGCGGGATGGCGCGTCTGACAAGGGCTTCGGGCCGGGCTGCACCCTTGAGAGCGCGATACTGGGCTCATGCGGTTGACGATTTTCTGGGAGCGGATGGCCGACCACTTCGGTGCGGGCTATGCGGAGAGCTTCGCCAAGGACCATGTGATGGCCGAGCTCGGCGGTCGTACGGTGCACGAGGCGCTGGACGCGGGCTGGGAGGCCAAGGACGTGTGGCGGGCGGTCTGCTCGGCCGTCGGCGTACCGGCCGAGAAACGATGATGTGACGGCCCCTGGCCGGAATGTCCGGACGGTGCGCGAGACTGACGGGGTGGCCACCGACGACGTGAACGACGATTCCCGTGACGACACCGCCGATACCGACGGCAAGGACGGCGCTGCCGACACCGCCGGCCCCTCCGGCACCCGTGCCGGCGCCGGCGCCCCCCGCTGGGCCGCGGCCGCCGAGGAGGCGGCCCGGTCCCCGCTCGGCGTCCCGGCCCCCGGCGGGCACGGCGGGCTGAGCCCCGCGCCCGCGGCCCCCGCCGTGGCGCCGGCCCCGGGTGCCGGGGAGGCACCCGGGGCCGGCACGGCCCCCGCCGCGAGAATGCCGCGCTGGCTGCCCCGCGCCCTGGTGCTCGCCCTCGCGCTCTACGCCTGCTTCCAGCTCGGCAGCTGGGCCTTCCACCAGCTCATCGGGCTGCTCGTCAACATCCTGCTCGCCTTCTTCCTGGCGCTCGCCATCGAGCCGGCGGTGGGGCGCATGGCGGCGCGCGGCATGCGCCGGGGGCTCGCCACCTTCATCGTCTTCTTCGGCGTCCTCGTCGTCAGCGTCGGCTTCGTCGTGCTGCTCGGCTCGATGCTCGCCGGGCAGATCGTCGACATGGTCGAGAACTTCCCCAAGTACCTCGACTCCCTGATCAACTGGACCAACCAGCACTTCCACACCGATCTGTCCCGGGTCGAGGTGCAGGACAGCGTGCTGCGCTCCGGCTGGCTGCAGAAGTACGTCCAGAACAGCGCCTCCGGCGTGCTGGACGTCTCCGCGACCCTGCTCGGCGGTCTGTTCAAGCTCCTGACGATCTTCCTGTTCTCGTTCTACTTCGCGGCCGACGGGCCCCGGCTGCGCCGGTCGCTGTGCTCGGTCCTGCCGCCGGCCCGCCAGACGGAGGTGCTGCGGGCCTGGGAGATCGCCGTCGACAAGACCGGCGGGTACCTGTACTCGCGCGGCCTGATGGCGCTGATCTCCGGGGTGGCGCACTTCGTCCTCTTCGAGATCCTGGGCGTGCCCTACGCGCCGGCCCTCGCCGTCTGGGTCGGCCTGGTCTCGCAGTTCATCCCGACCATCGGCACGTACCTGGCGGGCGCGCTGCCGATGCTGATCGCGTTCACCGTCGACCCCTGGTACGCGCTGTGGGTGCTGGTGTTCGTCGTGGTCTACCAGCAGTTCGAGAACTACATGCTGCAGCCGAAGCTGACCTCCAAGACGGTGGACATCCACCCGGCGGTGGCCTTCGGCTCGGTCATCGCGGGCACCGCGCTCCTCGGCGCGGTCGGCGCCCTGATCGCCATCCCCGCCGTGGCCACCCTGCAGGCCTTCCTCGGCGCGTACGTGAAGCGCTACGACGTCACCGACGACCCCCGCGTCCACGGCCACCGCCGCTATGGCGAGGCCGTCGTCGCGCGCCTCCAGAAGGCCCTCCACCACAAGAAGGAGCAGGCGGAGTCGGGCCGGGGATAGCCCCCGCGGCTCCGGCGTGGTGCGCTTGACACGAAAATCGAACATCCATTCTCATGAGAGTCAGGGCCTTGGAACCACGGGGTTTTCGCCGAGTTATCCACAGGCTGGAGGAGGCGCCGGGGCCCATTGTCAGTGGCAGGGGTTAGCGTCTTTCACATGAAGCGATCGACTCAAGCAAACCGGGTGGAACCCATGGCAGGAACCGACCGCGAGAAGGCGCTCGACGCCGCGCTCGCACAGATCGAACGGCAATTCGGCAAGGGTGCCGTGATGCGCATGGGCGAGCGCTCGAAGGAGCCGATCGAGGTCATCCCGACCGGATCGACCGCCCTGGACGTCGCGCTCGGCGTCGGCGGCCTGCCGCGCGGCCGTGTCGTCGAGATCTACGGCCCGGAGTCCTCCGGCAAGACGACCCTGACCCTGCACGCCGTCGCCAACGCGCAGCGGGCCGGCGGCCAGGTCGCCTTCGTGGACGCCGAGCACGCCCTCGACCCCGAGTACGCCCGCAAGCTGGGCGTCGACATCGACAACCTCATCCTGTCCCAGCCGGACAACGGCGAGCAGGCCCTCGAGATTGTCGACATGCTGGTCCGCTCCGGCGCCCTCGACCTGATCGTCATCGACTCCGTCGCCGCGCTCGTCCCGCGCGCGGAGATCGAGGGCGAGATGGGCGACTCGCACGTCGGTCTGCAGGCCCGGCTGATGAGCCAGGCGCTGCGGAAGATCACCAGCGCGCTCAACCAGTCCAAGACCACCGCGATCTTCATCAACCAGCTCCGCGAGAAGATCGGCGTGATGTTCGGCTCGCCGGAGACCACGACCGGTGGCCGCGCCCTGAAGTTCTACGCCTCCGTGCGGCTCGACATCCGCCGCATCGAGACCCTCAAGGACGGCACGGACGCGGTGGGCAACCGCACCCGCGTCAAGGTCGTCAAGAACAAGGTCGCGCCCCCCTTCAAGCAGGCCGAGTTCGACATCCTCTACGGCCAGGGCATCAGCCGCGAGGGCGGCCTGATCGACATGGGCGTGGAGCACGGCTTCGTCCGCAAGGCCGGCGCCTGGTACACGTACGAGGGCGACCAGCTGGGCCAGGGCAAGGAGAACGCCCGCAACTTCCTGAAGGACAACCCCGACCTCGCCGACGAGATCGAGAAGAAGATCAAGGAGAAGCTGGGCGTCGGCGTCCGGCCCGAGGAGCCCTCGGCCGAGCCGGGTACCGACGCCGCGAGCGGTTCGGGCGAGGCGGGCGCCGACGCGGCCGGCTCCGTCCCGGCACCGGCCAAGGCCGCCAAGGTGACCAAGGCCACCGCGGCCAAGAGCTGAACCGGTGACGGGCCGCACCGAATGGCCGGACGACAGCCCCGACTCGTCGAGGGCCGAGAAGGAGCTGTCGTCCCAGGATCCGGCTGAGCGGGCGCGGGCGATCTGCCTGCGCCTGCTCACCGGGACCCCCCGCACCCGCAAGCAGCTCGCCGACGCCCTGCGCAAGCGGGAGATCCCCGACGAGGTCGCCGACGAGGTCCTCTCCCGCTTCGAGGACGTCGGGCTCATCGACGACGCCGCCTTCGCCGGGGCCTGGGTCGAGTCCCGGCACCACGGCCGGGGTCTGGCCCGCCGGGCCCTCGCCCGCGAGCTGCGCACCAAGGGCGTCGACGCCGCGCTCATCCAGGAGGCCGTCGACCGGCTCGACTCCGACCAGGAGGAGACCCGGGCGCGCGAGCTCGTCGACCGCAAGCTGCGCGCCACCCGGGGCATGGAGCGGGACCGGCGGCTGCGCCGCCTCGCCGGGATGCTCGCCCGCAAGGGCTACCCGGAGGGCATGGCGCTGCGGGTGGTCCGCCAGGCCCTGGCCGAGGAGGGCGAGGACACCGACGGCCTGGACGGACCCTTCTAGGTCCCTCCCAGACCTCCGGCGAGGGGCTCAGGGGCACAGGGATGCCCCGCGCCCGACCCGCCCTCAGTGGCGTCGGCCCGATCCCGTCGCCGGCAGCAGGACCGGGAGGCCCGCCGCCTTCCAGGCCTGGAAGCCGCCGATGACGTCCGTCGCGCGGTGCAGGCCCAGCTGCCGCAGGGACGCGGCGGCCAGGGACGAGGCGTAGCCCTCGTTGCAGAAGACCACGACCCGCAGGTCGTGGCTGTACGCCTGGGGCGCGCGGTGGCTGCCCAGGGGGTCGAGCCGCCATTCCAGTTCGTTGCGCTCCACGATCAGCGCGCCCGGGATCAGGCCGTCCCGTTCGCGCAGCGCCGCGTAGCGGGTGTCGACCAGGAGCGCGTCACCCGCCTCGTACGCCTCGTAGGCGGTCCGGGCGTCGACGCGGTCGAGGCCCGCCCGTACGCGCTCCAGGAGTTCGTCGATGCCGACGCGGCCGTCGGCCGTCCCCTCGCTCACTGCCAGTCCTCCGGACGTTCGACCTGCTCGAGACGGAGCACCGCGCCCGACCGGCTGAAGCGCCGGATCAGGGGAAGCGGCGGATAGTAGGCGTGCACCGAGATCGCGTGCTCGGTGCCGGACTCGTTGAGGACCTCGTGCACGTGGTGCCGGCCGAAGGCGCGGCCCTGGCCGGCCGGGAGCTCGCGGCGGCGGTCCACCCCGTCGGCCAGCTCCAGGTTCTTCCAGCCGCCGGCCGGCAGCCGTACCGCGAGCGAGTGCTCCTTCAGGGTCCCGCGCGCGGTGGCGAAGGCGCCCAGCGACTCGGCGTGGTCGTGCCAGCCGGTACCCGTGCCGGGCGGCCAGCCGATGAGCCAGGCCTCGCTCCCGCCGGGGCCGTCCAGCCGCACCCAGGTGCGGCCCTCCGGGTCGAGGGGCAGCGAGGCGATCAGTGCGGTGTCGGCGGCCGTGCGCCGGACGAAGTCCAGCAGATCGGCCGCGGTGGGGGAGCCCGGAGGCGGGCCCGACCGGGATCCGGAAACGGGCGTGGGGGCGTGCTGTGTCTGGGACACGGAGGACCGTCCTGAGGGTTCGCGAAAGCGCGCACGACCGGGCGGGCGCGCGAAGAAGCGGAAGAGGGATGCGAATTCAGCAGGACGGGCGACACATGCAGCCCGCGTAGCGGACCAGGTCCATATGGACCCTCCGCCACAGGCGCACATCGGTGTCGGTCACGTTCCGGAGTACACCATGTGCGCCTGCGAGGGTCAATTGACGTCCGCTGTGCGGTCGCTGTCCGTGGACGACTCCTGGACGGCCGGGCCTCCGCCCCGTACCGCGTCCGCCGCGGCGTGCAGTTCCTCCGGGCGGACCCCGGCGAAGGCGGCGGCCAGGTGCCCGTCCGGGCGGACGAGCAGGACGGCGTGGGCCGGGGCGCCCGGGTAGCCCTCCGTCACCAGCAGTTCGGCCGGGGCCGGCAGCGCGTCCACCGCCTCCGCGAGCCGCGGCATCACGCCCGCGCTCATCCAGTGCCGCCGGTCCCAGACCCCGGTGCCCGGGGCGACGAGGACGACGAGCAGCCGCCCCCGCCCGAGCCGGTCCCGCAGCCGCACGGTGGTCCCGTCCGGGGCCGTCACGCGGACGTCCTCCGCCGGGGCCCCGTCCGGCGTGCCCACGGGGATCCGCCCCTCGGAGGCCGGCGGTGCCAGCGGCGAGTGCGGATAGGCGGGCGGCGCGCCCAGCGGGCCGCGCCCCAGGTGCCCGTCGGTGAGCAGGGCGTCGTGCCCCCGCCCGCCGCCGGGCAGATAGGTCCGCAGGCCCCCGCCGCCGCGCAGCACCGGCAGCGACTGGTCGGCCGCCCGCAGCCGCGCGGCGACGGCCGCGCGGCGCTCGCTCTGGTAGCTGTCGAGCAGGGCGGGCGAGGTGTCCCGGTGGTGCCAGGCGCGGGCCAGCTTCCAGGCCAGGTTGTCGACGTCCCGCAGCCCCTCGTCGAGCCCCTGGGTGCCGACCGCGCCCAGCAGGTGCGCCGCGTCCCCGGCGAGGAAGACCCGGTCCACCCGCCAGCGCCGGGCCAGCCGGTGGTGCACGGTGTGCACGCCGGTGTCGATCAGGTCGTACGGCGGGGTGGTGCCCTCGCACCAGCCGGCCAGGGTGTCGCGGATGCGGGTCACGAGCGCGTCGGGGGTGACCAGGTCGCCGCGCGGCGGCAGCAGCCAGTCGATCCGCCACACGCCGTCGGGCAGCGGCCGTGCCGAGATCTCCTCGCCCGCGCCGCGCCACGGTGGCTGACGGTGCAGCAGGGCCTCGCCGGCCCAGGGGAGTTCGGTGCGCAGCGCGGCGACCGCGTGCCGTTCCACCGCCGTCCGGCCGGGGAAGCGCACTCCCAGCAGCTTGCGCACGGTCGAGCGGGCGCCGTCGCAGCCGACCAGGTGGCTGCCCCGCCACCAGGTGCCGTCGGGCCCCCGGGTGCGGGCGCCGACGCCGTGCGCGTCCTGCTCGACGGCGTCGACCCGCGAGTCGGGGACGAGGGTGATCAGCTCGTGCCGGGCGATCGCGTCGCGCAGGCCGCGGGCGAGGGCGTGCTGGGGGATGTGCAGGGGCGCGGGCGGGCCCTCGGTCCCCTCCGCCGCGCCGGCGTCCCCGGACAGGCCCAGGTCGAGCGGGACGTGCCGGGTCTGCTGCTTGCGCCGCAGGGAGCGCCAGCCGACCCAGCGGACCCCCTCGTCACGGAGGGTGGTGCAGCCGAGCCGTTCCACCAGGGCGGCCATGTCGGCGCGCAGCACGACGGTGCGGGCGGGGCGTGGCTCCTCCTTGCCCGGGCTCTCGTCGAGGACGACGCTGGGCACGTCCTGGGCGGCCAGGGCGAGGGAGAGCGCGAGGCCGACGGGCCCCGCGCCCACGATGATCACCGGGTCCACGGCGTGGCTCCTGAGGGCCGTACGGTCATGCGGGTAGCACAGCGGAGTGTGGCGCGGGCCCGGAGCTTGATCACAGAACGTATGCAACCCACTGCGGGTGCGTGCGTCAAGTGACAGGGGCAGCGGCGGTCGCCACTGCCCCCGGATGATGTCACATGCCGTCAGTTCTTCGTGCTGTCAGGGGTGTCGGCGGGTCCCTTGGCCGAGCCGGTCCTGGCCCGGCGGCCGCGCTTCTCGATCCAGGTGGCGAGCGCCGAGAGCGCCAGACACAGGGCGATGTAGATGACGCCGAAGACCACGATCACGGAGACGTACGGGTACTGGCCGTTGACCAGGGTGTTGGAGGCGATCAGCTGGGCCGAGTAGAGCAGCTCGGGGTAGAGGATCATGTAGCCGAGCGAGGTGTCCTTGAGGGTCACCACCAGCTGGCTGATGATCGTCGGCAGCATCGCCCGGATCGCCTGCGGCAGCAGGACGGTGGTCATCACCTGGGTCTTGCTCATGCCGAGCGCGTACGCGGCCTCGCGCTGTCCGCGCGGTACGGCGTTGACGCCGGCGCGCAGCACCTCGGCCTGGACGCAGCCGTTGTAGATCGACAGGCCGAGCGCCAGCGCCCACATCGAGTAGTCGGTGAGGAAGGCGACCCACACCGCGTAGATGGTGATCAGCAGCGGGAGCGAGCGGAAGACCTCGATGAAGCCGGTGGCCACCCAGCGGACCGGCTTGTGGTCGGAGAGCCGGGCGACGGCGAGCACCACGCCGAGGACGAGCGAGCCGACGGCCGCGAGGCCGAAGGCCTTCAGCGTGGCGAGCAGCGCGTCGGCGATGTTCTGCCGGATGCCCGAGTAGTTGAAGATGTCCCACATCTCGGGGGCGAGGTGCCCCTTGTCGTTCAGCCGGACCACGCTGACGGCGAGCAGGCCGAGGATCAGCAGGGTGCCGACGACGGCGTAGATCCGGTTGCGGACGCGGGCCTTGGGGCCGGGGGCGTCGAAGAGAACGCTGGCGCTCATCGGGCGACCTCCATGGTGCGCTCAAGGAGACGGAAGAGACCGCTGATGGCGAAGGTGATGACGAGGTAGGCGATGGCGACCCAGAGGAAGACCGGGGCGATCGCGTAGCCCTGCTCGCTCATCAGCGTCTGCCAGCCGAAGAGTTCCGTGACGCTGAAGGCGCCGGCGATGGCGGAGTTCTTGGTCAGCGCGATGAAGATCGAGCTCAGCGGGGGCAGCACCGTCCGGGTGGCCTGCGGCAGCACGATCAGCCGCAGCGTCTGCGAGAAGCTCATGCCCAGCGAGCGGGCTGCCTCGGCCTGGCCCAGCGGCACGGTGGAGATGCCGGAGCGGACGGCCTCGCAGACGAACGAGGAGGTGTAGAAGCCCAGCGCGAGCGAGGCGAGCACGAAGGGGCTCATGCCCGGGAAGAGGATCTCCGGCACGACGAAGAAGAAGACCAGGAAGAGCAGGGTCAGCGGGGTGTTGCGCAGCAGCGTCACCCAGGCGGTGCCGAAGAAGCGCAGCGGGGGGACGGGGGAGACCCGGAAGCCGGCGATCACGATGCCGAGGACCAGGGCGATGACCGAGCTGACGGCGGTGATCGACACGGTTCCTATGAATCCGTCGCGGAACTCCGGGAAATGGTCGAGCAGTACGTTCATGATGACTCCGCGTCGGCAGTCAGCGGCGGGCGGGCGGCGGGCTTACGGGCAGGGGGCGGGGGCGCCCCGCAGCGCCAGGCGCGTACGGGGCGCTCTCGCGCGGGCGGATCAGTAGCGCACGACCGCCGGCGGCTCGGTGTAGGCGGAGCCGGAGAGGCCGAGGGTGGCCTCGTAGATCTTCTTGTAGGTGCCGTCCTTCTCGAACTTCTCCAGGACGTCGTTCACCTTGTCGCGCAGGATCTTGTCGTCCTTCGGCATGCCGATGCCGTAGGGCTCCTCGGTGAACGGCTTGCCGATGACCTTGAGCTTGCCCTTGTTGGCGGCGGCGTAGCCCTTGAGGATCGAGTCGTCGGTGGTGACGGCGTCGACCTGCTTGGTGAGCAGCTGCTGGACGCAGTCGGAGTACTTGCCGAGCTCGACGGTCTCCGCGCCGTACTGCGGCTTCTTGATCTCCTGGAGCGGGGTCGAGCCCGTGATCGAGCAGACCTTCTTGCCCTTCAGGCTCTCCGGGCCGGTGATCGCGGTCTCGTCCTTGCGGACCAGGAGGTCGGCGCCGGCCTTGTAGTACGGGCCCGCGAAGCCGACCTGCGCCTTGCGCTTGTCGTTGATCGTGTAGGTGCCGACGTAGTAGTCGACCTGGCCCGTGGAGATGGCGGTCTCGCGGAGCTTGGAGTTGACGGTCTTCCACTCGATCTTGTCGGGGGAGAAGCCGAGCTCGGCCGCGATCATCTTCGCGATCTCGATGTCGAAGCCGGAGCGCTCCTTGGTGGCCTGGTCCTCGAAGCCGAGGTACGGCTGGTCCGCCTTGGAGCCGATGATCAGCTTGCCGCGCTCCTTGGCCTTCTTGAAGGTCGGGGAGTTCAGGTCCACCCCGCTCGCGACGGCGTACGTGGGGAGCTTGGGGGCGGCGGCGTCACCGGGCTTGGTGGCGGGCTTGTCGCCGGCCGAGCCCTCCTTGCCGCCACAGGCGGTCGCGGTCAGCGCGAGTACGGCAACGGCCACGGCCGCGGTCTTGCGGAGCTTCATCGTGAACATCCCTCAGGTCGTGGGTAGTTGATCGTCAGTGTGCAGCACGTCGCCCGGGGCGACTAAGGAGTTGCGGCCGCGCGCCGTCAGTGGTGGAGGATCTTCGACAGGAAGTCCTTGGCCCGGTCGCTGCGCGGGTTGCTGAAGAACGCGTCGGGGGTGGCCTGTTCGACGATCTTTCCGTCGGCCATGAAGACCACGCGGTTGGCGGCCGAGCGGGCGAATCCCATCTCGTGGGTGACGACCACCATCGTCATGCCGTCCCGGGCCAGCTGCTGCATGACCTCCAGGACCTCGTTGATCATCTCCGGGTCGAGGGCCGAGGTCGGCTCGTCGAACAGGATGACCTTCGGGTCCATGGCGAGCGCGCGGGCGATGGCCACCCGCTGCTGCTGGCCGCCGGAGAGCTGCGCCGGGTACTTGTCGGCCTGGGTGCCGACGCCGACCCGGTCCAGCAGGGCGCGGGCCTTGGTCTCGGCCGCCTTCTTGTCCGTCTTGCGGACCTTGATCTGACCCAGCATCACGTTCTCGAGCACCGTCTTGTGCGCGAAGAGGTTGAAGGACTGGAAGACCATGCCGACGTCGGCGCGCAGCCGCGCCAGCTCCCTGCCCTCCTGGGGCAGCGGCTTGCCGTCGATGGTGATGCTGCCGGAGTCGATCGTCTCCAGGCGGTTGATGGTGCGGCACAGCGTGGACTTGCCGGACCCGGAGGGCCCGATGACCACCACGACCTCGCCGCGGGCGATGGTCAGGTCGATGTCCTGCAGCACGTGCAGCGCGCCGAAGTGCTTGTTCACGTCGGACAGCACGACCAGGTCGTCCGCGGCCGGTACGGCGTTCTGGGAACCCTTGGTCACTGACACTCCGCTCATCGGCTTCTGGCTCCGTCCTGCTCGGTTGGGGAGGACACTAGAGACCGGGTGCGACGAGCGTCATCAGATCTGAGCGAAGTTTGAGGATAACGATCCGGTCGCAAACGGGCACTCTGTGTGAAGAGGGCGGCCGGTGCCGTACCGGGTGCATAACGGAAACGCCCGGGTAACGGGGGGACACTTGACTGTGACCGTGGCCATCGGCGTTCATGCCCTGGTACACACATAGTCATCGCGCGTTGCCGGAAGACCATCGGCAGGGCCCGGCACGGGCACCGCGAAGCGCGACACGAGAGATCACGGAGGAGGGCCATGAGACTGCTGCTCGTCGAGGACGACGACCACGTCGCCGCCGCGCTCTCCGCGATCCTCGCCCGGCACGGCTTCCACGTCACCCACGCCCGCAACGGCGAGGAGGCGCTCCAGGCCGTGCTGCCCGCCGCGCACGGCGAGCGCCCCTCGTACGGGGTGATCCTGCTCGACCTCGGCCTGCCCGACCAGGACGGCTACCAGGTCTGCGGCCGGATCCGGAAGCTCACCACCACCCCCGTGATCATGGTGACCGCGCGCGCCGACGTCCGCTCCCGGATACACGGCCTCAACCTCGGCGCCGACGACTACGTGGTCAAGCCCTACGACACCGGCGAACTCCTCGCCCGCATCCACGCGGTCAGCCGGCGCACCGCCGGCGGCGAGGACGGCGCCGGTGCGGCCGAGGACAGCACCCTGCGCCTCGGGCAGGTCACCATCGAGCTGCCCACCCGCCGGGTCAGCGTCGACGGCGACGCCGTCCCGCTCACCCGCAAGGAGTTCGACCTGCTCGCCCTGCTCGCCCAGCGGCCCGGAGTGGTCTTCCGCCGCGAGCAGATCATCAGCGAGGTCTGGCGCACCAGCTGGGAGGGAACCGGCCGCACCCTGGAGGTGCACGTCGCCTCCCTGCGCTCCAAGCTGCGCATGCCCGCCCTGATCGAGACCGTGCGGGGCGTCGGCTACCGCCTCGTCGCGCCCACCGCGTAACCCCGGACCCGCCGGCACGTGCGCACCCGACTCCTCCCGCTCCTCATCGTCCTGATGGCCGGCGTCCTGCTGGCCCTCGGCTTCCCGCTCGCCGCCAGCCTCGCCGCCTCCGAACAGCAGCGGGTGGTCGTCGACCGGCTGGACGACGCGGCCCGGTTCGCCGCGCTCGCGCAGTTCGTCGGCGAGACGGTGATCGGCCCCGACGAACGTCGCACCACCCTCAGCGGCGAACTCGCCAGCTACCACGACGTCTACGGCATCCGTGCCGGCATCTTCTACCGCAACAACCGTGCGATGGCCGCCGCCCCCGAGGACTGGGTCGTCCCCTACGAGGGGGAGGGCAGGCGCGCGTTCAACGAGGCGCTCCTCGGCCGGCGCAGCCACGACCCGCCACAGGTCTGGCCCTGGCAGGGCGACGCCCGGCTCACCATCGCCTCCCCGGTCGTACGGGACGGCGACGTCGTCGCCGTCGTCGTCACCGACTCGCCCACCGGGATGCTGCGCACCCGCATCCTGCACGGCTGGCTGCTGATCTTCGCCGGCGAGGCGGCCGCCATGCTGCTCGCCGTCGGCGCGGCCTTCCGGCTCACCGGCTGGGTCCTGCGACCGGTCCGGGTCCTCGACGCCGCCACCCACGACATCGCCACCGGCCGGATGAAGTCCCGTGTCGCCGCCTCCGGCGGACCACCCGAACTACGGCGCCTGGCGCGCTCGTTCAACGAGATGGCCGACAACGTCGAGGACGTCCTCGAACAGCAGCGGGCCTTCGTCGCCGACGCCTCCCACCAGTTGCGCAACCCGCTCGCCGCACTGCTGCTGCGCATCGAGCTGCTCGCCCTCGAACTGCCCGAGGGCAACGAGGAGATCGCCTCCGTGCGCACCGAGGGCAAGCGGCTCGCGCAGGTCCTCGACGACCTGCTCGACCTCGCGCTCGCCGAGCACGCCGACGCCGACCTGCGGCTCACCGACATCGGGGCGCTCACCGCCGAGCGGGTCGCCTCTTGGCGGCCGGTCGCCGATGAGAAGGGCGTGGCGATCCTCGCCGACACCGGCGCCGTCACCGCCTGGGCGGACCCGGTGGCGCTGTCCAGCGCGCTCGACGCGGTGATCGACAACGCGCTGAAGTTCACCCCGCCCGGCGAGGACGTCGGCGTGCGGGTCGCGCTGAGCCCGGGCGGCCGGACCGTCGCGGTCGAGATCGCCGACCACGGCCCCGGCCTCACGGACGAGGAGCTGGAGCGGGTCGGGGACCGCTTCTGGCGCTCGACCCTGCACCAGAACGTCAAGGGCTCCGGCCTCGGCCTCTCCATCGCCCGGGTCCTCCTCACGGCCGGCGGCGGCGCCGTCGCCTTCGCCCGCAACGAGCCCCACGGACTCAAGGTGACCGTCACCGTCCCCCGCGACGAGCCGCGCCGGCAGGCCGGCCGCAGCCAGGCCGCACCGGGGCCCGGCGGTCAGGGCTTCACGGAGCGGTAGTACCGCCGGGCGCCCTCGTGCAGGGTGAGCGGCTCGGTGTAGATCGCGGTCCGCAGGTCCACCAGCTGCGCCGGATGGACCTGGCCGCCGATCCGGTCCCGGCTCCCGATCACGGTCCGGGTGAAGCCCTCCACCAGATCCGGGTCGGCGGCGTCCGTGGTGACCAGGATGTTCGCCACCGCCAGGGTGTCCACCGGGTTGCCGTCCTGGGCCAGGCCGTACGCGTCGGCGGGGATCCTGGCCGACCGGTAGTGACGGGTGGACTCGCCCACGTCGTGCAGGCTGTCCACCAGGGTCGCGTCGAGCGGCACCAGCCGGATCGGGAAGCGCTCGGACAGCTTCTGCACGGCCGTGGTGGGCAGCCCGCCCGACCAGAAGAACGCGTCGAGCCGCCGCCGCTCCAGGAGGCCCGGCACGGTGTTGATGCCCGCCGAGACCGGACGGACGTCGACGTCCGGGGTCAGTCCGGCCGCCGCCAGCACCCGGTCCGCGATCAGCCGCACGCCCGAGCCGGGCTGACCGACCCCGACCCGCAGCCCGCGCAGGTCGGCCACCGACTGCACGGACGAGCCCTTCGGCACGACCAGCTGGACGTAGTCGTCGTAGAGCCGGGCGCAGCCGCGCAGCCGCTCGAAACCGGGCTTGCGGTCCCGCTTGTACTGGGCCACGGCGTCCGCCGTCGCCACGGTGAAGTCCGCCTCACCGGAGGCCAGCCGGGCCAGATTCTGCTGCGAGCCCTCGCTGTTGCGCAGCGTTATCGAGACGTCCGGCAGATCGCGGGCGAGGGCCTGCTTGAGCAGCTCCCCGTACTGCTGGTAGACGCCCGTCGGCACGCCCGTACTGAAGGTGACGTGCCCGCTCGGCGCCTTGGCGCCGATGGGAACCAGCCACCACACCAGGGCGCCCACCAGCACCAGGAGCGCCGCCGAGACCTGGAGGACACGGCGGCGGGCGGTACGGGTGAGCGCGGGGAGCATGGCGCGATCCTGCCAGCTCGCTCCCCGTCCTGGCCAGGCCGGCCCCGGTCCGGACCGGAGGCGAGCGGTCCCGGCCCGGGGCGGGGCGGCCGGCCGGTACGGCGAGGCACCGGCCGGTTCCGCTCGGTGGGCGGACCGGGAACGCGGATCGGCGGGCGCGGCCGGTCCTCCCGGTGTCGCTCGGCGGGCGCGGCCGGTCCTCCCGGTGTCGCTCAGGGGGCGAGACCGGATCCGCCGGTCACCTCAGTAGGCGAAGCCGGACTTGCCGGTCATCGTCGAGGCGACGTGGGTGATGCCGCTGCCCGGCGGCAGCGCGCTGACCGTCGCCGTGCCGGTGGTCCCGGTGGTGGTGCCGTCGCCGAGCTGGGCGGCCGCGTTGGCGCCCCAGCCGATCACCGAGCCGTCGTCGAGCGCGGCCAGCGAGAAGTCGGCCCCGCCGGCGATCTCCTGCACGCCCTTGAGCTGGTCCAGGACGACCGGGGTGGTGCGGTTGGCGGCGGTGCCGTCGCCGAGCTGGCGTTCGGTGTTCTTGCCCCAGCCGGCCACGTTGCCGTCGTCGAGGACGGCGAAGCTGGACCAGGCGGTGGCGAAGACGGAGGCGACGGCGTCCAGGTAGGCGACGTCCACGGGCGTGCTGCTGTCGACGGTGGAGTCGTTGCCGAGCTCGCCCTCCGCGTTCTTGCCCCAGGCCTTGAGCGTGTTGTCGGCCGTCAGCGCCAGGACGTGGTCGCAGCCCACGGCGATCGCCTCGATGTCGTCGAGCCCCGGCACCTTCTGCGGGGTCTCGCGGGTGGTGTTGTTGCCCGTGCCCAGACGTCCGTTGTCGCCCTTGCCCCAGGTCCAGACGGTGCCGTCCTGGCGCAGTGCCACGCTGAAGTCGCAGCCGGCCCCGACGTCCCTGACCTTGTCCAGGCTCTGCACGGGGATCGGCGCCTTGTACGGGTTGGTGGTGTCCTGGCCGGTGCCGAGCTGCTTGGAGGCGTTGCTGCCCCAGGCGAGGACCCGGCCGCCCTTGACGGCGAGCACGTGGTTGAGGCCCGCCGAGAGCGCGCTGACGCCGGACAGGCCGGTGACGGTCGCCGGGAAGCTCTGGTTGACGGTGGTGCCGTTGCCGAGCTGGCCGGTCGCGTTTCCGCCCCAGGACTTCACGGTGCCGTCCTTCAGCAGGGCGACGGCGAACTGGTTGGAGGCCGCGGCGGCGCCGCCCCCGCCGCCGGAGACCTTGCGGACGTCGTCGCGGGTGATGCCGGTGACGGCGGCCGGGGTCTGCTGGGCGAGCACGGAGCCGTTGCCGAGCTGCCCCTGGGCGTTCTCGCCCCAGCCGCGGACCCAGGGGTCGGTGCCGGCGGCGGACGCGGAGGCGGGGAGGGCGGTCAGGGGGAGGGCCGCCAGGGACAGGGCGGCGAGGAGGGTGAGACGCAGCGGTGGGGTCATCTGCGTGCCTTTCCGTTCGGGGGATCAGTAGGCGTAGCCGGACTTCCATGCGGTGGCGCTCGCGAGGCGGGTCGTCCCGCTGCCCGGGGGCAGGGCGACGACCGGGGTGAGGGACGGGGTGGTGGTGCCGTCGCCGAGCTGGCCCACGTCGTTCGCGCCCCAGCCGACGACCGACTGGTCGTCGAGGAGGGCGAGGGTGAAGCCCCAGCCGCCGAGCAGCGAGGACACGCCGCTCGGGGCGGAGAGCGGGACCGGGGTGGTGCGTTTGACCTTGGTGCCGTCGCCGAGCTGGCCGGCCCAGTTCTCGCCCCAGGCACGGACGCCGCCGTCCTCCAGGAGGGCGAAGTTGTGATACGGACCGGCGAAGAGCCCGGAGACTCCGACCAGCTCCTTGACGTCGACCGGAACGGTGCTGAGTTCGGTCGTGTCGTTGCCGAGTTCGCCGCCGCTGCCCTTGCCCCAGGCCTTGACCGTGTGGTCCACGGTCAGGGCGAGGGCGTGCCGGCAGCCGGCCCGGACGGCCACGACGTGGTCGAGGCCGGGCACCCGCCTGGGGGTGCCCCGGTCGGCCGTGGAGCCGTTGCCGAGCTGGCCCTCGTGGTTCCGTCCCCAGGTCCACACCGTGCCGTCCTGGCGCAGGGCGAGGCCGAACTGGCAGCCGGCCGCGACGCTCCTGACCTTGTCGAGGCTCTGCACGGCCACCGGCCGGGTCACCGGGCCGGTCGCGTCGGGGAGGCCGTCGCCGAGCTGGCCGAAGGCGTCGCTGCCCCAGGACAGCACCCGGCCGCCCCGCAGGGCCAGGGCGAAGTCGAGGCCCGCGGCCACGCCGGTCACCCCGTCGAGGCCCGCGACCGCGGCCGGGAAGCCCCGGTTGGCCGTGGTGCCGTCGCCGAGCTGTCCGCTGACGTTGCCACCCCAGGACTGCACGGTGCCGTCGTGCATCAGGGCGAGGCCGAACACCTGGTCGGTGGTCCAGCCCCCGCTGGTGAGCTCGCGCACGTCGCCGCGGGCGAGACCCCTGACCGCGGAGGGCGTCGACTGGTCCTGGGTGGAGCCGTTGCCGAGCTGGCCCGAGTTGTTCTGCCCCCAGGCCCGTACCCATGGATCACGCGGTGCGGCGTGGGCGGGCGCGCTCAGGAGGGTGAGCCCGAGGGCGGCGGCCAGGGCGGCGCCTATGCGGAAGCGGCTGCGGATGCGCAGGTACGTCATCGCGTACGCACCCCGCTCAGTACGCGTACGTCGTGTTGCCGCCTAGGGAGACCGCGACGTCCTTCACCTTCGAGCCCTCGTTGAGGATCTTCACCGACTCGAAGCGGGACACGGTCGTGCCGTTGCCGAGCTGGCCCTCCCCGTTGTGGCCCCACGCGAAGACCTCGTCCGCGGTGACCGCGACGCCGTGGCGCGCGCCCGCCGCGAGGTGCTGGACGCCTTCGAGGCGCGGGATCTCGACGGGCGCGGTGCGGTTGGTGCGCGAGACGTTGTCGGTGAAGGACTCGTCGCCCTCCAGGAGCTGGCCGTACTGGTTGTTGCCCCAGCCCCAGACGTGACTGTCGCTGGTCATGGCGTAGTTGTGGTGGGCGCCGGCCTCGATGTCGGAGACGCCCTCCAGCCAGTCGACGTCGACCGGGACGGTGGAGGACTTGGTGCTGGAGTTGCCGAGCTGGCCGTAGAGGTTGTAGCCCCAGGACTTCACGGTGTCGTCGGCGGTCAGCGCGAGCGCGTGGTGGCAGCCCGCGTCGACCGAGACGATGTTCTCCAGGCCGAGGACCTGCCGGGGCACGGAGCTGCTCGCGCGGTTGCCGGTGCCCAGCTGGCCGTGGATGCCGCGGCCCCACGCGTACACCCGGCCGTTCTCCAGCAGGGCGAGGCTGAAGTCGCAGCCGGCCGAGATCTGCTTGACCTTCGGCATGCCCTGGACCCGGTCGGGGACCGTACGGCTGTCGCCGGTGCGGTTGTTGCCGAGCTGGCCGTAGGCGTTGTCGCCCCAGGAGTAGACCTGGCCGCTCGTGTCCAGGGCGAGGGCGTGCCGCCCGCCGGCCGCGATGTCCTTGACGTTGGCCAGCCGCGGCACGGTCGTGGGCACGGTCTGGTTGTCGTTGCCGCCGTTGCCCAGCTGGCCCGAGGAGTTGTGGCCCCAGGACTTCACCGTCTTGTCGGTGCGGGCGAGGACGAACGAGTCGGCCGACGAGGTGCCGCCCGCCGACATCTGGTCGACGTCGCCGCGGAAGAGGCTGGTGACCGAGGTGGGCGACAGGCTGTCGGACCGGGTGCCGTTGCCGAGCTGCCCGGTGCGGCCGGCGCCCCAGCTCAGCACGGTCGGATTGCCCTCGTTGGCGGCGGCCGCGGGGGCGAGGGCCGGGAACGCCGTCAGCGCGGCGGCCCCGGTGAGGGCGGCGGCGAGGCTCCATCTGAGCGGGCGGCGCAGCGGGACGCGTCGTGTTCGGGACATGGGTCTGCTCTCCTTCGTGGGGGACAAACGGGAGCGCGACGGCCCACGGGCATGGCGTGCCGAGGGCCCGGCCGGACGGCCGGGACGGGCCGTCGGACACAGCGCCAGCCTTACCGACTGTGATCATGGGCGCGAGCCGGGAGCGCCGAAACACCCGTATGCCGGACGTCCGTTCGGGGCCGCGCTTCCGGCGGTGAATTCACCGGTACGGGGTCGCGTGCGCGGGTCCCGCGAGGGCCGGGCGCGGCGCGCGGCCGATCGGCGGCGCCTGGGTGGGTGAGAGGCCCGTCCCGCGGGTGGCCGGCCCCCTCACCTCGGGCCCCGGATTCCATCCGGACGAGTCTGGGGCGCGGGCCCGGCGGGGGGTCGTGGAGCCGCCGCCGTACGGCCCGTCCGGCGGCCTCCGCGTGCGCTCCGCCGAAGCGGTGAGCGGTGTGCGGGGCCCGCGCCGCACCGTGTGTCCTGCGGGTGCGCCGAGGTGGGGCCGGTTAGCTTCGAGAGGCGCTTGGCGATCTTGATGGCAGTCCCTGCCGCGGCCCGGGCGCTGTTCCCGCGAGCCTGAATTCACCCCCGTCCCCAGGGAGTTCCGCCATGCTCTCCGTCCTTCCCGTACGGCGTGCCGCCGGCGCCGCCGTCCTCGCCGCCGCCCTCGCGCTGGCCGCCGCGCCGGCCGCCCTCGCGGCCCCGTCCGCCGGTCCGGCCGCTCCCGCCGCCGAGTGCCAGCCCGACGACCAGCCGTGCAAGGACAAGGAGACCAACGCCAACGAGGCGAAGGAGATCGACGAGCAGCAGAAGAAGACCAAGGAGTCGGCGGCCAAGGCCGACCAGGACATCGCCAAGGTCGGCAAGGACCTGGAGAAGTGCAAGCCCGGCTCCGAGACCTGCATGGACGAACTGGCCAAGGGCAACGGCGAGAAGGCGGGCCTCGCCGACATGACGACCAAGGTCGGTGCCTTCCAGCCCGACCCGAAGGACAACGCCCAGACCGCCGTCACCAGCACCTGCAGGGACTTCCCGGCCTCGCTGCCCGCCGGCTCCACCGACCCGGGCGGGTCGCCGTTCCCGGTCTCCCAGCTCTGCTCGCTGCTCGGCTCCTGACCGGGCTCCCGCCCCGGGCCGTCCGGTCTCCCGCCCGGACGCCCGTCCTCGCCTCTCGTCGTCCGGCTCCCGCCCGTACGGCCCTGCGCCCGCCCCTGCTGTCGGCTCCCGCCCGTACGGCGCTGCGCCCGCCGCTGCTGTCGGCTCGCGCCCGTACGGCGCTGCGCCCCGCCCTCCCCGTCCGGCTCCCGCCCGTACGGCCCGTCCCCGCCCCGTGAGAACCCGTCCCGAAGGGATGTCCCATGCCCTCGCGCCGTCCCGCGCTCTTCCTCCTGCCCGCCCTGGCCCTCGGTCTCGCCGTGCCCCTCGCCCCGCCCGCGCTCGCGGAGGAGGGGCCCGGCGAGCCGCCCGTCGCGCGTGCCGTCACCGCCGACGGACGCCCCGCGAAGGTCGCCGACGTCCTCAAGTACTGCGACAGCAGGGCGGACGCCTGCCGCTTCGTCATCGACCCCAAACAGGGGCGCGAGTTCGCGACCGCCGTCCGGTCCCTCGGCAACTCCGTCGTCAACTGCACCGTGAGCGACATGAGCGTCGACCGCACGGTCACCCTGCGGACGTCCAGCACCGACAACATCGGCGGCGAGATCTCCGGAAAGATCACCGCGGAGGGCACCGTCACGGCGTCCGGCGAGGTCACCACCAACCTCACCAACGACATCACCAGCGAGAACAAGACCCCCAACCTGAAGGACGGGCCGACCTCCAGCAACGGCACCAAGACCAGCGTCGCCGCCGGCGGCAAGGTCGCCGGCTCCCTGAGCGCCAAACTCGCCTTCGAGGCCGCCTTCAAGGCCACCTTCTCCAAGTCGTGGACGGTCGAGAACACCGAGGCGACGACCTACCGGACCACCGTCAAGCCCTACGACATGCTGGTGTTCGGGGCGAGCGCGGCCATGCGGCGGGTCGTCGGCAGCCTCATCGCCGGCTCGGGCGCCCAGATCTCCGGGATCGCCGTGGACAGCCCGTCCATGGTCAACTCCAGCAGCTTCGTCGCCCAGACCTACGCCGCCCCGGCCGATCTCTGCGGCCGCACGCGCCCCACGGGCAACACGGCCGGCGGCAACAACCCGCAGCCGGGCCCGCCCCCGTCCCCCCGACTGATGCCCGCCCGCGACGCCCTCGTCCCCGGCGCCGCACCGAAGCGGGTCGACGTCCTGCGCCTCTCCCGCAGCGCTTCCTGAGCGGCACGACTCCCGCGCTCCCCAGCTCTCCCCGTCCCGCCCCTGGCACGCACCACCCCCACGAGGAGTCCGTCCCCCATGCCCCCCACCTCCGCGCCCGTCCCCTCCCGCCCGACCCTCCGGTCCCGCCCCTCCTCCGCCTCCGCCGTTCGCGCGATCACGGCCGCGGGCCTGCTGCTCCCGGCCGTCCTCACCGGTCCCTGCGCGGCCGCCGAAGCCCCGGCGCCCCAGGCCGTCAACGTCCTCAACGGCGACTTCGCCGACCCCGTCATGAAGGGCGACGGCCCCACCACCGTCGGCCTCGACTCCTGGGACGGCCGGAACCAGCGCTACTCCCCGTCCGCGTCGGGCCGCACCGACAACGCCCACGGCGTCGCCCTGGAGAAACAGGGCAACTCCCTCGCGCAGCGCCTGCGCGGGGTCCGTGCCGGAGCCGAGGTGACGGTCGAGTACGAGGACAGCCCGGCCGTCTCGAAGGAGTGCAACGGCTCGGACGTCGTCGACGGCCAGCCGTACACCGTCGAGGGCTCCGGCGGCACCGTCCGGGCGGTGACCACCGCCGGAGACCCCGACAGGGTCAAGGGGACCCCGGGGCCCGGGCGTTGGACCAAGCGCACCTACACCTTCGTGGCCGGCGAGAACGAGCCCCTGCTCACCTTCGCCTCCAAGGTCACCGACTCCAAGACGCACGTCACCTGCACCCCGATGATCACCCGCGTCCGCGCCGTCGAGGTGCCCGTCCCGCTCGACCGGACCGTCGACAAGACGGCGCTCGGCACGGCCGAGGCGTACAAGGGCAACGAGCGCCAGTCGACGCTGCACAACGCGGCCGCCGCCTGCAACGGCGAGAACGCCTGCGTCTTCCGGCCCGACATGCGGATGTCCTTCCGCTACTACGACCGTGCCCGGGTGGTCGGCGAGGCATTCGTCAACTGCACCCGCAGCACCCTCGACCACAACCGGGTCATCGGCTTCTCGGAGCGCTCCTACGACAGCATCGCCCAGACCTACGCCGCCGCCGGCCTCTCCCTCAACGACGTGGCCAAGCTGCCCACGTCCGGCGACCGCGCGGAGGACGAGAAGCGGATCAAGGAGCGCCCGATGGCGGGCCAGTTCTCGCTCGCGTACGAGAAGGGCTGGCAGCGCGCCTGGCAGTGGTTCGGCGGCGAGCAGCGCACCGTCGTCGAGCGCATCCAGCCGGGCGAGGTCAGCTGGATCGAGCTCCAGCCGAGCCGGGAGCGCGTCGAGGGCTGGTTCCTCAGCAGGAAGGACGACTACCGGTTGCACGCCGTCATCGACGGACCCTCGCGCGGAGTGCCCGACCGCCTGCTCCAGCGCACCGGACCGATGGCCGAGGCGGAGAAGCAGCGGTGCGCCGCGGCCCGTCCGATGACCACGACCCCGGTCGACGCCGGGGCGGCCGCCTACTCCTCCGACAAGGGCCTCCTGAAGGTCCCCTCGTCCGCCGCGACCCGGTCGGCACGGGCGACCCGCACGGTCCCGCTGGGCTGACGGCCGGGTCCGGCGGCACGGTCGGACCGCTCGGTCCGCCGGACCGCTGAGCCCGCCGGACCGCTCGGCCCGTCGGCTCCCCGGACCGCTCGGCCCGCCGGACCGCTGAGCCCGCCGGACCGCTCGGCCCGTCGGCTCCCCGGACCGCTCGGTCCGCCGGACCGCTGAGCCCGCCGGACCGCTCGGCCCGTCGGCTCCCCGGACCGCTCGGCCCGCCGGCTCCCGGGACCCCTCGGCTCCCCGGACCGTTCAGCCCGCCGGGGCCGCCGGGGCCGCCGGGGCCGCCGACGCAGCCGGACCGCCCGGACCGGCCGCCCGCTCCCGCCGCTCCCCGGGCGGCGGGACCAGGGCCGCCGCCTGCTCCCGCAGCCAGCCGAGCAGCGCGGCGGTCCTCGTGTCCCGCTCCGGCGGGCGGGGGCTCAGCAGTCCGTAGCCGGTGCCGTCCGCGACGAACCCGTACGGGGCCGCCAACTGCCCCCGTTCCAGGTCGTCCCGGACGAGCGCGTACGGCCCGATGGCGACGCCCACGCCGGCGACGGCGGCCTGGAGCGCCAGGTAGAAGTGCTCGAAGGTCTGCTCGCCGGCCCCCCGCGGGCCGCTCCCGCTCAGCCGCCGCCAGTCGTCCCATGCGGTCGGTCGCGTGCTGGTGTGCAGCAGGGGGACGGGCTCCCCGCCGGTCAGTCGTGCGGCGAGCTCGGGGCGGCAGACCGGGCCGATCCACTCCTCGAAGAGCGGCACCCGGCTCACCCCCTCGGGCACCGGGAAGTCGTCCCGGCGGACCGCCGCGTCCACCGTGTCCCGGGCGAACGCGACCGGACCGCCGCCCGCCGACAGGTGCACCGTGAGCTCGGGGAGCCGCACCGCGAGGTCCGGCAGGCGCGGGATGAGCCAGCGCATCAGGAGGGTCGGCTCGCAGGACAGGGCGAGCGGGCCGCTCCGCTCCCGGCCGGAGGCCTCCACGGCCGCCGCCTCGACGAGGTCCAGGGCCTCCCGGACCGCCGCGGCGAGGCGGCGGGCCTGCGGGGTGGGCCGCAGGGAGCGCGGGCCGCGCTCGAACAGGGGCGTGCCGAGCGCCTTCTCCAGGTTCTGCACCTGGCGGCTGACCGCCCCGTGGGTGACGTGGAGCTCCTGCGCGGCCCGGGTCATGCTCGCGTGGCGCACGGTCGCCTCGAAGGGCAGCAGGGTGTTCAGCGGGGGCAGGTCCGGGCGGCTCATGTGTGAAATCTACTCACAGGTGGAGTGAGAAGGAATCGCTTGTCCAGCGGGTTCGTGCGGGCCACTGTTGATCTCGTCACGGAAAACCGACCCGAGGGGCATCCCACGCGATGGAGCCGTCCACCGTCGTCGTCCTCGCCGACGACCTCACCAGCGCCGCCGACGGCGCCGTCCCCTTCCGCAGGTCCGGGCACCGCGCCCTGGTCCTGTTCGACCCGCCCGCGGGCCGGCGGGGCGCCGCCCTGCCGCCCGGTGTCACGGCCGTGGACCTCGGCACCCGCCTCGTCGACGCCACCGCCGCGGCCGCCCGGACGCGGGCGGCGGCCACGGCGTACGCGGGCGCGGATCTGCTGCTCAAGACGGTCGACTCGACCCTCCGCGGCCATGTGGCCGCCGAACTGCGGGCCGCCCTCGCCGGTTCGGGCCGCCGCACGGCCGTCGTCGCCCCCGCGTTCCCGGCGGAGGGGCGGACGACGGTCCGTGGCGTGCAGTACGTCCGGGGCGTACGGGTCGACGAGAGCGAGTTCGCCCGCGACCCGGCCCACCCGGTCCGCACCGCCGACCTGACCCGGCTGCTGCCGGAGTGCGTCGCCGTCGAACCCGACCGGCTCGAACTCCTCGCGGGGGAGGGCGTGTTCGTCTGCTCGGCGACGACGGAGGAGGAGCTGGAGGCGGTCGCCGCCGCGGTGCCCCGCCCCGAGGAGGTCCTGTGGGTCGGCTCCCCGGGCCTCGCCGGGGCCCTGGCCCGCCGTCATCGCCGTACCCCCGCCGGGGAGTTCCCGGGACTGCCGCCGGTGCGCCGCCCGCTGGCCGTCGTCGGCAGCGCCCATCCCGCCAGCAGGCGCCAACTCGCCGCGCTGTACGAGCGGTCGGGCGCGGACGGCGCCGTGGCCGGCGACCCGGCGGCGGCCGTCGCCGCCCTGAGCGCGTCGGCGGCGCCCCTGCTCGTGCTGCACACCCCCGACGCGCGGGGCGCCGACCCGGCCGCGCTGACCCGTCGCCTCGCCGAGGCGGCGGCGGAGGCGGTCGGCAAGGGCCTGGCCGACGGACTCGTCCTCACCGGCGGCGAGACCGCCGCGGCCGTCCTCGGCGCCCTCGGCGCCACGGGCATCGAGCTCCACGACGAGCCCGAACCGGGCATCGCCCGCGGCACCCTCCACGGCCCCACCGCCCCCCGCCTCCCGGTCCTCGTCAAGGCCGGCGGCTTCGGCGACGACGGCACCCTCGCACGCCTCTGCGCCCTCCTCGACGGGGGCGAGGCCCGATGAGCCGCCCCGCGGGAGGGCCGGAGGCCGGCCCGGGCTCCCCCCGGAAGTCCCGCCCCGACCCCCGCCCCATCGCCCTCACCATGGGCGACCCGCACGGCGTGGGTCCCGAGATCACCGTCAAGGTCTGCGCCGACCCGCGCCGCCGCGCCGCGGTCCTCGTCATCGGCGACCCCGGTGCCCTCGCCCGCGCCTGCCGGGACGCCGGCGTCCCGCTGACCGTCCGGACGGTCGCCACCGCGGCCGAGGCCGGGGCCGGCTACGGCGGTCCGGGGGAGCCCGGGGTCCTCCACGTGCTGCCCGAGGGCCCCGCCCTCCCCGCCGCGCTCGCCCTCGGCACCGTGGACGCCCGCGCGGGCGCGGGCCTCCTTCGCGTACGTGCGCCGGGGCATCGAGCTGGCGCTCGCCGGGGAGGTGCGGGCGATCACCACCGCCCCGATCAACAAGGAGGCCCTCCGGCTCGCCGGGCTGCCCTACCCCGGCCACACCGAGATCCTGGCCGAACTCTCCGGCACCGAGCGCTACGCCATGATGATGGCCAACGACGAGCTGCGGACCGTCCTCGTCACCGTGCACCAGTCGCTGCGCACCGCGATCGACGCGCTCACCCCCGAGCGCGAGCTGGACATCATCCGGCTCACCCACCAGGCCCTCGGCGGCGGACCGGGAGCCGGGTCCCGGCCCCGCATCGCCGTCGCGGGACTCAACCCGCACGCCGGGGAGAACGGCCTCTTCGGCCGCGAGGACCTCGACGTCATCGCCCCCGCCGTGCGGGCCGCCCGCGCCGAGGGAATCGACGCCAGCGGGCCGCACCCCGCCGACACCGTGTTCATGCGGGCCCGCGCGGGCGAGTTCGACGCCGTCGTGGCCCAGTACCACGACCAGGGCCTGATCCCGGTGAAGTACCTGGGCCTGGAGCACGGGGTCAACATCACCCTCGGCCTGCCGTTCGTCCGCACCAGCGTCGACCACGGCACCGCCTTCGACCTCGCGGGCACCGGCACCGCCGACCACACCAGCCTGCTCACCGCCCTGCACCACGCCGCCGAGCTGGCCGACCGCGCGGACCACGCCCCCCGCGCCGTCGAGCCGGCCGACCGCACCGACCACTCCGACCACTCCTGACCGAGGGACCCCATGGACTTCATCTTCATGCTCACCCGTGACGACAGGACCGTCACCGACTGCCTCCACGTCCTGGACTCCGTCCGCGGCCTCGGCATCACCCACATCGGCTTCAAGGACGTCGGCGTCGACCCCGCGACCCTGGCCCGCCTCCACGAGCAGATCAAGGAGCTCGGCGCCACCAGCCACCTGGAGGTCGTCTCCACCGGCCGCGAGCAGGCCCTCGACTCCGTACGGGCGGCGGCCGACCTCGGTGTCGACTGGCTGATGGGCGGCGTCTGGATCGAGGAGACCCTCGGCCTGCTCGACGGCACCCCCGTCCGCTACCTGCCCTTCGCGGGAGAGCCCCAGGGCCATCCGACCCGCCTGGCCGGCACCCCGGCCCGGATCGCCGAGGACTGCCGCCGGGCCGAGGCCGCCGGGTGCGCCGGCGTCGACCTGCTCGCCCACCGGGCCACCGAGGCGGACCCGCTCGACCTGGTCCGCGCCGCCCGCGCCGCCACGGCGGGCCGGCTCGTGGTGGCCGGCTCGCTCTCCTCCCCGGAACAGATCCACGCGCTCGACGCGGCGGGGGCCGACGCCTTCACCGTCGGTTCCGCGGCCTTCGCGGGCGCCGTCCGACCCGAGGCCGGGAGCCTTGCCGCGCAGCTCACGGCCCTGGTCGAGGCGAGCGGCGGCCCGAGGTAGCCGGACAGTCCCGGGGCCCCCTTACCCTTGTCAGGTGACCAGCAGCAAAGACGGGACCGGAGCAGTGGCCGAGGCGGGCGTGACGCGCACCTACGAAGTACGCACCTACGGGTGCCAGATGAACGTCCACGACTCCGAGCGGCTCTCCGGCCTCCTGGAGGAGGCGGGTTACGTCAAGGCCCCGGCGGACGCCGACGGCGACGCCGACGTCGTGGTCTTCAACACCTGCGCCGTCCGCGAGAACGCCGACAACAAGCTGTACGGCAACCTCGGCCGGCTCGCCCCGCGCAAGGCCGGCCGCCCCGGCATGCAGATCGCCGTCGGCGGCTGCCTGGCGCAGAAGGACCGCGACACCATCGTCAAGAAGGCCCCCTGGGTCGACGTGGTCTTCGGCACCCACAACATCGGCAAGCTGCCGGTCCTCCTGGAGCGCGCCCGCGTCCTGGAGGAGGCGCAGGTCGAGATCGCCGAGTCGCTGGAGGCCTTCCCCTCCACGCTGCCGACCCGGCGCGAGTCCGCGTACGCCGCCTGGGTCTCGATCTCCGTCGGCTGCAACAACACCTGCACCTTCTGCATCGTCCCGGCGCTGCGCGGCAAGGAGGAGGACCGCCGTCCCGGCGACATCCTCGCCGAGATCGAGGCGCTGGTCGGCGAGGGCGTCTCCGAGATCACCCTGCTCGGCCAGAACGTCAACGCGTACGGCTCCGACCTGGGCGACCGCGAGGCCTTCAGCAAGCTGCTGCGCGCCTGCGGGGAGATCGAGGGCCTGGAGCGCGTCCGCTTCACCTCGCCGCACCCGCGCGACTTCACCGACGACGTCATCGCCGCCATGGCCGAGACCCCGAACGTGATGCCGCAGCTGCACATGCCGATGCAGTCCGGCTCGGACACCGTCCTGAAGGCGATGCGCCGCTCGTACCGCCAGGAGCGCTTCCTCGGGATCATCGAGAAGGTGCGCGCGGCCATCCCGCACGCCGCCATCTCCACCGACATCATCGTGGGCTTCCCCGGCGAGACCGAGGAGGACTTCGAGCAGACCATGCACGCGGTCCGCGAGGCCCGCTTCGCGAACGCCTTCACCTTCCAGTACTCCAAGCGCCCCGGCACCCCCGCGGCGACCATGGAGGGCCAGATCCCCAAGGAGGTCGTCCAGGACCGCTACATGCGCCTGGTCGCCCTCCAGGAGGAGATCTCCTGGGAGGAGAACAAGAAGCAGGTCGGCCGCACCCTGGAGGTTATGGTCGCCGAGGGCGAGGGCCGCAAGGACGGCGAGACCCACCGCCTCTCCGGCCGCGCCCCCGACAACCGGCTCGTCCACTTCACCAAGCCGGACGAGGACGTGCGCCCGGGCGACGTGGTGACCGTCGAGATCACCTACGCCGCCCCGCACCACCTCCTCGCCGAGGGCCCGACCACGGCCGTCCGCCGCACCCGCGCGGGCGACGCCTGGGAGAAGCGCACCACCGAGGCCGCCGCCAAGCCGGCCGGCGTCCTGCTCGGGCTGCCGAAGATCGGCGTCCCGGAGCCGCTGCCGGTCGCCGACGCCCCGGCCTGCGGGAGCCACTGACCCGACGCGGCCGCGCGGGGGAGCCGACCGGCTCCCGCAAGCGGCCGCACCGGGCACGATCACAGGGGGGACAGCATGGGGCAGTGGGCCGTCATCGCCCAGTTCGGGCGCGGCGAGCAGTACGTCACGGAGGTCGTCGCCCGGGTGTCCGGCACGCGGGAGGACGCCCGGCAGGCGCTGGCCGAGGCCGCGCGGTGGTACCGCAAGCCGCGCCGGGAGAAGCGGCGCGAGGTGTACCGCCTCCCGGACGGCGACAGCCACCTGCTGATCCTCCAGGGCGCCGTGACCCGCATGGAGATCACCCTCACCCTCGCCGAGCTCGTGTACGACTCCGCCGACCCGGCCGCCGACGAGGCGGGCGGTCCGGTCCGGCCTCCCGTGGACCGGCGCCCGGAGCAGTAGGCTGCGGATCATGCTTGTCGCCGCCGCCGTGTGTCCCTGCCCCCCGCTGCTCGTGCCGGCCGTCGCGGCCGGTGCGGCGTCCGAGCTCGCCGACGCGCGGACGGCCTGCTCCGACGCGCTCTCCGTGCTCGCCGCCTCCCGCCCCGACCGGCTGGTCGTCGTCGGCCCCGCCGGGGAGGGCGCCCGGGGCGTCCACCCCGCCGGTTCGGCCGGCTCCTTCGCGGGCTTCGGCGTCGACCTGACCGTACGGCTCGGCAGCGGGCCCGGCGGGGGGCGTCCGCTGCCCCCGTCGCTCGCGGTCGCGGCCTGGCTCCTGGAGCACACCGACTGGGCCGACGCCCCCGTCGAGGGGCTCGGGGTCGCCGAGGACCTGGAGACCGGCCGGTGCGCGGAGGCGGGCCGGGAGCTCGGCGCCTCGGCGGAGCGGGTCGCCCTGCTCGTGATGGGCGACGGCAGCGCCTGCCGCACGGTGAAGGCGCCCGGCTACTACGACGAGCGCGCCGAGGGCTTCGACGCCGGGGCCGCCCACGCGCTGGGGACGGCCGACCCGGCCGCCCTGCTCGCCCTGGACCCCGGCCTCGCGCACGCGCTGCAGGCGGCGGGGCGGGCCCCCTGGCAGGTCCTCGCGGGCGCGGCCGAGGGCGCGGGCCTGGAGGGCCGGCTGCTGTACGAGGACGCCCCCTACGGCGTCGGGTACGTCGTCGCCGCCTGGAGCTGAGCGCGGGACCCCGTACGGCGGACGGCCGCGGAGCGCGATGCTCCGCGGCCGTCCGCCGTACGGAGGGACCGTGGGTGACGCCGGGCGTCCGGCGGCCCCGGGTGCCAGGGGCGCGTGCCTCGGGCGGGGCGTGCCTCAGGCGGCCGGCGGCGGGGTGGCGCCGTCGCCCTTGCCGCCCTCCGTGCCGTCCTTGTGGGCGAGCCGGTCGAGGGCCTCCTTGGCCTTTCCGGTGCCGGATTCGATCTTGTCGCTGTACTTGCCCTTGGTCTTCTCGTCGACCACCTTCGCGGCCTTCTCCAGGCCCTGCTCCACCTTGTCCCCGTGCTGCTGCGCAAGGTCGGAGACCTTGTCCTTGGCGGGGGCGAGCTTGGCCTTCAGTGAATCCAGGAGACCCATGGGGTCACCCTCCCTCCGACGGACCCCCGTGGGGTCCGTGTCCGTGCCGGTCCGTGCCTAGGTGCGGGCGCCTTCGCCGGCCTCGTTGTCCGCGGCCTCCTCGGCCGACTGCTGCTTCGGGATCTCGACGGCCTCGGCCTTCGCCTCGGCCGCGGCGGGCTCCACGGCCTCGGTGCCGCCCTCCGCCTCCTCGGCCTCCGCCGGCTCCGCCGTGGCGGCCTGCGACTCCTCCGTCACGGCAGCCGTTTCCACGCCGCCGTCCTTGCCGTTCTTGCGCCGAAACAATGCGAAAACGCCCATATCTGCTCCCTAGCGTACTCAGGGTCGGAATCCCGCAACAGCAACGAAGCCGGGTGGGGCCCGTCACGTCGCTCGTTCGGGGACGCGTCGTGAGGTTTGCGAGACTGGTGCGGTGAGAAGTGCAGCTCCCGCCCCGCGGGTCATCGCCGTCGTCGGCCCCACAGCGGCCGGAAAGTCCGATCTGGGCGTCTTCCTCGCCCAGCAGCTGGGCGGCGAGGTCGTCAACGCCGACTCCATGCAGCTCTACCGAGGGATGGACATCGGCACCGCCAAACTGACGCTCGAGGAGCGCGGCGGCGTTCCGCACCACCTCCTCGACATCTGGGACGTGACCGAGGCCGCCAGCGTCGCCGAGTACCAGCGGCTGGCCCGCGCCGAGATCGACCGGCTGCTCGCCGAGGGACGCACCCCGATCCTGGTGGGCGGCTCCGGGCTCTACGTACGCGGCGCCCTGGACGTGATGGAGTTCCCCGGCACCGACCCGGAGGTCCGGGCCCGCCTGGAGGCCGAGCTGGAGGAGCGCGGCTCCGGCGTCCTGCACGCCCGGCTCGCCGCCGCCGACCCCGAGGCGGCCCGCGCCATCCTGGCCGGCAACGGGCGGCGCATCGTGCGCGCCCTGGAGGTCATCGAGATCACCGGCAAGCCCTTCACGGCCAACCTGCCCGGCCACGACTCCGTCTACGACACCGTGCAGATCGGCGTCGACGTCGGCCGCCCCGAGCTCGACGAGCGCATCGCCACCCGCGTGGACCGCATGTGGGAGGCCGGGCTCGTCGACGAGGTGCGCGCCCTGGAGGCGCAGGGCCTGCGCGAGGGCCGCACGGCCGCCCGCGCGCTCGGTTACCAGCAGGTGCTCGCCGCCCTCGCGGGGGAGTGCACCGAGGACGAGGCACGCGCGGACACGGTGCGCACCACCAAGCGCTTCGCCCGCCGCCAGGACTCCTGGTTCCGGCGCGATCCGCGCGTCCACTGGCTGAGCGGCGCCGTCGACGACCGGGCGGAACTCCCCGGGCGGGCACTGACGTTGGTCGAACGAGCGGTTACAGCCTGATCACGTGATGGCATCGGGACGTCATGCCCGTCATTCCGGGGGGTGGCGGCGTGCCATCATCGAGCATCGATCGACCAAGTGGAGTCCGAGTTGGGAGGGTGCGTGGCGATGGAGGCCGGCCCTCGTGACACGGAGCAGCAGTCCGCCGTCCGGGGCGAAACCCCCGGTGGGGCGTCCGGACTGACGCCGGACGGACCCGACCAGGCCGAGGGAAGCGCCGTCGAGGTGGACGCGGCGGAGGTCGAGGTGGAACTGCGGCCGCAGCGCCGCCTGCGGATCTGGCAGCTCGCCCCGATCGTCGGGCTCGCCGCCGTCGGCTCCCTCATGTTCGCCTTCCCGCTCGCCTTCGGCTCGGGCGAGGGCGGCGCCGTCGTCGCCATGCTCGGACTGCTCATCAGCTCCTGCGCGGCCGGCTGGGGCATGATGGCCGCCCGCCGGGTCGGCTACACCTGGCCGGGCCTGCCCGCCCGCGGCTCCGGCGACCGCCCGAACTGGCGCGCCCTCGCCCTGTACGTGTCGCTGAGCGCCCTCCTGGTCGTGCTCGCCGTCTGGCGCGTGGCCCGCCTGCGCTGAGCCGCACCGGGAGGGGCCGGCCCCGCACCGGCCCGACGGGGCCGCACCCGTCGGCACCGCACGGCCCTCCCCGTACCCCACGGCACACCCCGTGCCGCACCGCACCCGCCGGCGGCCGTCCGTCCCCTGGACCGTCCCGCCCGGTGTCGTACCCGCCCCGTACAGTTGATCCCGTGACCAGCACGCAGACCTCGCCCCTCACGTTCCTCAAGGGCCACGGCACCGAGAACGACTTCGTGATCGTCCCCGACGCGGAGAACGCCGTGGACCTGCCCGCCGCGCTCGTCGCCCGGCTGTGCGACCGCCGGGCCGGGATCGGCGGCGACGGGGTGCTGCACGTGGTGCGCAGCGCCGCCCACCCGGACGCGCGGCACCTGGCAGACGAGGCCGAGTGGTTCATGGACTACCGCAACGCGGACGGCTCCGTCGCCGAGATGTGCGGCAACGGTGTCCGGGTCTTCGCCCGCTATCTGGAGCACGCCGGACACGTCACGGCCGGCGAGGTCGCCGTCGCCACCCGCGGCGGAGTCAAGCGCGTCCACCTCGACAAGGACGGCTCCGTCACCGTCCGCATGGGCCGCGCCGTGCTCCCCGAGGACGGGGTCACCGTCACGGTCGGCGAGCGCAGCTGGCCCGCCCGCAACGTCAACATGGGCAACCCGCACGCGGTCGCCTTCGTCGACTCCCTCGACCACGCGGGCAAGCTCGACGACGAGCCGCCGTACGAGCCGGCCGGCGTCTACCCGGACGGTGTCAACATCGAGTTCGTCGCCGACCGGGGCCCCCGCCACGTCGCCATGCGCGTCCACGAGCGCGGCGCGGCCGAGACCCGCTCCTGCGGCACCGGCGCCTGCGCCGTCGCCGTCGCCACCGCCCGCCGGGACGGCGCCGACCCGGCCCTGTCCGGCGCCCCCGTCACGTACACGGTGGACGTCCTCGGCGGCACGCTCGTCATCACCGAGCACCCCGACGGGGAGATCGAGATGACCGGCCCGGCCGTGATCGTCGCCGAGGGCACGGTCGATCCGGCGTGGCTCGCGCCCCGAATCGAAACCGTCAACGACTGATTCGTCCCTCGAATGGGTGATCCGGTTCACGCTCGGCGAGAGCGGGACTGCGCCACGTGGTGGGGTCGGTAGCATCAAGCACCGGCCCGCCGGGCACGCCCTGCCCCGGCCCTCCGCCGGTCCACGCCGCCGGAGGTGCCCCATGAGCGCAGAGGCCACCAACCCCGTGAGCGAGGCCGGGGCCACCGGCCCCGACGCTCCCGGCCGCAGACGCGGCCGCCCCAGGATCGACCTGCGCAGGCTCGGCCGCGCCGCCCTGCTCGGCGCCACCGCGGGCCCCGCCGCCCGCGACCGGCTGCCCGACGCCATCGGGCACGTCGCCGAGGCGCACCGCGCCCACCACCCCGAGGCCGACCTGGCCGTGCTGCGCCGGGCCTACGTCCTCGCCGAGTCCTCGCACCGCGGCCAGTTCCGCAAGAGCGGCGAGCCCTACATCACCCATCCGCTCGCGGTCACCCTGATCCTCGCCGAACTCGGCGCCGAGACCACCACCCTGACCGCCGCCCTGCTCCACGACACCGTCGAGGACACCGAGGTGACGCTCGACCAGGTGCGCCACGAGTTCGGCGACGAGGTCGCGTACCTCGTGGACGGCGTCACCAAGCTGGAGAAGGTCGACTACGGCGCGGCGGCCGAGCCCGAGACCTTCCGCAAGATGCTCGTCGCCACCGGCAACGACGTCCGGGTCATGTCGATCAAGCTGGCCGACCGCCTGCACAACATGCGCACGCTGGGCGTGATGCGCCCCGAGAAACAGGCCCGCATCGCCAAGGTCACCCGCGACGTCCTCATCCCGCTCGCCGAGCGCCTCGGCGTCCAGGCGCTCAAGACCGAACTGGAGGACCTGGTCTTCGCCATCCTCCACCCCGAGGAGTACGAGGCCACCCGGGCCCTCATCGCCGGGAACACCGGCGCGGGCGACGCGCTCGCCGCCATCGCCGAACAGGTCTCCGGCCTGCTGCGCGAGGCCGGGGTCGGCGCCGAAGTCCTCGTCCGGCCACGGCACTTCGTCTCCGTCCACCGGGTCCGCCTCAAGCGCGGCGACCTGCGCGGCAGCGACTTCGGCCGGCTCCTCGTCCTGGTCGCCGAGGACGCCGACTGCTACGCGGTCCTCGGCGAGCTGCACACCTGCTTCACCCCGGTGGTCTCCGAGTTCAAGGACTTCATCGCCGCCCCCAAGTTCAACCTCTACCAGTCGCTCCACACCGCCGTCGCCGCCCCCGACGGCGCCGTCGCCGAGGTGCTCATC
Organism: Streptomyces showdoensis; assembly: GCF_039535475.1. Classification (NCBI taxonomy): domain Bacteria; kingdom Bacillati; phylum Actinomycetota; class Actinomycetes; order Kitasatosporales; family Streptomycetaceae; genus Streptomyces; species Streptomyces showdoensis. The sequence goes on along the minus strand of NZ_BAAAXG010000028.1, from coordinate 376,346 downwards.
CGCACCCACCAGATGCACAAGGTCGCCGAGGCCGGCGTGGTCGCCCTCGGCAACCCGTACAGCGGCCCGGACACCGCCGCCGACCAGCCCCCCGGCGACGACGGCGAGCGCGCCGACCCCACCCGGCCCGGCTGGCTCTCCCGGCTCCTCGACTGGCAGCAGGCCGCCCCCGACCCCGACACCTTCTGGACCTCGCTGCGCGCCGACCTCGCCCAGGACCAGGAGATCACCGTCTTCCGCACCGACGGCGGCACCCCCGGCACGATCAGCCTGCCCGCCGGCGCCACCTGCGTCGACGCCGCCTACGCCCAGCACGGCGAAGCCGCCCACAGCTGTCTCGGGGCGCGGGTCAACGGCCGGCTCGCGCCCCTGAGCACCGTCCTCCAGGACGGCGACACCGTCCAGCCGCTGCTCGCCCAGGACACCGCTTCCGGGCCCTCGCCGCAGTGGCTGGACCACGCCCGCACCCCCGCCGCCCGGATCGCCATCACCGGCTGGCTCCGGACCCACCCGGAGGCCGCCAAGATCCCCGCCGCGGCCCCCCGCCCCGCCGTGGGCGTCACCGCCGACCGGCGCTCCGGCACCCGGCTGCGCGCCGAGCTGCCCGGCACCGAGACCCCCGCCGTGCGCCCCGCTGGCTGCTGCACCCCCGTACCCCCCGACGAGATCACCGGCTTCGTCGTGCGCGGCGGCGCCGTCACCGTGCACCGCACCGCCTGCGCCTCCGCCGACGCCATGCGGCGGCTCGGGCGCGCGCCCGTCACCGTCCACTGGGGCGACACCGCCGCCTGCCGCGTCACCCTGGTCGCCGAGTCCTTCGGCCGGCCCCGGCTGCTCGCCGACCTCACCGAGGCCATCGCCACCGAGGGCGCCGCCGTCGTCGCCGCCACCGTCGAGCCCCCCAGCGAACAGCGGGTCCGCCACACGTACACCCTCCAACTCCCCGATGCCGCCGGGCTGCCCGCCCTCATGCGCGCCATGCGGGACGTGCCCGGGGTGTACGACGTGAGCCGCGCCCGGCACCCCGCGTCACCACAGCCCTGACCCCTTCGGGTGGCGGGCGCGCGCGCCGCCCCGGGGAGCGGCCCGCGCCCTGGTAGCCGTAGCCCATGCCGCTCCCCTCCCGCACGCCCCGCCCCCCGTCGCCCCGCGCGCGTGCCCGCGCGCGCGTGCTGCGCTCCGCCGTCCTCGTCGCCCTCTCCGCCGGACTCGTCGCCGCCGCCCTGCCGCCGGCCGCGCCGCTCGGCATCGGGGACCCGCTCTTCCCGCAGCTGGGCAACCCCGGCTACGACGTCCTCTCGTACGACATCTCCCTCACCTACCCCGGCCGCAACACCGCGCCGCTGGCGGCCGTCACCCGGATCCAGGCGCTGGCCACCGGCGACCTGGACCGGATCAACCTCGACTTCACCCACGGCACCGTCTCCGCCGTCACCGTCGAGGGCGAACCCGCCGCCTACGAGAGCAGCGGCGAGGACCTGGTGATCACCCCCGCCCGCCCGGTCGACCGCGGCGAGGCCGTCGAGATCGCCGTCACCCACACCAGCGACCCCCGCGGGCCCGCCGACAGCGGCGGCTGGGTCCGCACCGGCGACGGCCTCGCCATGGCCAACCAGGCCGACGCCGCCCACCGGGTCTTCCCCTCCAACGACCACCCCTCCGACAAGGCCTTCTTCACCTTCCGGATCACCGCCCCCAACGCCCTCACCGCCGTCGCCAACGGCCTGCCCGAGAGCCGCGTCCGCAAGGGCGCGACCGCCACCTGGACGTACCGCACCGCCCACCCCATGGCCACCGAGCTCGCCCAGGTCTCCATCGGCGAATCGACCGTCGTGCACCGGCAGGGCCCGCACGGCCTCAAGCTCCGGGACGTCGTGCGCACCGCCGACCGCGAGCTCCTGGAGCCCTGGCTGCGCCGCACCCCCGGCCACCTCGAATGGCTGGAGAAGCGGCTCGGCGGGTACCCCTTCGAGACCTACGGGGTGCTCGTCGCCGACGCCGACACCGGCTTCGAGCTGGAGACCCAGACCCTCTCCCTCTTCGAGCGCGGCCTGTTCACCGAGCCGGGCCTGCCCGACTGGTACGTCGACTCGATCATGGTCCACGAGCTCTCCCACCAGTGGTTCGGCGACAGCGTCTCGCCCCGCACCTGGTCCGACCTGTGGCTCAACGAGGGTCACGCCACCTGGTACGAGGCGCTGTACGCCGAGGAGAAGGGCGGGCCCACCCTGGAGCGGCGCATGAAGGCCGCCTACGGGGCCTCCGACCAGTGGCGCGCGGACGGCGGCCCGCCGGCCGCGCCCAAGCCGCCGGAGCCGGGGGAGAAGATCAGCCTCTTCCGCCCCGTCGTCTACGACGGGGCCGCCCTGGCGCTGTACGCGCTGCGCCACGAGATCGGCACCGAGGCCTTCCAGCGCCTGGAGCGCACCTGGGTGAGCGAGCACCAGGACGGCACGCCGGGCACCAAGGACTTCATCGCGCTCGCCGAGTGGATCTCCGGCCGCGACCTGACCCGGTTCTTCGCCGACTGGCTCTACGCGGCGAAGACCCCGCCCATGCCGGGCCACCCCGACTGGCACAGCCGCGCGCCACGGCCGTGAAACCGGGATGACGGGCCCGGTCCGGCCGTGTCACCATCTTCTGGTCGGCGGCGCGGCCGGACCCCGGGAATTCTTCCGGGACGTCACGCGTTGTGACTGCCGTGACGGATTTTTCCGTGACGACTTCCCCTTCGACGTAAGGATCAAATGACCTCCTCTTCATCCCCTTCCCAGGACAAGCAGAGCTTCGCGGAGACGAACCGCACCGAGAGCCTTCGGGCCGATGCCCTGATGGAAGAGGACGTCGCCTGGAGCCACGAGATCGACGGGGAGCGGGACGGCGACCAGTTCGACCGCTCCGAGCGCGCGGCCCTGCGCCGTGTCGCCGGCCTCTCCACCGAGCTCGAGGACGTCACCGAGGTCGAGTACCGCCAGCTGCGCCTCGAGCGCGTCGTGCTGGTCGGTGTGTGGACCTCGGGGACGGTGCAGGACGCGGAGAACTCCCTCGCGGAGCTCGCGGCCCTCGCCGAGACGGCG